>DATBKW010000201.1:0-9975 GCA_036555665.1 Solirubrobacteraceae bacterium | reverse complement strand
GAGGCCCTTGGCGTTGTGCAGGGTCATGAGCGTGACGAGCCCCTCGTCGTCGCGGCGGTCGTCGGCGTCGGCCCGCAGCATGGTCTCCTGCAGGTAGGTGTCGAGCGTCGCCTCGCCCTCGCCGCTGGCCGGGCCGCGGGCATCGAACTCGCGCGCGGCCTCGACGAGCTGCTCGAGGTTCTCGATGCGGCCCTGGGCCTCGAAGGTGCGCTCGGCCTCGAGGGCGTCGACGTAGCCGGTCTCGCTGAGCAGCGCCTCGAGCAGGTCGCCGACCGGGACACGTTGCTCGGCGCGCTCGCGCAGCGCGGCCATCGTCGCCATGAAGCGCTCGAACGCGCGCACCGCCGCCGTGCCGAGGCCCGGCACCGTGTGCGCCTGCGCCGCGACGTCCCAGACCGATTCGCCCATGGTCTCGGCGTGGGCGAGCACGCGGGAGAGCGAGGTCTGCCCGATACCGCGCTTGGGCGCGTTGGCGATGCGCGTGAACGACACGACGTCCTGCGGGTTGCCGAGCACCGTCAGATAGGCGACCGCGTCCTTGATCTCCGCCCGCTCGTAGAACTTCGTCCCGCCGATGACCTGATAGCCGATCTCGCGGCGCACGAGCGTGTCCTCGAGCACCCGCGACTGCGCGTTGGTCCTGTAGAAGACCGCGATCTCCGAGCGCGAGACGCCCTCGTCGACCAGCCGCTCGATCTCCCCCACGACGTACCGCGCCTCGGCATGCTCGTCGTCGAGCTCGCGCACCTTGACCGGATCCCCCTCGCCGAGGTCCGTCCACAACGACTTGCCCATCCGCCCGCGGTTGTGGCTGATGACCGCGTTGGCGACGCTGAGGATCGTCTGCGTCGAGCGGTAGTTCTGCTCGAGGCGGACGACGTGGGCGTCAGGGTAGTCCTCCTGGAAATCGAGGATGTTCCGGATGTCGGCCTGCCGGAAGGAGTAGACCGAGTTATGCGTGATGAGGCCGGCGGCGACGAAGTTGTGCGTGTGCTGGACGTTGAGGTCGTACACCGGCTTGTCGAGCTCGACCGGCTCAACGGACTCGACGATGTCGTAGCCCCCGTCCTCCGTGAACATCGCCATGCCGGGGCGCACCGAGGACGCGGGCATGAAGGGCAGCGACGCGCGCGTTCCGAGCCGCGCGGCGAAGCGAACCCTTGCGTTGGTGGCCTGCGCCGCGTGCCGAGCGAAGCGCGCCGCGGCCCCGAAATCCGCGAACGCGCTCTCGCGCCCGCCGAGCGCGACCCGGTGCGGCACAAGCGTGGTGGATTGGCGTCGTCTGGCGACACCAGAACCGCGCGCTGCGACCGGGCGGCCGCCGCAGAGGGTGACCGTCAGGTCGTGCGAGCCGCCTTCGGACCCCGCGAAGTGCGTGTGCTCGGGCGTGGAGACGATCTCGCGCCCCCCGCGCGTGCGGATCCTGATGCCATCCGTGCAGCGTGAGGCGAACACGTCGGTGACGCGTGCGGCGCGCATGTCGCCGCTGCCATACGACGACAGCACCTCGTCGCCCACCTGCACCCGCTCGATCGGCCGCTTCGTCCCGTCGGCCATCGTGACGAGCGTCCCTTCGACGAGGCACTGGTCGTCGTCGCCGACGACCGCCAGGCGCCGGTGCTCGCCCGCGAGCAGCTGCAGCAGCCGGTACTGCGCGTGGTTGGTGTCCTGGTACTCGTCGACGAGGACGTGGCGGAAGGAGGCGGCGTAGCGCGCGCGGACCTCGGGGAAGAGCTCGAGGACGTTGACGGTCCGGAAGAGGAGGTCGTCGAAGTCCATCGCGTTCATGCGGTGCAGGTCGCGCTCGTAGAGCTCGTAGACGTCGGCGACGGTCTGCTCGAAGAAGCTGCCGACCTGCTGGCGGTAGGCCTCCGCGTCGCGCAGCCAGTTCTTGGCCGCCGAGATCTGCGACTGCACGGCGGCCGGGGTGAAGCGCTTGGGATCGACGCCGAGCTCGTCGATGCAGCGCTTGACCAGGCGCCGCGAATCGGCCTGGTCGTAGATCGTGTACTGACGCGTGTAGCCCAGCCGCGGCGCCTCCGCGCGCATGATGCGCGCGCAGGCGGCGTGGAAGGTCATGACCCACATGCCGCGCGTGGAGTGGCCGAGCAACAGCTCGACGCGCTCGCGCATCTCCTGGGCGGCCTTATTGGTAAAGGTGATCGCCAGCAGCTCGCCGGCGCGGGCGCGGCCGGTCTGCACCAGCCAGGCGATGCGGTGGGTCAGCACTCGCGTCTTGCCCGATCCGGCCCCGGCGAGGATGAGCAGCGGGCCGTCGCCGTGCGTCACGGCCTCGCGCTGAGGCGCGTTGAGGCCCTCCAGAAGGGCCTCGATACGGTCGTCGGCGACGGACTCGGGCACGACGGCTGAGCATACGACGGCGGTCGGCGGGCGCTTCCGCCGACCCGTAGGCACCCCGTCCGACGCACGATGAACGGCGATGACGAGCCGTTCAGAATCCAGGCCGACCGTACGTCCGCTTGATCCGACCGTCGGTCGCCTTCCCCCCGCCCGAAAGCAGGAGAAGAGGCAGGCTCGCCGGTATGCGTGGCACGGATGCCCTCGCGAAGGGCGTCGTGGCGGCGTGCTTCGTGCTCGCCGTGGCCCCCGCCGCGAACGCGGCGACGTGTCCGCACGACCGCGACCTGCAGACCGCCCTGCCGCTCCAGGACACGCGCGCCGCGCTGCTGTGCGTGATCGACGCCGAGCGCACCGCGCGCGGGCTCCCCGCCGTCCGGCAGAACAGCCAGCTCACGCGCGCCGCCCAGGGCCACGCGGCCGACATGGTGGCCCGGCGCTTCTTCGCCCACGTCGCCCCGGACGGCGCCACGCTCGCCGATCGCGTCGCCGCGACCGGCTACATGCGCCACCGAAGGAGCTGGGCGCTGGGCGAAGCGATCGCGTGGGCCGAGCAGCCGCTCGACACCGCCGCGAGCCTCGTGCAGGCCTGGCTCGCCAGCCCGCCGCACCGCGCGATCCTGCTCGACCGCCGCTACCGCGAGGTCGGCATCGGGGTGGCGCCCGGGCTGACCGACGGGTCGGCCCGCGCGGGCACCACCGCGGTCCTCGACTTCGGCTTCCGGACTACGCTGGCCCGATGGCGCTCAGCGAAGTCGTGCGCGCGCGCAGCGCGCAGATCGCGGCAACGGCCCGCTCGGTGCGCATCGACCTCGAAGCGCTCGAGGACCTCGCCCCCGGCGAGCCTCCGGAGCTCGATCCACAGCGCCACTACCTAGAGGGCCCGCAGGCCGACGTCGCGGCCTACCTGCTCGTCCTCGACACGATCAACTTCGGCTCGGGCTGGTTTCCCACCCTGCGCAAGCGCACCGGGTCGTCGGGCTATTTCACCGTCGCCTGGGCGCTGGCCGATCGCTGGCGCGCCGGCGCCGGCTGGACCAACACACAGTTGCGCGCCATGCGCACCGAGGAGGTCGCCGACACGCTCGGCCAGGCCCGCGACCACGAGCTGATGGCGCTCTACGCGCAGGCCCTGCGCGAGCTCGGCCGCTTCCTCGATGACCGCCACGCGCTCGACGTCGTCGCGAATGCGCGCGGCTCGGCCGTGAGGATGGCCGAGTTGCTGGCGGGCGGCATGACCATGTGGCAGGACGAGGCGTTCTACAAGCGCGCGCAGATCGCGCCCAGCGACCTCGCGCTCGGCGGCGCGGCCGAGTTCGACGACCTCGACGCGCTGACGATCTTCGCCGACAACCTCGTCCCCCACGTGCTGCGCTGCGAGGGCGTCCTCGTCTACGACGAGCGCCTGGCCGCCCACATCGACGCCGGGCGCCTGCTGCGCCCCGGCCCACAGGAGCGCGAGATCCGCGCCTGCGCCGTGCACGCCTGTGCCGCGATCGCCCAGCGCACCGGCCTGACCGAGCGCGACGTCGACAACGCGCTGTGGTACCGCGGCCAGCGCCCCGAGTACAAGGCGCGCCCGCGCCACCGCTGCCGCACGGTCTACTACTGATCGCGAGCGCGCTGCCCCGCGCCGACGTCCTTGAGGTCGGGCTCGGCGTCCTCGGGCACCTCCGGGCCACCGTCGCTCACCGCATCGGCCGCGTCGCCCGCGCTGCGGTCGATCCCGCTGTCGGTCGCCGGCTCGTCTGACCCGGTCGTCTCCCCGAGGACCGCGCTGCCGAGCTCGGGGTCCTCGGCGAGCATCTCCTCGGGAGCCTCGGTGCCTCCCAGTTCGGCGGGAACGACGCCCTCGTCGGCGGTCTGCGCCCATTCACCCTTGTCGTCACCAGACATGACGGCGGCCTACCCGGCGGTCGCCGCCTGGACACGACATGAGGTCTCTGACTAAAGTCAGAGAATGGACAGCGCGATGGTCGACCAGGTGCGGACCTTCAACCGCACCGTCATGCAGCGCATCGGCGCGCTCAGCGACGGCTTCCTCGGCCGCCGCCGCCCGATGGGCGAGGCGCGACTGCTCTGGGAGATCGGGCCCGACGGTGCCGAGTTACGCGCATTGCGCACGCGTCTGGACCTCGACTCCGGCTACGTCAGCCGCCTGCTGCGCTCGCTGGAGGCCGACGGCCTCGTCACCGTCGCGCCCAGCGACGCCGACCGGCGCACGCGGACCGCGCGGCTCACCCGCGCCGGCCTCGCCGAGCGCCGCGTGCTCGAGCGCCGCAGCGACGACGTCGCGCGCTCGTTCCTCGAGCCGCTGAGCGCATCGCAGCGCGAGCGGCTCGTCGGCGCGATGGACACCGTCCAGCGGCTGCTGACCGCCGCGCTCGTGGAGATCCGGCCGGTCGATCCCACCCATCCCGACGCGCGCCTGACCATCGGCGCGTACTTCGCCGAGCTCAACCGCCGATCGGACTCAGGATTCGATCCCGCCGCCGGGATGAGTGCCGAGCCGCATGAGCTCAGGCCGCCGGCGGGACTGCTGCTCGTCGCCTACCTGCGCGCCGAGCCGATCGGCTGCGGAGCGGTCAAGCACCACGACGGAGCGCCCAGCGAGATCAAGCGGATGTGGGTCGCCGACCGGGCGCGCGGGCTGGGCATCGGCCGGCGCCTGCTGGCCGAGCTCGAGGCCGAGGCGGCGCGCAGCGGAGCGCGGGGCGCGCGGCTGGAGACCAACCGCGCGCTCACCGAGGCCATCGCGATGTACCGCTCCGCGGGGTACGTCGAGGTGCCCGCCTTCAACGACGAGCCCTTCGCCCACCACTGGTTCGAAAAGCGCCTGTGATCGTCACCCGCTTCGCTTGAGCTTGCCGTTGCGCTTGGCGTAGCGCTCGCCCGCGCGGAAGACCGCGAGCCCGAGCGGGATCGAGATCGCTCCGAGCAGGAGCAGCGGCCACAGGTCGCCCCACACGTCGCCGAGCCCCGCGCCGTTGAGCAGCGTCGCGCGGATGCCGTGCAGCGCGTAGGTCGCCGGCGAGATCGTCGCGATCGCCTGCATCCACCCCGGCATAACGTCGACCGGGTAGTAGACGCCGGAGACCACGAGCAGCATGCCCTGCGCGATGAAGCCGAGCTGCGCGCCCTTCTCGGGCGAGATCAGGGGCAGGATCGCGGTCACCATCCCTACGCCGACGAACGACACCGACGCCACCGCGAGCAGCACGAGGGCGGCGGCGAAGTCCGCGTTGGGGAAGGCCAGGCCGAAGAAGAGCGCCACGACGGCGAAGAGCGCGGCGGTGCGCAGCACGCCGTAGAGCACGGCGAAGGCGCCCATGCCGAGCAGGTGCACCGAGCGCGCCAGCGGGGCCATGAACGTGTACTCGATCGTTCCCTCCCAGCGCTCCCAGGCGACCGTCTCGGTCAGGGTCTCGAAGACGATCCCCAGGTAGGACCAGATCACGGCGCCGATGAGCAGGCTGGCGGTCTCGCGCTCGACGTCGAGCGTCCCGCCGGTGGCGTCGATGCCCTTGGCGATGAACACGACGGTGAGCGTGTTGGCGACCGTCCAGGCGAAGAACGCCAGCTCCCAGAAGCCGTAGCGCTTGACGAGGTAGGCGTTGCGCTCGACCACGCCGACGAGCGCGATGCCCTGAAGCCGCACGGCTTCGACGGTGGCACGCATTACGCCGCCTCCTCTTCTTCTACGTCGTCCTCGAGCGCCCGGCCGGTCGCGGCCAGGAAGGCATCCTCGAGCGTCGTCGCGCCATAGCGCCGGCGGATCGCCGCGGGCGTGTCGAGCGCCAGCAGGCGCCCGCCATCGAGGATGCCGACGCGGGCCGCCAGCGCCTCGGCCTCGACCATGTCGTGCGTGCACAGCAGCGTCGACGTCTCATGGGCGCTGCGCAGCCTGCGGATGAACTCCTGCACCTCGCGCTTGGACCGCGGATCCAGGCCGGTGGTCGGCTCGTCGAGCAGCAGCAGCGTCGGCGAGGTCAGCAGCGCACGCGCCAGCGCGACCTTCTGCTGCATACCGCGCGAGAGGTCCTCCATCGGCGCCTTGGAGCGCTTCGCCGGGAAGCCCACCGAAGCGAGGATCTCGGGGATGCGCCGCCGGGTCTCCGCCGGGCCCATGCCGTAGAAGCGCGCCGCGTACGCGAGGTTCTCGCCGGCCGACAGGCGCTTGAAGAACGACGCCTCGACCGACACGCGGTTGACCAGGCGCCGCACCGCGCGCTCCTCGCGCACGACGTCGTGCCCGTACACGCGCACGCTGCCTCCGTCATGCAGCAGCAGCGTCGAGAGCACGCGAACGAGCGTCGACTTGCCAGACCCGTTCTGGCCCAGGATCGCCACGCACTCGCCGCGGGCGATCGTGAACGACACGCCGTCCAACGCCGCGACGCGCTCGCGCCGGCGGCCCTGGCGGCGGGTGAACTGCTTGGTGAGACCTACGACTTCGACTGCAGACACGACATGCTCCTCAAAGAACTCGAACCGGGACAGGGGCCGACGACCGAGGCGGAGCTCGGCTACGCGGTCGGACCTAGCGGTTCAGAGCGAGAAGCACGTCGACGACGGTACCACCGCCGCCGACGTCGTGCCAGTGTGCGATCGGGCTCAGTCGACGAGGTCGAGGAACTGCCAGTGCTTGTCGTCCGCGAGCCCGGCGAGCTTGCGGCCGACCGTCTGCAGGATCGGGCCGGACGGGATCACGTGCTGCGTGCCCGCGTGCATGTCGCGGAAGTAGCGCTGGATGGTGCCCGCGCGAAGCCCGCTCGTTCCGCTCGCGGCATAGGCGAACTTGCAGGCCTCGTGGGCCGCCCTCGTCGCCTGGATCGTGGCGAGCCGGATGGCCGTCTTCTGGTCTTCCGACGGCGACTCGCCGGCGTCGAGGGTGGCGGTGACATCCGCCCAGGTCTCGAACAGCAGCGCTCGGCCCGCCCGAAGCGTCCCCTCGGCCCCACCGAAGCCTTCGAGGAAGCTGTCGTTGTCGGCCTGGCCGCCCGCGCGTCCGGCCTTCGCCCGGACGTTCTTGCGCACCTCGTCGAGCATCCTGCGCCCGACGCCCACGGCCCACCCGGGGTGGCAGATGCCCGCGATGTTGATGATGCCGAGCCGGTAGAAGTCGCCGCCGCGCAGGGGCGTCTCGGCGAGCGCGAAGTGCGAGAAGTGCTCGGGCACGAAGACGCCATCGATCTCGTAGTCGATGCTGCCGGTAGCGCGCAGCCCCATGACGTCCCAGTTGTCGATGAGCGTGGACTGCTCGACCGGGAGCACGAAGATCCTCGGTTCGCCGGTGCCCTCGACAACGGCCAGCGTGTGGATGAACCCCGAATGCTTGATGCCGGAGGCAAAGCTCCACGAGCCGCTCAGCACGTGCCCGCCGTCCTGCGGCACGGCGGTTCCGGGGCGCGTCCCCTGCCCCGCGATCACCGGGAAGCGCTCGCCGCCGAAGATCTGGTCGACCGCCTCGTCGCCGAGATAGGCCGCGCCGGTGCCGATGGCAAGGCAGGCCGCCATGGCGACCCACCCGGTCGACGCGTCGCCATACGAGAGCTGTTCGATGACCCGCAGCGACTCGACCGGATCGAGTTCGGATCCGCCGAGCACGGTCGGCACCCACATACCGAAGATGCCGTTCTCGTGCAGCGCGTCGACGACCTCGTCGGCGAGGCGGCCGTTCTTGTCCCCCCAGTCGGCGTGCTCGTCGAGCAGCGGCAAGAGATCGCGCGCGCGTGCGAGCAGGTCCGGGGTCGTCGTCTCGGTCATGCGGTCTCCCTCGAGGTGTGATCCAGCGGCCGGCGGCAATGTGCAAATTACTGCACGAACGTGCCGCCAGGCACGTTATGCCGCCGGAGCGCGGCACCGGGGAGGTCAGGAAACGCTGAAGCCCGCGTCCACGCGGATCTCGGCACCGGTGACAAACCGTGCCGCGTCGGACGCCAGCCACAGCACGGCCCCGCTGATCACGGCCGGGTCCAGGGGCGCGACCTCGTCGGTGAACAGGCTGACCTGCCCGCCCACCCGCAGCAGCCGATCGAAGAAGTCCTCGGGCACGTGCGGCGCCTCTGCGCAGGCGAGGATCGCAGTGTCCACGAGCCCCGGGCTGACCACGTTGGCGTTGATGCCGTGCGGCGCGAGGTCAATCGCCATGGCGCGCGTGAGACCGAGGACGCCATGCTTGGCGGCCGTGTACGCGGCGTTCATCGGCATGCTCAGGCCCGTGTTGACCGAGCCCGTCGAGATGATGCGCCCGCCGCCCGCCTGCTTCATGACCCGCGCGGCGTGGCGCGAGCAGTGAAAGACGCCCGAGAGGTTGATCGCGAGGACGTCGTTCCAGACCTCGAGCGGCATCTCGCTGACGTCGTGGATCGAGTTGACGCCGGCGTTGTTGACGAGCACGTCGAGACGACCGAGCTCCTCGACGACGTCCGCGATCAGCGCCGCGACGGCGCGATCGTCACGGACGTCCACCTCCATCGAGAGACATCGGACGCCGAGGTCGCGGACCTCGGTCGCCGTGCGCTCGAGGTCCTCGCGGCCGGCCAGCGGATAGTCGACGGATTCGAGCTGAAAGCCGATATCGCAGATCGCGACGTTTGCACCCGACCTGGCGAAGGCCAGTGCGTGCTCACGCCCCTGACCGCGGGCGGCGCCGGTCACCAGGGCGACGCGTCCGGAGTAGTCGTAGGTCACGTCAGGCATCGCTGTCCTGCTTCCGGGACTCTTGGTACCAGTCCGCGACCGCGTCACTGGTCGTGATCCACACGTCGTCATGGCCGAGGATGTGGTCGAGCGCCTGCTCGAGCGCGGCGATGCGCCGCGGCTGACCGATCAGGAACGGGTGCACGCCCAGACCCATGACCGATGGGCGAGTAGTGCCCTCGGCGTACAACCTGTCGAAGTGCGCGCAGACCTCACGCGTGAAGTCCTCGGCCGACCCCCCGTGGATGTGGAAGATCGTGATGTCGCTCAGTTCGGAGAGATAAGGCACGGCCACCATGCCGGGCACGGTGAGTGCGAACGGCTCGTCGTCGTTGCTCCAATCCAGCACGTACGTGAACCCGAGCTCGGCGAGGAGCCGCGGCGTGTTGAAGGTCTCCGTCAGCGCCGGCCCGAGCCAGCCTTTCGGGCGCGCGCCGGTGGCGCGCTCGATGACGTCGACGGCCTCGGAGAGGAACCCCCGCTCCTCCTTCTCGTCCATGCCCGCCTGGAACGTGGCGTTGTCGCGGCCGTGGCAGACCCACGTCCATCCCGCGCGGACGCCCTCCTCCACGATCTCGGGGTAGCGCTCGCACACTGCGGAGTTCACGGCCGCCGTCATCGGTACCCCGCGCTCGGCGAGCACGTCGGCGACACGCCAGAGCCCGACGCGCACCCCATAGTCACGCCACCCGTAGTTCAGCGGGTCGGGCGGGCAGCCGAGCGTCGCGGGGAACAGGTGGATCGCGGGCTGCCCGACGGGGAAGTGCTCGATGTTCGGAGCGATGTAGAAGGCGACCCGCGCGCCGTCTGGCAGCGCGAGCGCCTGACGGCGCGGTCGGGCGGAGTATTCGAACGGGAGCTCGGTCATCGCCGCGGTCGTGGGTGCGCGGAGCCGGCGGGCGGCCGGCTCCGCGC
>DATBKW010000200.1:0-2079 GCA_036555665.1 Solirubrobacteraceae bacterium | reverse complement strand
CACCACGACCATGGCGACCACGCGGCGCAGTTCCGCGACCGCTTCTGGCTGTCGCTCGTGCTGGCACTGCCGGTCGTCTTCTACAGCCCGATGGTGCAGGACTGGTTCGGCTACTCGGCGCCGTCGTTCTTCGCGGATGGGCTGGTGGCGCCCGTGCTGGGGACGGTGGTCTACCTGTACGGGGGCTGGCCGTTCCTGACCGGCGGGGTCGCGGAGGCGCGCGACCGGCGCCCGGGGATGATGCTGTTGATCGCGATGGCGATCACGGTCGCGTTCGTGGCCAGCTGGGCGACGTCGCTCGGGCTCTTCGGCCTGGACTTCTGGTGGGAGCTGGCGGCGCTGGTGGTGATCATGCTGCTCGGCCACTGGATGGAGATGCGCGCGCTCGGCCAGGCGCGCGGTGCGCTGTCGGCGCTCGCGCAGCTGCTGCCCGACGAGGCCGAGCGCGTCAGCGGCGAGGACATCGAGACCGTCGCCGTCTCCGAGCTCGCCGAGGACGACGTGGTACTCGTGCGGCCGGGGGGCCGCGTGCCGGCCGATGGCGAGCTGCTCTCCGAGGCGGCCGAGCTGGACGAGTCGATGATCACGGGCGAGTCGCGTCCGGCGCAGCGAACACAGGGCGACACGGTGGCCGCCGGGACGGTGGTCGCCGGGTCCGCGGCGCGGGTCCGGGTGAGCGCGGTGGGCGAGGCCACACGGCTGGCCGGCATCCAGCGCCTCGTGATCGAGGCGGAGACGTCACGGTCGCGCACGCAGGCGCTGGCCGACCGCGCCGCGGGCCTGCTCTTCTACGTGGCGACCGGGACCGCGATCGTCACGTTCCTGGTCTGGCTGCTGGTGGAGAGCGACGCCGACGAGGCGGTGACGCGCACGGTCACGGTGCTGGTGATCTCCTGCCCGCACGCGCTCGGGCTGGCGATCCCGCTGGTGATCGCCCTGGCGACGTCGCTGGCCGCCCGCCAGGGCATCCTGGTGCGAGATCGCCTCAGCCTCGAGCGGATGCGGGTCGTCGACACGGTGCTGTTCGACAAGACCGGGACGCTCACCCTCGGTCAGCACTCGGTGACCGGGGTCGTCGCCGTCGACGGCGACGAAGACGGGCTGCTGCGGTTGGCGGCGGCGGCCGAGCGCGAGTCTGAGCATCCCGTCGCGCACGCGATCACGGCGGCGGGGCGCGAGCGCGGCGCGCTGCCCGCCGCCCTGGGGTTCCGGGCGCTGCCCGGGCGCGGCGTCGAGGCGACCGTCGACGGCGCAGAAGTGGCGGTCGGGGGACCTTCGTTGCTGCGCGAGCGCGGCCTCGAGCCGCCGGCCGCGCTGTCCGAGCACACCGGGAGGTTCCGGCAGCGCGGAGCGTCGGTGCTGCACGTCGTGCGCGACGGCGAGGTCATCGGCGCCGTGGCGCTGGAGGACCAGCCACGTACGGAGTCACGCCAGGCGGTCACGCGGTTGCGCGACCGTGGGCTGCGGGTGGCGATGATCACCGGTGACGCGCGGCAGGTCGCCGAGGCGGTCGCGCAGGACCTCGGCATCCAGGAGGTCTTCGCCGAGGTGCTACCCGAAGACAAGGACACCAAGGTGCGCGAGCTGCAGGCGGCGGGTCGGCGCGTGGCGATGGTCGGCGACGGCGTCAACGACGCGCCGGCGCTGGCCCGGGCCGACGTCGGGATCGCCATCGGCGCCGGCACCGACGTCGCGATCGAGGCGGCCGGGATCGTCCTGGCCTCCGACGACCCCCGCGGCGTGCTCTCCGTGCTGCAGCTCTCGCGGGCCGGCTATCGCAAGATGCTGCAGAACCTGGGCTGGGCGTTGGGCTACAACACGGTGGCGCTGCCGATCGCTGCCGGCGTCGCCGCGCCGATCGGACTGACGATCCCCCCGGGCCTGGCCGCCATTCTCATGAGCGTCTCGACCGTGGTCGTGGTGCTCAACGCGCAGCTGCTGCGCGGCCTTGACCTGCGACCGTCGCGGGTGGTGGCGTGACCGGCGCCCGACAGGCGCGCGGCGGGCCCACCACCTGAGTCTGAGTTTGTGAGGCGACCAGATGGGACGGCTACCGCCTCGCTGGACTACGCACCATCC
>DATBKW010000199.1:0-4945 GCA_036555665.1 Solirubrobacteraceae bacterium | reverse complement strand
CGCCAACCTCGTCGAGAACGCGGTCGGCCACAACCGCCCCGGCGGACGCGTCTCCGTGACGACCACGACCCACGACGGTCACAGCGTCGTGGACGTCGTCAACGACGGCGACGTCCTGGACCCCGAGACCTTGCCGCGCCTGCTCGAGCCATTCCAGCGCATTGACCGCGGCGCCCGCAGCGACGGCGCCGGCCTCGGCCTGTCGATCGTGCGCTCGGTCGCCCAGGCCCACGGCGGCGCGATCTCGCTGGCCGTGTGCCCCGACGGCGGCCTGCGCGCGACGGTCACGCTGCCGCGCGGCGAACCCTCCGATCTTGATCCGTCCAGCTACCCCCGGGAGCGAGCCCATGCCTGAGCGCAGACCCCTCATGCGCAGAGTGGCCTACGTGTCCGCAGTGATGATGAGCATTGGCGCCCTCGTCTTCTCCCTGACCGGCATCGCCACGACGCAGGGGCACGTCAAGTCCAACGGCGACGCGGCCGCCGCGGTCAAGCGACTGCAGCAGCAGATCAACGCTCGCGACTGCCACCGCGGGCACAAGCCGACGACGCAGCAGACGTCGCAGGGCGAGGTCTAGCCGCCGGCGCCGCCGGCGAACCGCACCGCGCGCACGTAGACCGTCTTGCCGGCCGCACCACCCGAGCGCGCGGTCAGGCGATAGAGCCCCGGCGTGCGCAGGCGCACCGAGGCCCGCCAGTTCGTCTTCTCGAGGCTCGCCTTCACGAAGCGCACGTGGCGCCACTTGCCATCCGAGCCCTGGCGCTCGAGCAGCACGGACACCTTCGTCGCGGGCCGCACGCGCCCCGACAGCGGCACGCTCCCGCCGGCGTTGACGTGCTTGGGCGCGCGGTGCGTCGACAGCGCCGGCATGACGTCGACGTTCAGCGCCTTGGACTGCACGCCGGCGGCGACGGCCCGCACCTGACCGCCGCGGCGCCACGGGACGCGCACGGCCCAGGTACCGTCGGCGGCCGCGATCGCGCGCCCGATCGTCACCCACTGCCCCTTCGTCCCGCGCTTCTGCAGGGCGACGAGCGCGCCGGCGCCCGCCGTCGAGTCCGGACGCACGACGGTCCCGGTGAAGACGGCGTCCGCGCCGTACTCGACGGCGTCCCCCGAGGCCTGCAGGCTGACCTGTGCGCGCGGCACGACCGGGCCGGCGAGCGCGGCCGCGCGCTGGCGCAGGACGGGCAGCTGCGCGTAGAGCGCGTTGCCTGGGCACTCGGTGCTGTCGCCGTCGCGGTGGCCGGAGATGCGCTGCATCGGCACGGGCGTCCCGGCGCGGTAGCGGTTGAGGCTGCCGCCGCCGGAGATCACGGTCAGGCCGCCCTCGCACGGCACGCCGTGCAGCGACAGCTTCCAGCCGAGCAGCTGGGTGACCGCGGCCATGGTGGGCTCGGGGATCGGGTCGTCGGTGAAGGTGCCGATCACCGCGACGCCGGTCGACTGGTCGTTGTAGCCCTGCGCCTGCGCTCCGACGACCGCCTGGTCGACGCCGCCCGCGCGGCCCTCGAAGACCTGCCCGTAGCGATCGACGAGGAAGTTGTAGCCGATGTCGTTCCAGCCGTTGGTGTCGCGGTGGTACTTGGCGATGGCGAGGACCATCGAGGCCGACCGGTCGGGCGTGTAGTCGTTGGCCGTGACCGTGTGATGCACGAAGGCCATCTGCACCACCCCGTACTGGGGCGCGGCGCGCGGCGGCACCGCGGCGGCGCCCCAGGCGGCGCGCGGGATGATCGGCGGCGGCATGCCGGGCTGCGGCGCGGTCTGCTTGGCGGCGGCCGCGTGGGCCACGAGGGCGCGGCGACCCACGTGCGGCACGGCGACGAAGTGCAGTCGCAGCGTCCTGTGCGGTCGCGAGGCGGCGCGCAGCTGCAGCTCGTCGCAACCCCCGGCCCACACCGGATCGGAGGCGCGTTCGCCGGTGCCGGTGTCGGGCGCGTGGGCGCCGTGGACCGCGAGCGCGACCCACGGGCTCCAGCTTCCACCGGCGCGCCGCACGCGGACCTCGAGCCTGCCGTGCACGGAGCGCGGCGCGCGCACGCCGAGCAGGTCGAAGCGCGACGGCGCGCGCAGCACCCGGCTGGCCGCGCCCTCGAAGTCCCCCGGCCGCACGTCGAGCCCGAAGCCGCGCGGGCGGGCCGGCGCCGTGCGCGCGAGCGCGTTCAGCGGTCGTCCCAGGAGCGGCCCGAGGCCGGCGACAGCACCGAGGGCGAGGGCGCGCCGACGCGTGATCGCCGTGCGACCCACGGCCGCGAGGGTACCTCCCGCTTGCGGGCGCGCAACGCCTGCATCGTCTGCTGTCATCCCTGCTAGGACTCGCGACGGCGGCGTGAGTTGCGGTGCTGTGCCTATGCAGCGGCGACGGCCGGCTCGGCGTCCGGCTCAGCGGCCGCGGCGCACTCGGCGCCCAGCCAGCGCTCGCCGTAGTCGCGCATTCCGTCGATGATCGGGATCAGCGCGCGCCCCTTGGCCGTCAGCGTGTACTCGACGCGCGGCGGGACCTCGGCGTAGGTCTGGCGCTCGACGATCCCCTCCTCCTCCAGCGCGCGCAGGCGCAGCGACAGCGTGCGCGGGCTGATGCCGTTCAGCGAGCGCTCGAGCTCGCAGAAGCGAGAGCACCCTTCGGAGAGATCGCGGACGAGCAGCAGCGTCCACTTGCCGCACACGATGTCGGCGGTACGACAGACGGGACAGGTGGGATCGGACGCCATGCTCCCTAAGACTTTACCAACTGAAGTTACGGCTCCGGCGCGCTGGGCGCCGACCGTGGGCCGCCCGATCAGGGGTCGCGGGTACCCGGGTGCCCGTCGCCGGGCCACGGCGCGAGCACGAGCAGCAGCCGCGCGTCGCTGCGCGCGCGGACCGCGTGGCGCTCGCGCGGGTCGAACACGGCCAGGAGCCCGGGCCCACCGGCGACGGTCTGCTCGCCCTGCACGATCTCGACCTCGCCGTCGACGACGACGACGTGCGCCCGCTCGTGGACCTGGTGGTCCTGCATCACCTCGCCGGCGGGCAGGTGGATGACGACGGTGCGGGCCTCGCCCCGGGTGGAGGCGAGGACCTTCGGCTCGTGGGCGGCGACCGCCAGCGTGCGCAGATCCCAGTGCTGCACACGCGAGAGACTACATCCGGACACCATCACTGGGGGCCCGCCTCAGGCGGCGCCGTGGCCGCCTTCGCCACCCCTAGGCCGCCAACGGGGCGCGGCGCGTCTCGGCGTCGGTGAGGTCTTCCATCGTCGTGCCGCGCTTGCCGTCGGCCGCGACGAGGAGCTTGAAGTCGTGCGGGCTGGTGGCGAACTGAACGGCGGTGTCCATCTCGACGCGGCCGGCCTTCAGGTGCTCGAAAAGATGCTGGTCGAAGGTCTGCATCCCGTAGAACGAGCCCTCGGCGATGACCTCGGGGAGCTTTCCGGTCTCCTCCGGGTTGGTGATCATGTCGCGCACGCGGCCGGTCATCCGCAGCACCTCGCAGCAGGCGATGCGGCCGCTGCCGTCGCTCGTCGGGACGAGGCGCTGCGACACGGCGCCCTTGAGCGTCGAGGCGATCATCGCGCGCACCTGGTTGTGCATGTGCGGCGGGAAGAAGTCGATGAGGCGGTTGACGGTCTCGGCCGCGTCGACGGTGTGGACGGTCGAGAAGACGAGGTGGCCGGTCTCGGCCGCGCTCAGCGCGGTGTGCACGGTCTCTTCGTCGCGCATCTCGCCGATGAGGATCACGTCCGGGTCCTGGCGCAGGACGCGGCGCAGCGCGCGCTTGAACGAGCCGGTGTCCATGCCGACCTCGCGCTGGTTGATGATCGACTTCTTGTCGAGGTGGAGGAACTCGAGCGGGTCCTCCACCGTGACGATGTGGCGCCGGCGCGTGGAGTTGATGTGGTCGATCATCGCGGCCAGCGTGGTCGACTTGCCCGAGCCGGTGGTGCCGGTGAGCAGCACGATCCCGCGCTCCTCCTCGGCCAGCTCGCGGATGACGGGCGGGAGCGAGAGCTCCTCGATCGTCTTGATCGACACCGGGATGGCGCGGATGACCAGCGAGACCGAGCCGCGCTGGCGGAAGGCGTTGCAGCGGAAGCGCGCGAGGCCGGGGATCGAGTAGGCGAAGTCGACCTCGCCCTCGTCGGCGAACTCCTGCAGCTTCTCGGCGTCGGTGAGCATCTCGCGCACGGCGCGCTCGGTGTCCTCGGGCGTCAGCGGCGCGAGGCCGTCGATCGGGCGCATCTGGCCGTCGACGCGGATCACGGGCGGGGCGGGCACCTTGAGGTGCAGGTCGGAGCCACCCTTCTCGATGAGGTAGCCCAGGCAGAAGTGCAGATCGAAGCTCATTGCCTGCGTAATCGGCGGCTGATGGCCTGAGATTGAAGGCCGTCCGCGGCCCGCTGGACGGACGTCGGCGGCGCAGGTGTGCAAAGGCGCCACCCAGGTGAGGCCAAATGGCGCTGTTGCGCGGCGACCATGTCGTGCATGAGCCTGAACCTCCGCCGCACCGCACTCGCCACCACCGCCGTCGCCGCCCTGGCCGGCAGCGCCATCGCTCCGCTCGCCTCGGCCGACGCCGCTCCTTCTGCGAAGCACACCAAGACGCTGACCGTCTGCGTCAAGAGCGCCTACATCGACGCGCCCGCCCCCGGCAAGCTCTTCATCGGGACGATCTTCAAGGGCAACCACTTCCACGTGGACCGCAGCGCGCGCGTCAAGCACGGCAGCGCCAAGGGCCTCTGGTACCACGGCAGCCGGATCGCCACCACCAAGCGGGGCACCTACAAGACGACCGGCTGGGTGAAGGCCTCGGCCTTCTGCTCCTAGTGGGCCTTCTCGTAACGTTTGACCGGTAACGGCGGCCGGCGGCGCCGATCCGGCAAGGACGCAGAACCGAAGGAATACCGGAGGTATTTCGAGGTTCGAGGACGCCGCCGGTCGGGGATCGACGGCTGTCGTTTCC
>DATBKW010000198.1:0-14538 GCA_036555665.1 Solirubrobacteraceae bacterium | reverse complement strand
CCAGCAGCAGCAGGCGCCTCATCGCAGCGCCTCCCGCAGGCCGGCGCCGAGCGCTGCTCGGCCGGCCCGCGCGCCCGCCAGCCGGCGGGCGGCCAGCGCCGGCTCACCGGCGGCGCGGGCAATCAGCCCGGCGTGGGCGAGGAAGGCCGGATCGCGCGAGCCGATGGCCAACGCGCGCCGCGCCCAGCCCAGCGCGGCGCGCGCATGCCCTGCGCGATACAGGGCCCACCCCAGGGCGTCGGCCGAGCGAACGCTCGGCGCCGCCGCCCAGGCTCGGCGGCCGAGCACGACCGCCCGCTTCGGGCTGCCGTGATCGGCCTCGAAGAGTGCGAGCTCCACGTCGGCGTTGACGCCGGCGCGGCGCTGGAGCATGACCTCGGCGCGCACGAGCGCGAAGCTGCGCTTGGCGGCGCCGTGGCGCCCGGCGGCCGCCTGCGCCTCGCCGAGCGCCGTTACGTACGCCGGTATCGGCAGCCGCGCGACGAGCCGCGTCAGCCGCGCGATGGCGGGCGCGAACCGCCCGCGCGCGACGTCGGTCTGCGCGAGCCCCGCCTCGGCGGCCGGGTAGTTCGGCACCGCCGCCAGCGCGCCGCGGTAGTCGCGCACCGCGGCATCGATCTGTCCGGCCTGCAGCTCCAGGCCCGCGAGCAGCGAGCGCACGTAGGCGTCCTGCTCGGGCACGGCGCCGCCGGCGGAGACCGCGGCGCGCATGGCGCTCAGCGCGCCGCGCAGATCGCCATGCAGCTCGCGGAAGTACGACACGCGCGCGTAGGCGGCCAGGTTGGGCTTGCGGTCGACCATCTCCTGCAGGGCGCGGCCGGCCTGCGGGTAGCGGCCGAGCTCGACGAGCGCGTCGACGAGCGTCCCGAAGGGCTGGTCGACCGTCGGCGCGGCGGCGCGGGCCCGGCGCGCGTCGGCCAGGCCGGCGAGGAAGTCGTGGCGCGAGAGCTCCAGCGCGCTGCGCTGGGTCAGCGCGCCGGCGTCGCCGGGGCGCAGCCTGAGGGCGCGGTCGACGGCGCCCTGGGCGCGGAGGTAGAAGCCGGCGTCGCCGGTCTCGCGCACCTTCTGCAGGTACGTGCCGGCCAGCAGCGTCCAGCCGTCGGCGCGCAGCGGAGCGGCGCGCACCGTGGCCTGGAGCTTGGCAATGCGCACGTCGGTCGAGTCGCTCGGCCGCGGCGCGGGTGGCAGATCGGGGTTGGCGGTGGAGGCGGGGCGGCCGTCATCGCGCGTCAGCAGCACGGTGACGGGGAGCGCGACGGCGAAGGTCGCGATGAAGGCGATGAGGATGCGGTGCATGTGGGCTGGTGGGGTCGGGCTCGGAGCGGGCGGGGCGGATGGCCCCCGCCCGCTCTGAGAGCCTGTTATCGAGACCCGGTCGGATCGCCGGGGACGGGGGCGTGCGCGGGCTCCATCCGCTTCAGCTGCGAATCGAAGCCGGCGCGCGGGGAGGCGACGTAGGGGAACGTGTCCCGGAAGGGCTTGTCGTTCTGGTCCACGCCATCGCCCAGGGGCAGCTTGTTGCCCTTGAGGAAGCCGCCGATGACGCGCTCTTCGATGTCGACCACGTCGTCGGCCAGTCGGCGCCCGTTCGGGAAGCCCTGGGTGTCACCGGCGAGCACGCCGAAGCGGCTGGGCTTCGGGTTCGGATCAACGGCGAGGTTGATCTTCAGCGTGTCGGTCGGGGGCGCGTCCGGAGCGATCTGGGTCAGCTTCGGAATGCCCGTGAGCAGCGCCTGCACGATGTCCGTGCGGTTGTTCTCGGGGACATTGAGGCCCGGGAACAGGATGTTGATGACCTTGGCAAGCTCCGGCGAGAGCACGTACTTGCCGAAGTTCTTCAGGTCGTCTGACGGCTGGGTCGCGTTGAACTTGTCCTTCTGGCCGAGCGGGATCACGACCTCGTTGACCAACGGGTTGCCCAGGCGGCTGACCTGGCCCTCACCATGGTTGTCGGAAACGCGCTGCCCGCGCCTGGCCGCGCGCGAGACGGCCCCGCTGGCCACCGGACTCTGGCGCGTGACCTGCAGCACCGGACGGTAGGTCGAAGCCCACACGCCGACGACCGCGTTGGGGTCCGTCGCCTTGGCCGGCGTGTTGTGGTCGCGCGTGACGTCGGCCTTCGGCACCTGCAGTGCGATCGTGTGGACGTTGTAGCCCGCCACGTCGTCCTTGCCGCCGCCCTGGTTGCCGGTGGCGATGCCGGGACGACCGGGCATGTCGATGTTGATGGCGTCGAACGTCGAGCCGAGGTCCACGAAGAACGGATCGTCGACCTGGCCGGCGAACACCTTGCCGCCGCCGGGCAGCGACTTGATCGCCTGGTTGGCGACCGCGTCGTAGTTGGGGAACGTCTTGGGCCCGACGTTGTTGGGCGCGGTGGGCAGGCCGCTGGCCACCCGCTTGTTGCTCACCAGGTGGCCGTTGGAGTAGCGCTCGCGCCACACCGAGTAGGTCTGCACCAGGTTGAGCTTCGGATCGTCGATCGACTTGACGCCCGGAAGCGCGTAGAGGAACGAGTTGGGGTTGCGGACCTTGGTCTTGAACTTGAACCGGTAGCGGATGTCGTACTTGCCGTCGCCGGTGTTGTCGACGTTGAGGTAGTACGACGCGCGGTCGTCGAACCGGTAGAAGTTCGGGCCGCCGGCGGGATCCTCGAACGGGATCCAGTTGCCGATCAGGGTCACCGACCCTTTGGCGTCCGGCGCCACGAAGGCGTAGACGTCGGTGTCGTCGCCCGTCGGGTCCAGCGACGAGAGCGGTGCTTCGCGGTGGCTCGATCCCGAGCCGGCAGTGACCGCGAGCACGCCTGCCGCCAGCGCTGCCAGCAGCGCCACCGTCAGGATTGCGAGCTTGCGCATGAAGCTGCTCCTCCTTGGGAGGTCGTGGGTTGTCACGACCCCTTTGACGCAGAGCAGCGCGCGCCGGATCACATAAACTTCCCTGCAAACGGGGGCTTTCTGCGAGAGCCTGGCAACTGCGAGCGAGTCGCAGGCCGCTTAGCCCAGCGAAGCCCGCAGCGCCTGGATCCGCCGCCGCGACGCCTCGAGCGCGACGCGATCGACGTCGCCGCGGCGGATCGCGGCAGCCAGCCCGTCGGCCGCACGCGCCGCCGCACCGTAGGTGCGCGCGTAGAGCAGGAGGTCGACGCCTGCACGCGACGCCTGCACGCCCGCGCCGGTCGGCCCGCCGTAGGCGGCGAAGGCCGGGCCCTCGAGGTCGTCGGAGATCGTCACGCCCTTGAAGCCCAGGCCGCCGCGCAGCTCGCCCTGCACGACGCGCGGCGACAGCGCCGCCGGCTTCGACGACAGGGCGGGGTAGACAGCGCTGGAGAGCATCACGAGGGCGGCGCCGGCGTTGATCGCGGAGCGAAACGGCACCCGGTCGACCGCGTGCAGCTCGTGGAGCGAGACGCCGATCCGCACCACGCCGGCGTCGGTGTTGCGCGGCGCCGCGCCGAAGCCCGGGAAGTGCTTGGCGGTGGCGGCGACCCCGCGGTCCTGGAGGCCGCGGGCGAAGGCGGCGCCGAAGCGCGCGGCGGCCGGCGCGGTGAAGCCGAAGCCGCGCCCCTCGGCGTGCAGCGCGCTCTCGGGGCGCACGACGTCGACGACCGGCGCGAGGTCGACGTTCATGCCCGCGGCGCGCAGGGTGGCCGCCGTCGCCCGGCCCTCGGCGCGCGCGACCGAGGGCCTGCCCGTGGCGCCCATCTGCGGTGCACCGCGCGAGGGCGCACCGGGCAGCCGCTTCACGCTGCCACCCTCCTGATCGACCATGAGCAGCAGCGGCGCCCGCAGGCCGGGCGGCCGTGGCACGGCCTGGAGCCGGCGCGTGACGGCGCGCACCTGCGCGGGCGTGCCGATGTTGGCGCCCAAGAAGATCACGCCGGCGGCCTCGCCGCGGCGGATGCGCGCGAGCAGGGCGCGCGGCGGCGTGCGCCCGGCGAACGGGAAGACGACGTGCTGGCCGGCGAGCTGCGCGGGCGTCAGCGCGGCCGGCCGGCCCGCCGGCGCCGCCGCCGCGCGGCTCTGCGACTGGGTGCCGGACGCCTCGTGCTTGCTGCCACACCCGGCGAGCAGGAGGGCGGCGACGGCGAGCGCGACGGCGCGGCGGCTCACCGGTCGAAGCTCGTCTCCGCGGTCAGGCGCTGGGCGAAGGCGGCGATCAGCCGCGCACAGGCGGCCACATCGTCGAGCGCCACCATCTCGACGGGCGAGTGCATGTAGCGCAGCGGGATGCCGATCGAGGCGGTGGGCACGCCGCCGCGCGAGAGGTGGATGGCGTCGGCATCGGTGCCGGTGTGGCGCCCTGAGGCCTGGATCGTCACGTCGATGCCTTCGGCCTCGGCGGCCTCGTAGAGCAGCTCGAAGACGCCCGGGTTGAGATTGGAGCCGCGCTCGAGCACCGGCCCCGATCCGAACGGGTGCGCTCCGAGCTCGTTGACGTCGATCCCCGGCGCGTCGGTGGCGTGGGTGACGTCGACGACGATCGCCACGTCCGGTCGCAGCGCATAGGCGGTCGTCGTCGAGCCGCCGAACGTCGTCTCCTCCTGGACGGCGGCCACGCCGACCACGTCGCCGGGCGCGCCGCCGGCCTCGTGGACGAGGCGAACGGTCTCGTAGGCCACGAAGCAGCCCAGCCGGTTGTCCATCGAGCGCGCGACGGCGCGGTCGTTGGGCAGCTCGACGGGATCGGCGTCGATCACGGCGACATCGCCGATGCGGACCAGCCCGCGCGCCTCGGCGCCGTCCTTGGCCCCGACGTCGATGTGCAGCTCCTCCAGCCGCGCAACCTTCTTGCGGTCGTCGTCCTTGAGCAGGTGAATCGGCTTGCGGCCGATCACACCCGGCAACGCGCCGTCGCGCGTGCTGACGCTAACGCGCTGGCCGACGAGGATCTGCGCGTCCCAGCCGCCGACGCCCGAGAAGCGCAGGAACCCCTCGTCGTCGATGTGGGTCACGATCAGGCCGATCTCGTCGATGTGACCGACGACGGCGAGCGTCGGCGCCCCGCCGGTGCCCGGCACGCGCGCCCAGACCGAGCCCATGACGTCGGTGGTCACCTCGGCGAAGGCGGCGCCGGCGTCGCGGAACACGGCGGCCGGCGCGGTCTCGTAGCCCGACGGGCCGTGGGCCGTCAGCAGCGAGCGCAACACGGGTGGGATCGGCATCGCGGGCACCCTAGCGATTGGGGTGCCAGCCGTAACGCGACGTTAAGCCCCACCTGCGACGATGTCGGCGGCATGATCCGCGTCCTCGTCGTCGATGACCATCCGGTGCTGAGGGCGGGCCTGGAGGCGGTCCTACGCGCGGAGCCGGGCTTCGTGTGCGTCGGCACGGCCGGCGACGGCCACGAGCTGCTGGCCGGCCTGCGGCGGACCCGTCCCGACGTCGTCCTGCTCGACTGGCGCCTGGGCGACGAGGACGGCGTCGCGCTGTGCCGTGCGCTGCGCGCCGAGCCGGCGCCGCCGGAGGTCGTGCTCTACACCGCCACGGCCGAGGAAGGGCTCGCCGCGGAGGCCAGCGACGCCGGCGCGTTCGCCGTCGTCGAGAAGACGGCCGACATCGATCAGCTGTTCGACGCCCTGCGCCTCGCGGTCCGCGGCGGGCGCCAGGCGGCCTGACGCCGCTACCGGCTGCGCTCCACCGTCCCCTCGATGAGCCCGTAGGGCTCGGCGCTGGCGTGGAAGACGCGGTTGTCGTTCTCGATGCCGAACCGCGCGAGGTCGTAGAGGAGGTGGTGGCGGTTGGGCAGCGAGAGGTGCACGCGCTCGATCGCGTCGACCGCGCGCAGCACCGCCTCGCCCATCCGCCGCAGCGTGAACTGCACCGAGGGGCTGTAGTGGTCGGCGAAGGTGGCGAGGATCGCGTCGCGCGCCGCGCGCCAGGCGGCGCCGTAGTCGAGGCCGCCCTCGGCGTAGGTCCAGCGCGCGCTTACCGCGGTGGCCAGGATCCGGTCCTCGGTCTCGGGCAGCGTCGTGAAGCGATCGCGCAGGAAGCCCTCGAAGCCCGAGCCGGTGGTGCGCAGCAGCACGAGGTCCTCGATGCCGGCCTCGACGCGCGCGCTGACGCCATCGCCGGCGACCACCGCGACGCGCTCGCCGCCGCCGGCGCGCTGGAAGGCGTGCTGGTGGTCGCCGAGCCGCGCCCACGGGTGCTCGACGAGCTGCACGCGCGCGCGATGCACGCTCGGCCCGGCCTCGACGAAATGGTCGACGAGCACGCGGCCGAAGAGCTCGAGGTCCTCCACGGCATGCTGGGCGGCGAGCGCGTAGACGGTGTTGCGCATCGTGTCGGTGGCCAGCAGGCCGCTGTTGTCGCCGGTCGCGTGCACGGCGGCGAAGTCGCCTTCCAGCGCGACGTCGACCGTCACGTCGCACAGCTCGTGGCGATCGCTGTCGCGGGTGACCTTGACCAGGCGGATCTCCGACTTGCCGTAGCTGTTGCGGGCCAGCGCGAAGGTCAATGGTCAGCTCCCTCGGTAGGTGCTGTAGCCGAACGGGCTCAGCAGCAGCGGCACATGGTGGTGCTCGTCGGCAGCCACGGTGAAGACGACCGCGACCTCGGGGTAGAAGGCGGCCTCGCCGCGATCGCGGAAGTAGGCGCCGGTGTCGAAGGTAAGGCGGTAGCGCCCGCCGGCCAACGGGGCGCCGTCGGGCAGCAGCCTGCCACACCGCCCGTCGCCGTCGGTACTGCCGCGGCCCAGGATCCACCAGTGGTCCTCGTCGAAGCGCTCGAGGATGACCGGCACGCCCGCGGCGGGCTTGCCGCGCGCCGTGTCGAGGACATGGGTGCTGATCATCCGTCGAGCTCCCGCAGCCGCAGCCGCGCGATCTTGGCGATCTCGCCGAGCGCGATCTCGACCTCCGCGTCGGGCTCGTGGGCGAGCCGCTCCTCGCCCCAGGCGAGGATCGAGTTGCGCGTGTGCTCGCGCACGCAGATCACGAGCGGGAAGCCGAAGCGCTCGCGATAGGCGCGGTTGAGCGCGCGCCAGCGCTCGGCCTCGTCGTCGCCGAGCCGGTCGAGGCCGGCCGACGCCTGCTCGCGCGCCGACGCGCCGCTGAGCGCCCGGTCCGCGCCGAGCTCGGGGTGCGCTGCGATGAGCTCGAGCTGGCGCTCGCGCGGCGCGGCGCGCACGGCGGCGACCATCGCGGCGTGCAGCTCGTCGACGTCGGCGAACGGGGCCTTCGCGAAGGCGGCGCGCGCCACCCAGGGCGAGGCCTCGAAGATGTCGCCGTAGCGCGCCACGAAGGCCTCCTCCTCGTCGTCGAGACCGACGATGTGTTCCGGTCGCACGGGGATGCGCCGCAGGTCGCGCCCGGTGGCATCTCGCAGCGCCGCCGCGATCGCCGGCGGCGTGGAGATGTTGGGCGGCTCGCCGACGCCCTTCAGCCCGTACGGGGCCTGCGGGTCGGCCTGCTCGAGCACCTCGATGCGCATCGGGGGCATGTCGAGGATCGTCGGCAGCAGGTAGTCGGTGAACGACGCGTTGAGGACCTTGCCGTCCTTGACCTGGATCTCCTCGAGCAGCGCGAGCCCGAGGCCCTGCGCGCTGCCGCCCTCGATCTGGCCCTCGAGCGCCTGCGGGTTCATCGCCTTACCGACCTCCTGCACGGTGGCGAGCTCGACCACGCGGACGAGCCCGAGCTCGGTGTCGACGTCGACGACCGCGCGGTGGGCCGAGAAGGCGTACTGCAGGTGCGCGTCGCCCTGGCCGTCCTCGTCGAGCGGCTCGGTCGGCAGGTGCCGCCACTCGACGGTCTCCTCGATCGGCGGCGCCTCGCCCGCCGCCCAGCGCTCGCGCACCGCCTCGCATGCCGCCTTCACGGCGCCGCCGGTGACATAGGTCTGGCGCGAGGCCGAGGTCGAGCCGGCCGAGCCGACACGCGTGTCGGCGGCGAGGACCGCCACGCGCTCGACGCCGAGCTCGGTGCGCGCGATCTGCGCGATGACGGTGTTGATTCCCTGGCCGACCTCGGCGGCGGCGGTGTGCACTTCGACGAGCGGCTCGCCGTCGTCGATCGACAGGCGCACGCGCGCGGTCGAGTAGTCGTCGAAGCCCTCGGAGAAGCCGATGTTCTTGATGCCGACGCCGTAGCCGATGCCGCGCTTGACGCCCTCGCCGCGGGTGACGTTGGCGATGCCACCCGGCAGGCCGTCGGGCTCGTCGGGCGGCGGCGGCATCGCGCGCACGCGTTCCAGCAGCTCGGCGACCGGCGCCGGCTCGCCGACCCGCTGGCCCGTGGGCATGCGGCTGTCGGGGCCCACCGCGTTGCGGATGCGCAGGTCGACGGGGTCCATACCGAGGGCCGCGGCAAGGCGGTCCATCTGCGCCTCGTGGGCAAAGGCGACCTGTACGGCCCCGAAGCCGCGCATCGCGCCGCACGGGGGATTGTTCGTGTAGACGACGTAGCTGTCGATGCGCGCGTTGGGCACCTCGTAGGGCCCGCACGAGAAGCACGCCGCGTTGGCGCAGACCGCGGTCGAGCTCGACGCATAGGCGCCGCCGTCGAGCACGACCCGCGCGCGCACATAGACCAGTCGCCCGTCGCGCGTGGCGCCGTGCTCGTAGCGCATCCAGCACGGGTGGCGATGAACGTGGCCGTAGAAGGACTCCTCGCGGTTGTAGGCGATCCGCACCGGGCGCCCGGTGTGCAACGCGAGCATGCAGGCGTGGATCTGCATCGACAGGTCCTCGCGGCCGCCGAAGGCGCCGCCCACGCCGCCGAGCGTGAGGCGCACCTTCTCCGGCGGCAGGCCCAGCGACTCGGCGACCTGGCCCTGGTCGACGTGCAGCCACTGCGTGGCGATGTAGAGGTCGACGCCGCCCGCGCCGTCGGGCACGGCCAGGCCCGACTCGGGTCCCAGGAAGGCCTGGTCCTGCATGCCGACCTCGTACTCGCCGCTGACGACGACGTCGGCCGTCGCGTCGGGGTCGCCGTGGTTGATGCGCAGGTGGCGCAGGACGTTGCCGCTCAGGTGCAGCGGGGGCGCGCCGGGCGCCATCGCGGCCTCAGCGTCGGTGAGCGGCGCGAGCACCTCGTACTCGACCGCGATGGCGGCGGCGCCGCGGCGGGCGGTCTCGGGGTGGTCGGCGGCGACGATCGCCACCGGCTCGCCCTGGTAGCGGATGTGGTCGATGGCCAGCACGGGCTGGTCGGCGATCTCCATCCCGTAGGTCTTGCGGCCGGGCACGTCGGCGTGAGTGAGCACCGCGTGGACGCCGGGGATCGCCAGCGCCGGCCCGATGTCGATGCCCCATATGTCGGCGCGCGGGTGCGGACTGCGCAGCGTCGCGCCGAACAGCATCCCCTCCATCCGCATGTCGGAGGCGTACGCAAACTCGCCCTTGACCTTGGGGACGCCGTCGGCATGCGTCGTCGACGTGCCGATGTGGCCCGGGCGCTGGATCGCCGGCCGCTCGCGCGTCTCCGGGATGATGGTCATGCCCGGGCCTCCACGCGCGCCAGCAGGCGCCTGCTCTCCCGCGCGAGGTCGGCCGCCAGCGCGTCCTCGTCGGCCGTGCGCAGCTCGCCGCCGTCGATGACGGCGCGCCCGCCCACGAGCAGCAGCTCGACGCGCTGCGGCGCGCCGAGCACGAGCGCGGCGACCGGGTCGGCGATGCCGGCGTGGTCGAGGCCGTCGAGCCGCCACAGCGCCACGTCGGCAAGCTTGCCCGGCTCCAGCGAGCCCAGCTCGTCGTCGCGGCCCAGGCAGCGCGCGCCCTCGATGGTGGCCAGCGCCAGGGCGCCGCGCGCGGTCAGCGCCGCCGGGCCGCCGGCCAGGCGGGCGAAGAGCAGCGCCTCGCGCAGCTCGACCGACAAGGCACCCGACTCGTTCGAGGCGGCGCCGTCGACGCCGAGGCCGACCGGCGCGCCGGCGCTCGTGAGATCGACCGTGCGGGCGATGCCGGCGCCCAGGCGCGCGTTGGAGCTCGGGCAGTGCGCAACGCCGGTGCCGGTCTGCCCGAAGCGCGCGACCTCCGCGTCGGATAGGTGCACGCAGTGCGCGAGCCACACGTCGTCGCCCAGCCACCCGAGGTCCTCCAGATACTGCACCGGGCGCACGCCGAAGCGCTCCTGGCAGAAGACCTCCTCCTCGACCGTCTCGGCCAGGTGGGTGTGCAGGCGAACGCCGCGGCGGCGCGCGAGCTGCGCGGTCTCGGCCATCAGCTCGCCGGTCACCGAGAAGGGCGAGCAGGGCGCGAGCGCGACGCGCAGCATCGCCCCGGGCGCGGGGTCGTGGAAGCGGTCGATCGCCGCCTCGCTGGCCGCGAGGATCGCGTCGCGGTCCTCGACCACCTCGTCGGGCGGCAGCCCGCCGTCGGAGCGCCCGAGATCCATCGAGCCGCGGCATGGGTGAAAGCGCAGGCCGATCGTGCGCGCCGCCTCGATCTCGACTTCGAGCAGGTCGCCGGCTCCGGCCGGGAAGACGTAGTGGTGGTCGGTCGACGTCGAGCAGCCCGAGCGCGCCAGGGCGGCCAGGCCGGCGTGCGCGGCCGCCGACTCGACCTCGGCGTCGACGTGCGCCCACACCGGGTAGAGCTCGACGAGCCACTCGAACAGCGTCGCCTGCTGCGCGAGGCCGCGGGTGGCCCACTGGTACAGGTGGTGGTGGCAGTTGACGAGGCCCGGCGTGGCCAAGCAGCCGCGGCCGTCGATGCGCCGTGCCTCGCCTTCCGGCGCCGACCCCTCCCCCACCGCGACGATGCGACCACCCTCGATGACGAGGTTCCCCTCGGCGTGCTCGGTCCCGGCCGCGTCGACCGTCGCGATCGCGCAGCCCTCGATGACGGTCCTCACGCCGCGAGCCTCCCAGCCGCGAGCCGCACGGCGTCGAGGATCTTCTCGTAGCCCGTGCAGCGGCAGAGGTTGCCCGCCAGCGCCTCGCGGATCTCGGCGTCGCTGGGCTGCGCGGTGCGCGAGAGCAGGTCGTGGCTGGCGACGATCAGGCCGGGCGTGCAGAAGCCGCACTGCACCGCGCCCGCCTCGACGAAGGCCTGCTGGACGGCGTGCAGCTCGCCGCCCTGCGCCAGCCCCTCGACGGTGACGACCTCGCGGCCCTCGGCCTGGCCGGCCAGCACGAGGCACGAGCAGACCAGCTCGCCGTCGAGGTAGACCGAGCACGACCCGCACTCGCCCTGCTCGCAGGCGTTCTTGGAGCCCGGCAGGTCGAGGTGGTCGCGCAGCGCCGAGAGCAGGCTCTCGCCCTCCCAGACGCCATCGGCCTCGCGTGCCTCGCCGTTGACCGTCAGGCGCAGGCGCACCGCTGCTCCTCCCAGGCCCACGTCAGCGTGCGGCGGGCCAGCACCGCGAGCGCGTGGCGGCGATAGGCAGCGCTGCCGCGGACGTCGTCGATCGGCGCCGCCGCGCCGGCCACGAGCTCGCCGAAGCGCGCGAGCGCAGAGTCGCTCAGAGGCCCGCGAACGTCCCAGTCCAGCGCGTCGGCGCCGAAGGCCTCCGCGTCGGTCGCGCGGATCGGCGTCGGGCCCGCCGAGCCGATGCACGCGCACACGGCGCGGCGCTCGGGCCAGATGGCCAGCGACAGCGAGCAGACGGCGATGACCATCGCGTTGCGCGTGCCGATCTTGGCGAACTGCTGCGCGCCGGTCGCTGCGGGCAGATGGAAGGCGGCGATGAGCTCGTCGTCGCGCGCGCTCGTGCGCTTGGGCCCGGCGACGAAGTCGACCACCGGGACCGTGCGCGTGCCCGCCGTGCTCACCAGTTCGACCTCGGCGTCGGACACGTAGAGCGGCGGCAGCGCGTCGCCTGCCGGTGAGGCGGTGCCCAGGTTGCCGCCCACCGTGCCGCGGTTGCGGATCTGCGGCGAGCCGACCGTCCGCGAGGCGATGGCGAGGCCCGGCAGGCGATCGCCGAGCTCGTCGATGATCCGCGTGTACGAGACGCCGGCGCCCACGCGCAGCCGGCCGTCGTCGCTGTCCCACTCGCGCAGATCGGGCACGCGCGTGAGGTCGAGGATCGCTTCCGGCCGCGTGCGATCGAAGTTCAGCTCGACCATCACGTCGGTCCCGCCGGCGATGGGCAGGGCGTCGGGCCGCGCGGCCTTCATGGCCAGCGCCTCCTCCCACGTGTCGGGCGCGAGGATCTCCACGATGACGATCATGATGCACGGATGCAGCGATCACGTGGGATCCGGCGGCCGTCGTACACCCTGGTCACTCCGGCCAACCACTACCCCAGCCGCCTGCCCGCGTTCGGCGATGCGCCGGTCGTCAAGCTGGTCACGCCGCGCTTCGCAGCCTCGCGGATCGGCGAGTACCTCGTCACGCTGGCGCCCGGCGGCGCCACGGCGCATGCGGTCGAGCCCGGCTTCGAGACCTTCCTCTACGCGCTCGACGGCGAAGCCCGCACGGGCGACGTCGCGCTGCGCGCAGGCGGCTTCGCCTACCTGCCGGCGGAGGCGTCGTACGAGGTGCGGGCGGGCGACGCCGGCGCGCGCGTGCTGCTCGTCAAGCGCCGCTACGAGGCCTATCCGCGTCTCTCCCCGCCCGGCGCGCTCTCGGGGCACCGCGACGACGAGCCGTTCGCGGACACCGACGTGCCCGGCTTCCGCCGCCGCGAGCTGCTGCCGACGGGCGACCCCGCCTTCGACTTCAACATGAGCCTGCTGGCCTTCGACGCGGGCGTCGGCCTCGGCAAGGTCGAGGTCCACGACGAGGAGCACGGCCTGTACATGACGTCCGGCGGCGGGACGTACCTGCTGGAGAACGCGGAGCACGAGGTCCAGGCGGGCGACTTCATCTACATGGCGCCGTACTGCCCACAGGGCTTCGAGGCGGGGCCCGACGGCGCCGAGTACCTGCTCTACAAGGACGTCTGGCGCGACGGTTTCTGAGGAGGGCCGCGCTCGTCCGATCGTCCACCGCGGTCCGACCGCTGACCTCGGCGGTCGATACACCGACACACAGAGCGCTAAAGGCAAACCCGCCGCGAGGCGGGGACGCAAAGCCCGAGGTCTCCGTCGCGGAGATGGCTCAGCTGCCGGTCTGACGACCACCACGTCCAGCGACCCAGCTCATGCCTGCACTCTTGACCCGCCTCGCCTGCCTGCTCTGCGCCACCCTGACCGCGGCCGTCCTCGCCGCGCCCGCATCCGCGGCCGACGCACCGTTCACCACACGCTTCGCCCAGACCGCGCGCGGCGACATCAAGGCCAACGGCAACACCCTGATGACCTGCCCCACGGCGTGCCAGAGCAGCACCACGGCCGACGACAACGACTACGTGATGGGCTACGTGAACACCGACGGCGACGGCACGACCTTTGACGCCTCATCGGCCAACGTGACCCTGCCCGCCGGTGCGACCGTGCTGTGGGCGGGGCTCTACTGGAGCGCCGACACGAGCGCGGGCACGAGCGGCGCGGCCGCACCGAACGCGGGCACGAAGGGCACGGTCAGCTTCAAGGTGCCGAACGGCTCCTATCAGCCGGTGACCGCCCTCGGCGCCGACGTGCTGACCTCGAGCCTCCAGAGCAGCCGCTACCGCGCGTTCGCCGACGTCACCGCGCAGGTGACGGCAGGTGGGAGCGGGACCTACTGGGTCGGCAACGTCCAGGCGGGGACGGGCAAGGACCGCTTCGCGGGCTGGTCGCTCTTCGTCGCTTACCGGGACGCGAACCAGCCGATCCGGCGGCTGAACGTCTACGACGGCCTGGGGACGGTGGACGGCACCCACACCTTCTCGACGACCATCTCGCCCTTCCACACGCCGGCCACCGGCACCGTGACCACCAAGGCGGGGCTGCTCAGCTTCGAGGGCGACGCCGGGATCACCGGCGAGACGGCGAGCTTCAACGGGCACGCGCTCACCGATGCGACCAACCCGGTCAACAACCCGATGAACTCGACCATCGTGTCGAGCGACGCAAGGAGCCCGAGCTACACCAACCAGCTCGGCATGGACCTCGACGTCTTCACCAACGACCCGGGCGCGTTGGCCAACGACCAAAGCTCGGCGACGCTCGCCTTCACGTCGACCAACGAGTACTTCATGCCGTCGGCCTTCTTCCTCGTCTCCGACGAGGGTCCGGCCACGAGCACGGGTGCCGGGCCGACGATCACGCCGCCCGCGGGTGGCGTGGCGCACGACGGGCAAGCGCTGAGCGCCGACCCGGGCACGTGGAACGGAACCGGGCAGCTGGCCTATCGCTACCAGTGGCAGCAGTGCGATGCCGGCGGCGCCAACTGCCACGACATCGCGGGCGCCACGAACAGCACGTTCACGCCGACCGCGTCGCTCGTCGGCAGCACCGTCCGGGTCGTCGTCACCGCCACCAACGACGCCGGCACCTCGACACCGGTCATTTCGGCGCCGATCGCGGTGAAGGCGTCCTCGCCGCCCGTGAACACCGCGCCCCCGGTCCTCTCCGGCCCGGCGGCGCAGGGCCAGCCGCTCACGGCCGGCACCGGCACGTGGCGCGGCCCCGCGGCCTCGTACGGCTACCAGTGGCAGCGCTGCGACGCCGCCGGCCAGAACTGTGTCGACATCGGCGGCGCCAATGGCGCGACCTACACGCCCGCCGC
>DATBKW010000197.1:0-6970 GCA_036555665.1 Solirubrobacteraceae bacterium | reverse complement strand
TCGAGCAGGAACTCGATCCCGATCTCGGTGACGATGCGCCGCCAGCCGCGGTCGAGGACGGCCATCGCGTCCTCGCTGAGGATCTCGTAGCGCGGCATCGTGTTGACGAACACGGCTCCTCCTCGTCCGGGGCTGCGGGGGCGCCGAGCGCGATCGCTTGACGCCCGGTGCGGCGGGCGCCATGCTACCCGCAATGGAACTGCAGTTCCAGCAACCGTGGAACGAGACTTCCACGCGAGGGGCTGAGCGGCCGGCGCTCGGGCGAGCGGAGCGGCCGGCGCTCGGGCGAGCGGAGCGGCCGGCGCACGGGCGAGCGGAGCGGCCGGCGTGAGCGGAGCGGCTCCGGGCACGCAGTCCATCGACCGCGCCGGCGAGATGCTCGCACGCCTGCTCGAGAGCGAGGCGCCGATGAGCCTGCGCGAGCTCGCCGAGGCGGCCGACCTGCCCAAGAGCACGGCCTCGCGCCTGCTGACCGCGCTCGAGCGCCACGGGCTCGTCCATCAGGCCGGCGAGCGCGGCAAGCTCGAGCCCGGCCCGGCGATCCTGCGCTTCGCGCACCGCGGCGGCGTCGAGCGCCACCTCGTCGAGCTGGCACACCAGTCGCTCGAGGCACTCTCGCAGGCAAGCCAGGAGACGGTGAACCTGTCGGTCCCGACGCCCACCGGCGTTGACCACCTCGCCCAGGTCGACGGGCTGCACTTCCTCGGCGCGGGCCAGTGGATCGGCCGCCGCGTCGACTACCACTGCACAGCCAACGGCAAGGTCTTTCTCGCCTTCGGCGCGGCCGAGCTTCCCCCCGGGCGACTGGCGCGGCTGACGCTGGACACGGTCGTCAGTCGCGCCGCGCTCGAGCGTGAGCTCGAGGGCGTGCGCCGCAACGGCTTCGCCACCGCCATCGACGAGCTCGAGGCCGGCCTCAGCGCCATGGCCGCGCCGGTACGCGGGCCGCGCGGCGACGTGATCGCCGCGCTGGGCATCTCAGGCCCGACGCTGCGCCTCACGCGCGAGCGGGTGGCCGAGCTGGCGCCCGCGCTGTGCGACGAGTCCGCCGTGCTGACCCAGCGCCTGGCGACGACCAAAGGGAAGCGAGCCGCATGACGCACGAAGAGATCCTGCAGACGCTTTACGACGAGACGCTCGTGGGCAACGCGCCGACCGTCGCCGACGCCGTCAACGAGGGCCTCGACACCGGCCTCGAGCCCGAGCGCATGCTCTACGACGCGCTGATCCCGTCGCTCGAGGAGGTCGGCGCGCGCTTCGAGCGCGGCGACTACTTCGTGCCCGAGATGCTCATCGCCGCCCGCGCGATGCAGGGCGCGCTGGACATCCTGCGCCCCCTGCTGGCCGACACCGACGCCAACCGGGTCGGCACCTTCCTGATGGGCACCGTCAAGGGCGACGTGCACGACATCGGCAAGAACCTCTGCAACATCATGCTCGAGGGCGCGGGCTTCACCGTCGTCGACCTCGGCGTCAACGTCGCGCCCGAGAAGTTCGTCGAGGAGGTCGAGCGCGTCGAGCCCGACATCGTCGGCTTCTCGGCCTTCCTGACGACGACGATGCCGATGTTCAAGGCGAACATCAACGCGCTGGAGAAGGCCGGCATCCGCGACCGCGTGATCGTCATGGTCGGCGGCGCGCCCGTCACCCAGGAGTACGCCGACGCGGTCGGCGCCGACGGCTACTCGGCCGACGCCTCTTCAGCGGTCAAGAAGGCCAAGGAGCTCATCGAGCTGCGCCGCAGCCGGGTCCCCGCCTGATGGCCACGCTGGCCGACAAGCTCGCGGCCGGGCAGCAGGTCATCACCGCCGAGCTGCCCGCCATCGACGCCGGCGGCCTGGCCGAGGTGCAACGGCTGCTGGCGCCGATGCGCGACTGGGTCGACGCGGTCAACGCGACCGACAACACCGCCGCCCATGCGCACGCCTCGCCCCTCGCGGTCTCGATCGCGATGCTCCAGGCGGGGGTCGAGCCGATCATGCAGCTGGTCTGCCGCGACCGCAACGCGCTGGCGCTTCAGGCCGACATCGTCGGCGCCTCGATGCACGGCATCGAGAACATCCTGTGCCTGACCGGCGACGCGACCAACGCCGGCGACGAGCCCGATGCGACCAGCGTGTTCGAGCTCAACGGGACCGGGCTCGTGGGCCTGGCCCGCGGCCTCTCGGAGGGCCGCTACCGCTCGGGCCGACCGCTCGACCCCGCCCCGCCCCTGTTCATCGGCGCGGTCGAAAGCGCCACGCCGCCGCCGATCGAGGACCGCGTCAAGCGCGCGCTGACCAAGACGCAGGCGGGCGCGCGCTTCCTGCAGCTGCAGATCAGCTTCACGCCGGGGCTGTTCGAGGAGTTCGTCGCGCAGTCCGCCGCCGCCGGCGTCACCGCCGCGCTGCTGCCCTCGATCACCCTGCTGGGCTCGGCCCGCGGGCTGCGCTTCATGGACGAAAAGGTCTTCGGCGTCGACGTCCCCGCGGCGACCATCGAGCGCGTGGAGGCCGCCGACGACCAGGCGGCCGCGTGCCTCGACCTCGCCGCCGAGCAGGCCGCCCACGCGCTGGCGCTGCCCGGCGTGTCGGGTCTGCACCTCATCTCGTTCCGCAAGGACGACGCCATCGCCCAGCTCTGTCAACGGCTCGACCTGGCTCCGACCGCCGAAAGGGACCATGCACACGACTCTGCGATCTCGCACTAGCACCGTCGTCATCGGCCACGACCAGCCGTTCTGCGTGATCGGCGAGCGCATCAACCCGACGGGGCGCAAGCGCTTCGCCGAGGAGCTGCGCGGTGGCGATTTGTCGACCGTGGGCGCCGACGCCCTCGCGCAGGTGCAGGCCGGCGCCGACATGCTGGACATCAACGCGGGCATCCCGCTGGTCGACGAGGCCGAGCTGCTGAAGGACATGCTGCGCGCCGCGTGCGAGCACGTCGACGTGCCGATCTGCATCGACTCGTCGGTGATCGAGGCGCTCGAGGCCGGCCTGTCGGTCTACGAGGGCAAGCCACTGGTCAACTCGGTGACCGGCGAGGACGAGCGCCTCGAGGAGATCCTGCCGCTCGTCGCGCGCCACGGCGCGGCGGTCATCGGCCTGGCCAACGACGAGACCGGCATCCCCGAGACGCCGCAGCAGCGCCTGGAGATCGCGCGCAAGATCGTGTCGGCGGCCGGCGACCACGGCATCCCGCCCGAGGACGTGGTCATCGACCCGCTGGCGATGACCGTCGGCGCAGCGACCGACGCGGTCACGATCACGCTCGAGACCATCAGCCTCATCCGCGACGAGCTCGGCGTGAACATGTGCCTCGGCGCGTCGAACGTCTCCTTCGGCCTCCCCCGCCGCCACGCGCTCAACGCGGCCTTCCTGCCGATGGCGATGGCGGCCGGCCTGACGAGCGCGATCATGAGCTGCGCCGACGAGGTCATCGCCGCGGTGCGGGCCTCCGACCTGCTGCTCGGCCACGACGAGTGGGGCGCGCGCTGGATCGCCGAGCACCGACAGCGCGAGGCGGCGAAAGCGGCATCGTGAGCGCCGTGCCCGAGCAGCCGGCAGACGAGCCGCTCGCCCCCACCGACGGCGCGCAGCGCGTCCTGCTGCGCTTCCTGCCCGACGCGACCGAGGTCCGCGTCCCCAGCGGCACACCGATCTTCGACGCCGCGAGCTGGAACGGCATCGCCATCGACTCGACCTGCGGCGGCCACGGCACCTGCCGCAAGTGCAAGGTCCAGGTGCTGCGCGGCGAGGCGCCGATCAGCGACGTGGACCCGCGCGCCTTCAGCGCGCAGGAGCTGCACGACGGCTGGCGGCTGGCCTGCCGCGCGCCGGCGCGCGAGGACCTCGTCGTCCACGTCCCGCCCCTGCAGACGCGGCCGAAGGCCGCCCTGGCCGGCGTCGGGCGCCACGTCATCCTGCGCCCGGCCGTGCAGAAGCGCTACGTCGAGCTCGACGAGCCGACGCTCGAGGACCAGCGCTCCGACGTCCAGCGGCTGCTCGACGCCATCGACGACCTCGAACCGCACGTCGGCCTGGAGGTCGTGCGCAAGCTCGGCGGCGTGCTGCGCGCCGCGCACTTCAAGGTCACCGCGGTGATCGTCGACGAGGAGCTCATCGACGTCGAGCCCGGCGACACCAGCGCGCGCCGCCACGCGCTGGCGTTCGACCTCGGCACCACGACGGTGGTCGGCACCCTGCTCGACCTCGAGTCCGGCCAGCCCGTCGCCATCCGGTCGATGCTCAACCGCCAGCAGCCCTTCGGCGGCGACGTGATCTCGCGCATCTCGGCGACGATGCTCGACCCCGACGCCCTCGGCGAGTTGCGCTCGCGCGCGCAGGGGACGCTGCACGACCTGGCCGCCGAGGCCTGCGCGGAGGGCGGCGTCGACCCCGAGGAGGTCTACGAGATCACCGTCTGCGGCAACGTGACGATGATGCAGCTCGCGCTGGGCATCGATCCCGAGCCGCTGTCGATGGCGCCGTTCGTCGTCGCCGCCCACGAGCTGCCTCCCGCGCTCGCCTCCGACTTCGGCGTCGGCGTGCATCCGCGCGCACCGGCCTTCGTCTTCCCCTCGCTGGGCGCCTATGTCGGCGGCGACATCGTCTCGGGCCTGCTCGCCACCGGCATCGCGCGCGATCGCCGCACGCGGCTGTTCATCGACGTCGGCACCAACAGCGAGATCGCGCTGGGCTCCAACGAGCGCGTCCTCGCGACCGCCGCTCCTGCGGGCCCCGCCTTCGAGGCCGCGCAGATCCGCTGCGGCATGCGCGCCGCGGAGGGCGCCATCGAGGGCGTGCGGATCGACGACGGTGAGGTCGCGCTGCAGGTCATCGCCGACGTCGAGCCTCAGGGGCTCTGCGGGTCCGGGCTCGTGGACTGCGTCGCCGAGCTCGTGCGCGCCGGGCTGCTCGACCATTCCGGGCGTTTCGCCGCGGAGGAGCTGTCGCCACGGTTCGCCAAGATCGGCGAGGAGCGCGTCTTCGTGTTGCACCCGCGCGGCGACGACCCTGCCGAGGGCGTTTTCCTCTCTCAGCGCGACGTGCGCGAGCTGCAGTTCGCCAAGGCGTCGATCGCCACGGGCTGGAACATCCTGCTGCGCGAGTTCGGCCTCGAGCCCGGCGACATCCAGCAGGTCCTGCTGGCCGGCAGCTTTGGCTCCTATCTCTCGCCGGCCAGCGCGGTGCGCATCGGGCTCGTGCCCCCCTTGGCGTTGCCGCGGATCGTGTCGGCGGGCAACGTCGCCGGCGAGGGTGCCAAGATCGCCGCGCTCAGCCACCGTGAGCGGGCCGAGGCGCGCTCGATCGTGCGCGAGGTGCAGTACGTGGAGCTGTCGGGGCGCGCCGACTTCAACGACCTGTTCGTCGACCAGCTCGCCTTCCCGCGATGAGCACCGCCGTCGTCGCCTGCGGAGCGCTCGCCGTGCACGTGCGCGCTATCGCGCGGCGGCGCGGCTGGGACGTCGAGGTGCACCCGGTGCCCGCGCTGCTGCACAACCGTCCCGAGCAGATCCCCGGCGCGGTGGCGGAGATCGCCGAGCGCCATGATCGCGTCGTGCTCGCCTACGGCGACTGCGGCACCTACGGCGGGCTCGACGGCTACGAGCGCCTGCGCGGCGAGCACTGCTACGACGTCTTCGCGGCCGACGAGGTCGCCGCGGCGGCGGCCGCCGAGCCCGGCACCTACTTCCTCACCGACTTCCTCGCCCGCACCTTCGAGCACACGGTCGTCCGCGAGCTAGGGCTCGATCGCCACCCCGAGCTGCGCGACGACTACTTCGGCTCCTACACGCGCGTCGTGTGGCTCGCGCAGCGCCGCACGCCCGCCACGCAGCGCGCGGCCGAGCGCGCGGCGGCACGGATCGGGCTGCCGCTCGAGGTGCGCGAGGTCGGCGACGGCGGCCTGGAGCGCGAGCTCGAGCGCCTGATCCGATGAGTTCGGCCGCGCCCGGCGGTCTCTAGGCTTGAATGGACCACGGCCAAAGGAGGCGCACATGCCCGACCACAAGATCGGAACGCGCGAGGAATGGCAGGCCGCGCGCGACGAGCTTGCCAAGCTCGAGGCCGAACACACACAGCTCGGCGAGAAGGTGACCGAGCAGCGCCGGCAGCTGCCCTGGGTTCGCGTCGAGAAGGAGTACGAGTTCGACACCGAGGACGGCAAGAAGACCCTCGCCGAGCTCTTCGACGGGCGCTCGCAGCTGCTCGCCTACAACATCATGTACGGGCCCGACTACGAGATCGGCGCCTGTCCGGGGTGCAGCAACCTCGGCGACGAGCTCAGCGCCACGCGCGTGCACCTCAACCACCGCGACGTGACGCTGATCTGCTTCTCGCGCGCGCCGATCGATCGGCTCGTCGCCTACAAGCAGCGCATGGGCTGGGACTTCCCCTACGTCTCGACCTACGAGACGGACTTCCCGTGGGACTTCGGGCTCGCGCTCACACCCGAGCAGGCGCAGCAGATCCCCCAGGTGCAGGAGATGATCGCCGACCCGCCCGAGTGGCTCGAGGAGTGGGGGCGCCAGGTCGGGGCCAAGCTCGAGGACGGACTGCGCGAGGGGCCGACCTTCATCGCCTTCGCCCGCGACAACGGCAGCGTCTATCACACCTACACGGTGCAGGCGCCCGATCGGTTCGTCGCTCCGTACCACTCGTTCCTGCTCGAGCGCACGCCGAAGGCCCAGCCCGACGAGCCGCGCGCCTGGCGCAAGGACGAGTACCCCGCCTAGTGGGCCTTGAGGCAACGTTGCACGCGAAACGGCGGGCGTCGATCGCCACTCCGCCGTTTCACGCACAACGTCACCTCAAGACCCACTAGTTCGCGGCGGCCGCGACCTCTTTCAGGCGCGCCATCTCGGGATCGAAGCGCGGCTCGCTGACCACGGTCACGCCGTGGTCGGCGCCCGCGCTGTGCACGGCGAGTGTGGTGCCGGGCTCGGCCAGCGCGACGGGCAGGTAGCCGTAGAGGATGCTCTCCCCCATCG
>DATBKW010000196.1:0-4025 GCA_036555665.1 Solirubrobacteraceae bacterium | reverse complement strand
CGCGGCGAGAAGCTGCGCGTGTTCAAGTTCAAGCCCAAGCGCGGCTACAAGCGCCGCACCGGCCACCGCCAGGAGCTGACCCGCATCGAGGTCACCGAGATCAAGCAGCTCTCGCGCAAGCCGGCGGCGAAGAAGGCAGCGAAGGCCGAGGAGGCCGACGCCGCTGCCAGCACCCAGGAGGCCGACGAGTAATGGCACACAAGAAGGGCCTCGGCTCCTCCCGCAACGGCCGCGACTCCAACGCCAAGCGCCTCGGCGTGAAGATCTTCGCCGGCCAGGTGGTCACCGGCGGCGAGATCATCGTGCGCCAGCGCGGCACGCGCTTCAAGCCCGGCGACGGCGTCGGCATCGGCAAGGACGACACGCTCTTCGCGCGCTCAGCGGGCACCGTGCAGTTCACCGAGGGCCGGCGCGGGCGGGTCGTCAGCGTCCTGCCGGACGCCGAGTAGCTCAGTCGTCCTCGTCGCGCTCGCGCAGCGCGTCCTCGACGTCCTCGACCGGCGTGTCCTCGTCGGTCGTGTGCGCCTCGTCGCGTTGTACGCGCTCGCGGGTGACCGCCTCGCGGGCGCGGCGAAGCGCCTCCTGCGGATCCGGCTGCCCGCCGCCGCGCTCTGATCGCTGGAAACGTCCCATCCCCCGAGGCTACCCCGACTGCGCGGTCGGGCGTATGAGGAGCTCGTTGACGTCGACGTGCGGCGGCTGCTCGATGGCGAACATGACGGCCCGCGCGACGTCGTCGGCCTCGAGCCGCCCTTCGCCGGGGTTGTCGAAGAACGGCGTGTCGACCTGTCCCGGCTCGACGATCGTGACGCGGATGCCGGTGCCGTCGACGTCTTGGCGCAGCGACTCGCCCATGCCGCTGATCGCCCATTTGGTCGACGAGTAGAGGCTGCCGACGATCGCGCGCCGGCCGGCGACGGAGCCCGTCAGCAGAATGTGCCCGGTCGTCTCCTTCAGGGCGGGCAACGTCGCGCGGATCGTGTAGGCCGCCCCGAGGACGTTGGTCAGCACCATCGCGCGCCAGTGCTCGGGATCGCTGGCCAGGAAGCCACGCGGCGCGCCGAAGCCCGCGTTGGCGAAGACGACGTCGATGCGGCCGAAGCGCTCGAGCGTGGTCTGCACGAGCGCCTCCTGCTGCTCCCACTCGGTGACGTCGCAGCTCACCGCGATCGCGCGGTCCCCACCGCCGAGCTCCTCGGCCAGCGCCTGCAGCCTGTCGATCGATCGTGCCGCGAGCGCCAGCCGGTAGCCGGCCTGCGCGGCACGGCGCGCGGTGGCGGCGCCGATGCCCGAGCTCGCGCCGGTGATGAGCAAGACCTTGTCGTCGTCGGCCATGTGCCGGTCCTTTCTACGATGCTCTGGAAAATGCTCTACGACAAGGCGCGCATCTTCGTACAGGGGGGTGCCGGCGGGAACGGCTGCCGTTCGTTTCGCCGCGAGGCTCACGTGCCGCGCGGCGGACCCGACGGGGGTGACGGCGGCCGCGGCGGCGACGTCGTGCTGCTGTGCGACGACTCCCTGCGCGACCTGCAGTCGTTCAAGCGCAAGGCCCATTACAAGGCACGTCGCGGGGCGCATGGTCAGGGCGCGCTGCGCCACGGGGCCGAGGGCGAGGACCTGGTCGTCCGCGTGCCGCCGGGCACGCAGGCCGTCGACTGGGAGGGCACGGCCTACGACCTCGTGGTGCCCGGTGCGCGTGTCGTCCTCGCCCGCGGCGGATCGGGCGGGCGCGGCAACAAGCGCTTTGCCACCGCCACGCGCCAGGCGCCGCAGTTCGCCGAGCGCGGCCTGCCCGGGGGCGAGGGCTGGGTCGACCTGCGCCTCAAGCTGCTGGCCGACGTCGGCCTCGTCGGGCTGCCGAACGCCGGCAAGTCGTCGCTGCTGTCGCGGCTGACGCGCGCGGCGCCGAAGATCGCCGACTACCCCTTCACCACGCTCGAGCCCGTCCTCGGCACGCTGGAGGCCGACGACCGCCAGCTCGTGCTCGCCGACATCCCCGGGCTCATCGAAGGCGCCAGCAAGGGCGCCGGCCTGGGCCACGATTTCCTCGCCCACGTCGAGCGCACGCGCCTGCTCGTGCACGTGCTCGATCTCGCGCCGCTCGACGGGTCCGATCCGGTCGTCAACTGGCAGACGATCGAGCGCGAGCTGGCCGCCCACGACGCGCGGCTCGCGGCGCTGCCGCGCGTGCTGGCGCTGTCGAAGGCCGATCTGGTGACGCCCGAGGCCGCGCTTGCCGCGGCCGACGCGTGGCGGGCGCGCCTCGGCGATGCCGTGCCGGTGATCGTGACCTCGAGCGCGACGCGGGCGGGTCTCGACGAGCTCGCGGGCGAGCTGCTGCGCCGGGTCCCGGTGGAGGCGCCGCGGCCGGTGGACGAGCTGGCCGCCGAGGAGGAGCTGGCCGAGCACCGCGTCTTTCGCCCGGCGGCCGACCGCGGTTGGCGGGTGGAGTCGGTCGGCGACCGCGCGTTCCGGGTCACCGGGGCGCCGGTCGAGCGCCTACTCGCGCGCTTCGACATCGACAACGACGAGGCGCTGGCCCACATCGAGCGCCGCCTGCACCGGATGGGCGTCGTGCGGGCGCTGGAGGCCGCGGGGTTCGAGCCCGGCGACGACGTCGAGATCGGGGGCGTCGTGTTCGAGCTGGATCCTGGCTAGATGGTTGACTCCACGACCCCCGCACCCGCCTGCACGCGTCCCGCGGCGCCCGGCATCCACGGTCCGCGCGCATGCGGGCACGGCGGCCGCGGAATCAACCATCTCATCCATGCGCGCGTGTCGCGCGTAAGCTCGCACTGATGGCCCGCTACGTGGTCAAGCTCGGTTCGAGCGTGGTGGCGGAGGACTCGGGCGCGCTGCGCGCCGAGGTCATCGCGCGCGTCTGCGACGACGTGGTCGAGCGCCACCGGCTGGGCGACGACATCGTCGTCGTGACCTCGGGCGCAATCGCGCGCGGCATCCAGGTCATGGGGCTGGCGGTGCGGCCGACGGCGATCGAGGACCTCCAGGCGGCTAGCGCCGTCGGGCAGGGCAAGCTCTACCGCGTCTACGACGAGCTGCTGCGCGCGCGCGGGCTCACCAGCGCGCAGGTCCTGCTGACGTTCTTCGACATGAGCGCGCGGGCCAACTACCTCAACGCGCGCCAGACGCTGCGCCGCCTGCTCGACTGGCGCGTCGTCCCGGTCATCAACGAGAACGACACCACCACGACCGACGACATCTCCTTCGGCGACAACGACTTCCTCGCCGCGCAGGTGGCGATCCTGATCGGCGCCGAGCTCCTGGTCCTGCTCACCGACACCGACGGCTTGTTCACCGCCGATCCGCGCGCCGACCCGTCGGCGCAGCTGGTCGGCGAGGTGAGTGACTTCGAGGGCCTCGACGGCGTTCGCATCGGTCACGCGACCTCACCGCTGGGCTCGGGCGGCATGCGCTCGAAGGTGGTGGCGGCCGAGATGGCGACAGCGGCCGGGATCCCGGCGGTGATCTGCAACGGCATCGACGACGGCCCGCTGCGCACGGTCCTCGCCGGCGGCGTGTCGGGGACACGCTTCGCCGCGCAGGAGGCACGCTATTCGTCGTTCAAGCTGTGGCTGCGCTACGCAAAGCCGTCACACGGCACGGTCGTCATCGACGCGGGCGCGGCGCGGGCGCTGCGGGAGGGCGGCACGTCGCTGCTGCCGGTCGGCATCGTCGAAGTGCGCGGCGGCTTCGACGCGGGCGACGCGGTCCACGTGGCCGAGGGCGAGCGGCTCATCGGCAAGGGGATCTGCAATTACTCGGCGGTCGAACTGCGTCGCGTGATGGGGATGAAGAGCCCCCAGGTGCGCGAGGTCCTGCCGCGCGCGACCGAGGAGGCCGTGCATCGCGACTACTTCGTGTTGGTCTAGTGGGCCTTCTCGCAACGTTTCACCGGAAACCCCGGGCGCCGATCACCGCCAGGCGGCGTCCTCGACCCTCGAAATGCCTCGGCATTCCTTCGGGTCTGCGTCCTTGCCTGACGGCGCCGGCATCCCGGGGTTTCC
>DATBKW010000195.1:0-9191 GCA_036555665.1 Solirubrobacteraceae bacterium | reverse complement strand
GTCGTCGTTCTGTGATCCTTCTCTCGCTGGGCGGCACACATTCGCCACGGTGCAGGCTGCGTGCGGGAAAGCCGCACACGTTCGCCACGGAATCCGGACGCGGGGATCGCGACGCCGGGGTTGAATCGGGCCATGAGCCTCACCGCCAGCGCCAGCTCGGTCGGCGACACACTCCGCCAGGAGGTCCTCGTCGACGGACGACACAAGCTCGTCACCGACGAACCGGAGCGCCTCGGCGGTACCGACGCGGGACCGGCTCCACACGAGCTCCTGCCCGCGGCGCTCGCCTCCTGCATCGCGACGACGATCCGCCGGTACGCGCGCACGAAGGGTTGGGCGCTCGGCGCGCTTAGCGTCGACGTGGTCTACGACAACACGTCGACGCCCCGGCACTTCGACGTGACGATCACCCTGCCCCCGGGCCTGAGCCCGATGCAAGTGCAGCGGCTCATGCGGGTCGCCGCGGCCTGCCCGCTGCGCCGGTCCATCGAAGCGGGCATGGTCTTCGACGAGCACGTCGGGACCGAGCGCGAGGTCGCCTGACAGCGGTCAGGCCCAGCGGGCCGTCACGCAGAGGGCGTCGGTCCTGGACGGATGGACGGCCACCGGCGCGCCGAGGGGGACCGCGCCGGCGGCCGACACCCGGCTGCTGTCAGCTGGGGATCAGCACCGAGTTGATGACATGGATGACGCCGTTGGACGCTGCGACGTTCGGTGTCGTCACCCGCGCCGAGTTGATCTTCACCTTGTCACCGGTGACGCGGACGCGGACGGATTGGCCGTTGAGCGTCTTGATCGAGCTGCGCTTGACCACGCGGGCCGCGGTCAGCTTGCCCTTGGCGACGTGGTAGAGCAGGACGGCGCGCAGCTTGGCCTTGTCGGCGGCGAGCGCCGTGAGTGTCTTCTTCGGCACCTTCGCGAACGCCGCGTCGGTGGGCGCGAAGACCGTGAAGGGGCCGGGCCCTTGCAGCGTCTTGGCGAGACCGGCCTGCTTCAGCAGGGCGGTGAGCGTCTTGAACTTCCCCGCCGCCACAGCGGTCTGGACGATGTCCTTCTTGGTGGCGGCCGAGGCGCTGTCGACGCGGGCGCCGGCCGTGGCGGGGCCGGCCGCCGCGACCGCGAGGACCGCGAGCGTGGCGAGGGTCACGAGGCGGGCAGGCTTCATCTGAGGTCCTTTCGTTCCGGCGTCAGCGGGTCGCGGTTGCGGGGTGATGGTCGGCGGAGGGCCGGCGCGCGAGCACGGCGGCGATCGCATAGACGGCGGCCAGTCCGACGAGGCCGTAGACGATCCGGCTGGCAGCGTTGGTCGTGCCGAAGTCCTCGCCGAAGATCCAGGCCACGAGATCGAACTCGGCGATCGCGACGAGCCCCCAGTTGAGGCCGCCGACGATGAGGAGCGTGGCGGCAAGCACATCGAGCTTCTTCATTGTTCATCTCCTGTTGAGGAGTTGTACAGGAACAGTTCGGCACCGTAGATGGTTGTCCGACTCTTGTCAAGCTGCTGTACAAGCGTTGTAGAGTTGCGCCATGCACGCGCAACAGCTCCTGAGGATCGGCGAGGTCAGCAAGCGCTCCGGCGTCAGCCCCGAGCTCCTGCGCGCATGGGAGCGCCGCTACGAGCTCCTTCAGCCGACACGCTCGTCCGGGGGCCTGCGGCTCTACTCGCTCGACGACCTCGAGCGGGTGCGCCTGATGCGCAAGCACCTCGACGAGGGGATCGCGGCAGCCGAAGCGGCGCGCCTTGCTTCGGGCGCCGCTGTCGGTGCCCCGTCCGCTGCGCTGTCGCCGGCGGCCGTCCGCGAGGAGCTCGCCGAGGCGCTGGCAGCCTTCGACGAGCCGCGAGCGCAGGCGATCATCGATCGGCTGCTCGGCGTGGCCACGCTGGACACCGTGCTCGGCGAGGTGCTCCTCCCCTATCTCCGCGAGCTCGGCGAACGATGGGAGCGTGGCGAGGCGTCGATCGCCCAGGAGCACTTCGCCTCGGCGATGATCCGCGGGCGGCTGCTCGGCCTTGCCCGCGGCTGGGGCCTGGGCGCAGGGTCAATGGCGTTGCTGGCTTGCCTGCCGGGCGAGCATCATGACCTCGGCCTGATTGCCTTCGGCCTGGCGCTGCGCGAGCGAGGTTGGCGGATCAGCTACCTCGGTACGGACACGCCGATCGACACGGTCGCGGAGGTCGCCCGGCAGACCGAGCCCGCATTCGTCGTGCTCAACGCCGTCTCTTCGGAGCGGGTGGCGCCGGTCGCGCGCAAGCTGCGCACCCTCGCTCTCGCACACCGGCTCGCGCTCGGCGGCAGCGCGGCCGCAGGCAACGTGCTCAAGGGGCGCGGCGTCATCCTCCTGCCCGGCGACCCGATCGAGGAGGCTGCGCGGTTGACGAGCCTCCTCGGTGACCGGGTGCCTATTTGATGAGCAGCGTGCTCGCGAGCCCGTAGTGGTCGGAGGACCACAGGCCGTGGGCATAGGTGTGCGTCAGCGCGCCGTCCTCGAACTTGACCTTCTTGGTGTTGCTGAGGATGTGGTCGACCCGGTGGGTGACTCCGGCCTTGCTCGGGTTCGACAGGTTCGGATCCGCGACGCAGCATCCGAACGGCGGGACCTTCGGCGAGACCTCCTTGAACTTGGCGCCCAGCACGGCCTGGTAGGCGAGCGCGTCGCCCGGGCTGACCTGGTCGCCGTGCACGGGGGAGTCGGAGTTCAGATCGCCGACGAGAATCGTGTTCGACCTGCTCGCCGGACCGCCGGAGCCGACCAACTGCCGGGCCTGCGCCTGGCGGATGCCGCCCTTCGGATAGACCACCCCGTCGCTCCCGGTGTTGCTCGCCTGGCCGTCGAACGCCTCGAGGTGGGCGTCGACGAGGTGGAACTTCCTGCCGTGGACGCGTAGGTCGACAGCGGCCCAGCCGCGGGTCACGTTGATCGGGAGTGCCCCGGCGAGCTTGACCTGCAGCAGCGTCTTGAACGTGCCGCTGCTGGGATTGCTGGTCTTGATACCGGCGTCCCGGCGCACCAGGATCGCGTCGCGCATCGTGAGCCGCTCGTTGTGGCTCGCGGCGGCCAGGCCGCCCGATCCGTTGTTCACCGGCATCTCGATGTCGAACTCCGTCTTGGCCAGCGCGAGCTTGTAGCGCAGCTTCTTCTTCCCGCCGCCCCTGTTGAGCTGGTTGAGCAGGTCGGTGATGAAGTCGCCTCCAAGGGGATCGGTCTGCGAGGCGGTCGGCCTGCCCGACAGCACCGGGGTCAGGGAGGCCGGGGTCGCCGTGCGCCACCAGGCCCCTTCCTGGAGGCCCACCACGTCGGGCTTCTGCTTCTTGATCTCGGCCGCCAGCAGCGCCGCGCGCACCGACGGGAACTTCGTCGCGTGGACCTGGTTGACGATCTGGCCCGCGGCGTCGATGGCGCCGTCGACCGAGGTGGCCTGCAGGGCCGGCGTCAGATCCGCCCCCAGGTAGAGGTTGCGCGTCATCACCGTGAGCTGGTGTCCGGCCTTCTCTTTCGTGCCCTTGGCCTGGGCGACGCCGGTGAGCTGCGCGAGGCACAGGGCACAGACCAGCCCCACAGCCAGCATCCGCGCCGCGCGCCCCCACGTCGTCCCTGACCGATGTGCGTAAGTCAACGAAACTCCCTTCTCGGCGGGGCACCGCGCCCCGCGTGTCTCCTGTGCCTCCCAATCACGCGAGGCCGAGCGGAGTTGCGGCGGCGGCCGTCTGCGCCGGGAGTCAGGCGCGGACGCGGCGGGTCAAATCGGCCAGCTCACGGTTGAAGCGCTCGGGCGCCTCCAGGTGCGGCGCGTGGCCTACGCCGTCGTACCAGGCGGCCTCGGCGGTCGGGCTGTTGGCCAGGATGTGCTCGGCCATCGCCGGCAGCGCGACCGTGTCCGCCCGGCCGTGACTCACCAGGAGCGGAACCTCGAGCGTGCCGAGCACGTCATCGAGGTCGATCTCGCGGGCCGCCAGATTGGCGCGGATCCGTGCCGGCACGACGACGTTCCAGCACAGCATGGCCTCGAACTCGTCGGCGGCAAGCGGCTTGGCCACGAGCCCTCTGACGAAGGCGCGCATCCCGCGGATGTTGGTCGGCAGGTCGTCGGACGTGATGTCGGCGAAGTGATCGAGGAAGCCGGGCCCGATCAGCGTGCCGAAGGCAGCCGGGCCGAGCTTGACCGCCCCGCCGACGAAGTCGATTCCCGCGACCCGGTCCTGGCCGTAGGCCCGGATGTAATCGCCGATGACGAAGGCGCCGTAGGACCAGCCCACGAGGACCGGGCGGTCGAGCTCCAGCTCGTCGAGGATCGCCGCCAGGTCGTCGGCCCAGAGCCGGCCGTCGGTGTAGTGCTCGGGCTCGGGCGGCGCGTCGGACATGCCGTGGCCACGGAGGTCGTAGGCCACGAGGCGGAACTCGTCGGCCAGCGCGCTCTCGTACTGCTTCGCCCAGCCCAGGTGATTCTGCGAGAGCGCGTGGAGGAACACGATCGCCTGACCGTCGGGCCGGCCCCACTCGCGCACGTGCAGCCGCAGGCCGCCACCGCCCCGCACCTCGTGCACCTTCAGCCCGTGTTGTGCCACCGCCGCCATCGACTGCCCCCTCGTGTTCGCTGTCTCGGCCGAGAGTGGCCGTGGCGGCACGAGCGCGCATCAGGCGCCGAGCCTTATCTTTCGTCGTCGGGGTGCTTATCCCGCCCCTTGTCCGACTGATTGTGGGGTCGCGATACTCGTCGCATGGGCTCTCGGCGGGGCGAGATCTTCGTCGGACGTGCGCACGAGCTCAGCGAGCTCGAGGGCGTTCTCGAGGCGACGCGGTCCGGTCGCGGCACGACCGTGCTCGTCGAGGGAGAGGCCGGGATCGGCAAGACCCGGCTGGCCGCCGAGCTCGCGAGACGCGCGCGCTCGACGGGATTCGAGGTCCTCCTCGGGCACTCCATCGACCTCGTCGGCACGGAGCTGCCCTACCAGCCGTTCGTCGAAGCCCTGCGGCCGATCGGAGAGCTGCGCCGGGATTTGCAGGCGGCGGGCTCGCAGCTGCGGGTCTTCGAGGAGACGCTGGTGCTGCTCAGCGAGCACGCCGCCGACACGCCCGTGCTGCTGGTGCTCGAGGACCTGCACTGGGCCGACACCTCGACGCTCGATCTCGTCGTCTTCCTGGCGCACAACCTCGACGACCGGCGCGTTCTGCTCCTCGCCACCTACCGCACCGACGAGCTGCCATCGGCCGAACGCGTGCGGCGACTGGCGGCCGGCGTCCGGCGCTCGGGCTCCGCGCTCGAGCTCGAGCTCGGCCCGCTGCGGCCCGAGGAGCTGACGGAGCTGCTCGCGGCTCGCGCCGATTCCACTACGGCCGCCGCGCTGACCGAGGCGATCGTCACCCGATCGGAGGGCAACCCGTTCTTTGCCGAAGAGCTCCTCGCCGCCGCCGGCGACCAGAGCGGCGAGCTGCCGCGAGGCCTGCGCGATCTGCTGCTGCAGCGCATGGGCCAGCTCGACCCTCGCACCCAGAGCATGCTGCGCGTGGCCGCGGCCGCCGGGCGCGACGTCTCCTATCCGCTGCTGCGTGCCGCCGCGGCGCTGTCCGAGGACGAGCTGCGCGATTCGCTGCGTCAAGCGGTCGAGCACGGTGTTCTCATGGTCGAGCAGTCGAGCGGCACCGTCCGCTTCCGCCACGCGCTGCTGGCGGAGGCGATCTACGCGACGCTGCTGCCCGGTGAACGCGAGGAGTTGCACGAGCGGCTCGCCACAGAGCTCGCGCGCGGTGGCGGCGCTTTGGCGGCCGAGCTCGCCCCTCATTGGGAGGCCGCGGGCCGGAGTGCCGAGGCGGTGGCGGCCTCGGTCGAAGCGGCGCGGAAGGCGCACGCGGTGTTCGGCCTGGCTGAGGCGCTCTCACACCTCGAGCGCGTCCTCAGGCTGTGGAACGCCGTACCGGATGCGGACGCGCTCGCGGGGCTCGACCTCGCCGAGCTCTGCTCGTGGGCGGCAGAGCTCGCCGGCCATGTCGGTGCGGCCGCGCGCGCGGTGCAGCTCGCACGCCAAGCGATCGAGCTCGTCGGCGCGGACGACCCGCATCGTGCGGCGCGGCTGCACTTCGTCCTTGGCGAGTACCTCACCGAGACGGGCGCCAACAGCGAGGGGCTCGCCGCCTTCCGGCGCGCGGTGGAGCTCGTGCGGGCGGAGCCGCCCTCGCCCGAGCTCGCCTACGCGCTGAGCTCGATCGCCGGCCTAACCATGGTGACCGGGTACCGTGCCGAGTCGCTGCCCTTGGCCGCGGAGGCGCTCACGCTCGCCCGGGAGACCGGCGCACGCGAGGCCGAGGTCCGGGCGCTCACCGTGATCGCCGGCGACCTCGCCTACCTCGGCCGCGGCGACGAGGGCCTCGCGCGCTTTCGCGAGGCGGCGCGCCTCGCCGAGGAGGTCGGCGACCTCCTCGGGCTGGAGCGAGCCTACGGCAACTTCGCCGACGCGCTGGCGATGATGGGGCGACCTCGCGAGTCGGCGCGCGTGACACAGGTGGGGCTCGAGGTCACGCGCCGGTACGGGATCCACAGCACCCTGCTGATCTGCAACCGGATCGAGGCGCTGGTCGCGATCGGCGACTGGGACGAGGCAGACCGCTTCAGCGCCGCCGCGCTGCGCGCCATCACGTCGAGTCTGCCGTACTGGCTGCTCGTCGTCCGCGCCGGCGTCGAGATCGGCCGCGGCGAGTTCCAAGCGGCGCGAGCTCACCTCGACGCGGCGGGCGCCCCCCTGCGCGAGGACCACATGTTCGGCGCCTACAACGCCTATGTCGCGGACCTCGCCTTCTGGGAGCACCGCTGGACCGACGCCGACGCGGCCATCGAGAACGGCCTCGAGCACGCTCGCCACCGAGGTGGCGCGCTGGTCCGCGTCCAACTGTGCGCCAAAGGCGTGCGCACGCAGGCCGAGATCGCGGCGCTCGCCCGCGCTCGCCGCGATGCCGACGCTGTCCGCGACCGGCTCGGCCAGGCGGAAGAGCTCCTGGGCACCGCCCGCCACGCCGCGGCGGAGGTTTTACCGATCACACCGAACGCCGGCGCCTGGCTCGCCCACACCGAGGCGGAGTACGCACGTGCGTGTGGAGCGGCTCGGCCCGAGGCATGGTCGGACGCGGCGGCGGTCTGGGTGCGGGTCGAGCAACCGCCACTTGCGGCCTACTGCCACTGGCGTCAAGCCGAGGCGCTCGTCGCCGCCGGCGCGCCGCGCGCCGAGGCGACCACCCCGCTGCGCGAAGCACATGGCGTCGCGACGCGCATTGGAGCGAGACCGCTGCTGCGCGAGCTCGAGCTGCTCGCCGAACGGGCGCGGCTCGATCCCACCTCGCCGCGCGCGCCGTCGCCCGAAGGCAAACAGGCCCTGCAGGAGGTCCTCAGCCTCACGCCGCGCGAGGCCGAGGTGCTGACGCTCATCGCGCGCGGCCTCACCAATCGCGAGATCGCCGACACGCTGGTGATCAGCGTCAAAACCGCCAGCGTCCACGTCTCCCACATCCTGCGCAAGCTCGATGCGCCGAACCGGCGCGAGGCGGGCGCGATCGCACACCGCCTCGCGGTGCCCGGGGACGCCACACCGGCAAGCGCGCTGAACTAGTGGGTCTTCTCGTGACGTTGCGCCGGAAACCCCGGGATGCCGGCGCCGTCAGGCAAGAACGCAGACCCGAAGGAATGCCGAGGCATTTCGAGGGTCGAGGACGCCGCCTGGCGGTGATGGCGCCCGGGGTTTCCGGTGAAACGTTGCGAGAAGGCCCACTAGGCGCGGGCGCCGCCGGTCGGGTGCACCGCGCGCACGTAGACGGGCCGGCCGGCGCCACCGCCTGACCGCGCCGTCAGGCGATACAGGCCCGGGGTGCGCAGGCGCACCGGTGCGCGCCAGCCGCTCTTCGCGACGCGCGCCTTCAGGAAGCGGACCTTGCGGTACTTGCCGTCCGAGCCCTCGCGCTCGAGCAGGACGGAGACCTTCGTGGCCGGGCGGACACGGCCGGAGAGCGTGAGGGTGGAGCCCGCGTTGACGTGCTTGGGCGCGGTGTGCGTCGACAGCCTCGGCGTGACGTCGATCATCAGGGGCTTGGAGGAGATGCCGGCGGCGGTGGCGCGCACCTCGGCGCCGCGGCGCCAGGGCAGGCGCACGAGCCACGAGCCGTCGATGGCCGCGGTGGTGCGGGCGACGGTGACCCACCGCCCGCTGGCGCCGCGCTTCTGCAGGGCGACGACGGCGCCGGCGCCGGCGGTCGCGTCCGGGCGCACGACGGTGCCGTTGAACACCGCGTCGGCGCCATATTCGACGGCGCGCTGCGCGGGGCGCAGGCTGACCTGGCCGTGCGCGACGATCGGGCCCGCGAGCCCGGCGGCGCGCTGGCGCAGGATCGGGAGCTGGGCGTAGAGCGCGTTGCCGGGGCACTCCGTCTTGTCGCCGTCGCGGTGGCCGGAGATCCGCTGCACGGCCACCGGCGTGCCGGCGCCGTAGCGGTTGAGGCTGCCGCCGCCCGAGACGACGGTCAGGCCGCCCTCGCACGGGACGCCGTGCAGCGACAGCTTCCAGCCCAGCAGCTGGGCGACCGCGGCCATGGCCGGCTCCGGGATCGGCTCGTCGGTGAACGTCCCGAGCAGCGCCACGCCGGTGGACTGGTCGTTGTAGCCCTGCGCCTGCGCGCCGACGACGGGCTGGTCGACGCCCCCGGCGCGGCCCTCGAAGACCTGCCCGTAGCGATCGACGAGGAAGTTGTAGCCGATGTCGTTCCAGTGATTTCCCTTGACGTGGTAGAGCTCGATTCCGCGGACGATCGCCGCCGAGGCCGACGGCCCGTACGAGTTCGTGCCGGCCGTGTGATGGACGATCGCGAGCGAGATGGTCTTCGCATAGCGCGGCGGGGCCCGCGTGATCGCCTCGTCGGCGCGCCACTCCGAGCGCGGCACGATCTGCGGAGAGCCCGCCATCGAGACCCTGCGCGCGACGGCGTGGAAGACGGGGCTCCAGACGTACCAGGCGCGGAGCCGCCGAACCTCACCGACCAGCCGGAACGCGACTCGGTCCGACGGCCCCACCCAGTACGGGTTGCCGAGGCGCCACCCGGGCCTGCCGCGAGCCTCGCGGCTCGCCTGGTCCGGCAGGTCCTCGCCCTCGGGCGCTGCGCGGCGCCAGCCGCTCCAGCGGCCGGTCTGTGAGCGCGTCCGGAAGAGCACATGGCCG
>DATBKW010000194.1:0-5106 GCA_036555665.1 Solirubrobacteraceae bacterium | reverse complement strand
CGGGTTGCGCCGGATCCGTGGATGCCGGGCGGCACCCCAATCCGCAGCCAATGGCGGCGCCATTGGCAAGGATCGGGGGTGACGATCCGGCGCCGCGGGACGGTGCAAGACGGTCGTGAGGGATTCGGAATCAACCATCTAGTCGGCGCCTATTCGTCGACCTTGGCCACGGCGCGCTGCAGCTCGCCCACCGAGAAGGCGCCTTCGAGGCGCGTGCTGATCTTGCCGGTCTTGTCGATGACGAACGTCCACGGCTCGGTGGCCAGGCGCCAGGCGGCGACCTGCGAGCGCACGCCCTTGCTCGTCTGGTTGTCCTGGTAGATCTCCTGGTGGATGAAGGCGACGTTCTTGGGCGCGCCGGCCTTGACCTGCTCGACGATGTCGACGACCGGCCCGCACACGCGGCTCTGGCAGAGCTGCGGCGTGGCGAAGGTGATGACGACGGGGCGCTTGCCCAGCACGTCGGCGAGGTCGTCCTGCAGCAGATCCTTGGCCTCCGGGCGGCGCGTGTCGAGCGCGGCGGCGTCGCCGCCGACGTCGGTCAGCGTCTGGGTGTGGACGTCGATGGCCTTGTCGCCGACGTCGGGCGGTGCGTTGTTCGTGCTCGCGCGCGTGACGTTGACGGGATAGCCGTTGGTCACGAGCAGGCGGCCGTCGAGCTTGGCGATCGCGATGACCGCCTGCTTGCCGTTGCGCTTGAAGGGCACGTCGGCGACGTAGACGGACTTGGCGGCGTTGGGATCCGAGGCCGTCGTCTGACTCTCGAACTGCGGCTTGACGGCCAGGGACTCCGAGCGGGCCACGTACGGCCCGCGCACGCCAGAGCCGTCCTGCTTGACGGTGTAGACCGCCACCTCGGCGCCGGTGATCTGCTTGCGGGCGGTGTCGAAGAGGGCGAAGCCGAAGCGGTTGGTGCCCTTGTGCAGGATCGTGACGCTGGGCGCCAGCACCGGGCCAGAGCCCTGCGCCATCGAGGCGAGGTCGTCGGCGGTCTTGCCGTTGGCGGACGGGAAGTCGGCCGGCCGGCCGGTCGCCTCGGGCTGCGGCGGCGGAGCGTCGGGCTTGTTGGAGCCGCCGCAGCCGGCCGCGAGCGCGGCGACCGCAAGCAGGCCGATCAAAGCAGAGAGAGGACGTTGCACGCGGCCCGAGTGTAGGCGCACAGGACGGAAGGCCGCGCCACATCCGACGCGAGGGAGGACCTGGACAGGCGGCGATCGTCAGCCGCTCTGGACGCGCTCGCGCCGCTTTTTGTCGCGCAGCCAGCCGAGGCCGAGGGCGTGGGCCTCGTCGGCCTTGCGGTCGCGCACGAGCGTCTGGTGGTCGGCGATCGCCGTGGCGAGGTCGAGCCCGCGCTCGACGGCGATCGAGGCCTCGAGGTGCTGTTGCAGGAGCGCCAGCTCGCGCGCGCTGGCGCGGCGGGCACGCTTGGCCGCGGCAAAGCGGTCCCACGCGTGCGCGAAGGAGACGAAGCTCGTGCGCCCGCCTGCACGGTGGGCGGCGAGCATCGGGCAGACGCCGCCCGCGCGATCGCTGTAGGCGCCCACGATGATGTCGTTGGAGCGCACGCCGTCGAGCATGGCCTCGCGCGTGCGCAGCGGCAGGCAGTCGATGGCCAGGCGGAGATCTTCGATCGGCGAACGCTCGCGTCCCATAGGCTTGCCCGCCCGTGAAGGTACCCGTTCCGGCTCGGCCTGAACAGCCAGATTCCTGTCGACTGAAAGGACGCTTGCGGTGAAGCTCGGCGTGCATATCGGTTACTGGGGCCTCGGGCTCACGCGCGAGGACCAGCTCGAGATCGTCCAAGAGGCCGAGCGGCTTGGCTACGACAGCGTCTGGACCGCGGAGGCCTACGGGTCGGACGCGGCGACGATCCTCGGCTGGATCGCCGGCCAGACCTCGCGCATCCGGATCGGCTCGGCGATCTTCCAGATGCCGGGTCGCTCGCCGGCGATGACGGCGATGACCGCGGCCACGCTGGATCAGCTCTCCGACGGGCGGATGATCCTCGGGATCGGGTCGTCCGGGCCGCAGGTCGCCGAGGGCTGGCACGGGCAGCGCTTCGGCAAGCAGATCCAGCGCACGCGAGAGTACGTGTCGGTCGTGCGGATGGCCTTGGCGCGCGAGCGCGTGGAGTTCCATGGCGACACGCTGGAGCTCCCGCTGCCCGACGGGCCGGGCAAGCCGCTGAAGCTGACGATCGCGCCCGTTCAGGACCGCATCCCGATCTACCTGGCGGCGATCGGCCCCAACAACACGCGGCTGGCCGGCGAGGTCGCCGACGGCTGGATCCCGACGCTGTTCTCGCCGGAGCACGTGGCCGAGTTCCGGCCGCTGCTCGGGGAGGGCGCGGCGCGCGTGGGCCGGGCGCTGAACGGGTTCGACATCGCCCCGACCGTGAACGTGTTCGTGACCGACGACATCGCGGCGGCCCGCGACGCGATGCGCCCCTTCCTCGCGCTCTACGTCGGCGGCATGGGCTCGCGCGAGCAGAACTTCTACAACCAGCTCGTGCAGCGCTACGGGTTCGAAGCCGCCGCCCGCGAGGTCCAGGATCTGTATCTCGACGGCAAGCGCGAGGAGGCCATGGCGGCGCTGCCCGACGAGCTGATCGACCTCGTCTCGCTGTGCGGGCCGGCCGATCGGGTGCGCGAGCGCCTGGCCGTGTACCGCGACGCCGGGGTCGGGACGCTGGGCGTGACGCCGCTGGCGTGGGACAAGGCGGGCCGGCTCGAGCAGCTGCGGCTCGTGGCCGAGCTTGCCGGCTGACGCATCGGCCCCTCGCGCGGCGCGGGCGCCGCACGACGCGCCGGCCCCTCGCCCCGCGCGGGCGCCGCTGCGGCTGCTGCTCGGCGCGTTCGGCGATCCCGGCCACGCCTTCCCCATGCTCGCGCTCGGCGGCGCGCTCGCCGCGCGCGGGCACGAGGTGACGCTGCAGACGTGGACGCGCTGGCGGGACGATGTGCTGGCGGCCGGCATGCGCTTCGAGGCGGCGCCCGAGTACCACGTCTTCCCGACGCGCGAACGGCCGCTCGCGCCGTACGACGCCGTCCGCCGCGCGACGGTGCAGACGCGTCCCGTGGTCGCGGCGCTGCGTCCGGATGCGGTGGTCGCCGACATCCTCACGCTCGCGCCGGCGCTGGCGGGCGAGCTCGAGGGCGTGCCGGTGGCGACGGTCATCCCTCACCTCGACCCGCGGACGGAGCCCGGCTGGCCGCCGTACTCGGTCGGCGCGCGGCGGCCGCGGACGATTGTCGGGCGCCGCCTGTGGGGCGCTGCCGCGCGCGTGACCGACGCCGGGCTCGAGCGCGGACGCGTCGAGCTCAACGAGACGCGCCGGCTGGTCGGCCTTTCGCCGCTCGCGCGCGTGCACGGCGGGATCTCCGAGGCGTTGGCGCTGGCTGCGACGTTCCCCCAGCTCGAGTACGCCCGCGCCGTGCCGCCGCCGGCGACGCACGTGGTCGGGCCGTTGCTGTGGGAGCCGCCCTCGGGCGCGTTCGTGGTGCCGCCGGGCGACGAACCACTGGTCCTCGTCGCGCCGTCCACGTCCCAGGATCCGTCGCACGGGCTGCTGCGAGCGTCGCTCGCCGCCCTGGCCGACCTTCCCGTCCGTGTCGTGGCGGCCTGGAACGGCCGGCCGCTCTCCCCGCCGGTCGACGTCCCGCCGAACGCCCGGCTCGTCGAGTGGGTCTCCTACGCGCGCACGATGCCCCACTGCGACGTCGTCGTCTGCCACGGCGGCCACGGCACGGTTGCCCGCGCACTGCACTGCGGCTGCGTCGTCGTCGTCGTGCCGGCTGCCGGCGACATGAACGAGAACGCCGCCCGCATCGACTGGGCCGGCGTCGGCGTGCGCGTGCCCCGCCGCCTCTGCGGCCCACGCGCGGTGCGCCTCGCGGTCGAGCGCGCGCTGTCGGACACGCGCATGCGCGTGCACGCCGAGTCGATCTCAGCATGGTCCCGCTCGCACGACGCCGCGGCCCATGCCGCCGACCTCATCGAGGACCTTGCCGTCCGACAGGCGAACTAGTGTTCGTGTCATGGACAAGGACTGGCTCGCCACACAACTTGCCGCGGGCCGGTCCTTCGAGTCGATCGCGAGGGAGGTCGACCGCCACCCGTCGACCGTCGCGTACTGGGCTCGAAAGCACGGCCTGACCTCGACCCACGCCCCACGCCACGCCGCGAGGGGCGGCATCGACCGAGAGCTCCTCGCCGAGATCGTCGCGTGCAGGCTTTCGATCCGCGACATGGCCGAGGTGCTCGGCCGCAGCCCCGCGTCGGTTCGCCACTGGCTGGCGAAATACGAGCTGCAGACCGCCCGTACCGTCCGGCTGAGCATCAGTCGCACGCCGCCGCCACCCGATGCCGGGCCTGACATGCGGATGTGTCCTGACCACGGCCCCACGTCGTTCGTGCTCGATCGCGACGGTTACCAGCGGTGCCGCAAGTGCCGGGCCGCATCCGTGGCCCGCCGCCGTACCCGCATGCGCGACCAGCTCATCACGGAGGCGGGCGGCGCCTGCGCGATCTGCGGCTTCGGCGACCATCCGGCCGCGTTGCAGTTCCACCATGTCGAACCGGGACAGAAGTCCTTCACGATTCGCAACGGGGACACCAGGTCGATGGCGCGCATGCGTGAGGAAGCGCGCAAGTGCGTCCTACTTTGCGCCAACTGTCACGCTCAGGTCGAGGCGGGAGCTGCCGATCTTCCCCTAAGATTGACCGCCGAGGGCACCTGTCCTGGGTAGCTCAATCGGTCGGTCCGGGGTAGCTCAATCAGGCAGAGCGAACGGCTGTTAACCGTTAGGTTGTGGGTTCGAGTCCCACCCCCGGAGCTTTCACGTGGACGGCGCCTTCGCGCGACGTAGCCATGCCACCCGCGGGAAGGAGGCAGCGTGAGGTTCGGCGTCTTCGATCACGTCGATGAGTCGGGGCTGGCGGTCGGGCGGCAGTTCGAGGAGCGCTTGCAGCTGCTCGAGCGCTACGAGCGGGCGGGGTTCCACGCCTACCACCTCGCCGAGCACCACAACACACCGCTCGGGCACACACCGTCGCCGAGCGTGTTCCTCGCCGCCGCGACGCAGCGCACCACCACGCTGCGGCTCG
>DATBKW010000193.1:0-28331 GCA_036555665.1 Solirubrobacteraceae bacterium | reverse complement strand
CGACATGCTGAGCGCGCGCTGGGGGCGCATCGTCAACGTTTCGTCGGTCGTCGCCGAGCGAGCCAACCCGGGGCAGGCGAACTACGTCGCCGCCAAGGCCGGGCTGCTCGGCTTCACGCGCACGGTCGCGCGCGAGATGGCCAAGCGGGGCGTCACGTGCAACGCGATCACCCCGGGCGTCATCGAGACCGACATGACCGCCGACCTTGCCGGAGGCCTCGTCGAGGCCGTGCCGGCCGGTCGCGTGGGGCGGCCCCAAGAGGTCGCCGCAGCGGTCGCCTTCCTCGTCTCCGAGGAGGCGGCCTACGTGAACGGCGCCACGCTCTCCGTCGACGGGGGGCTGGGCGCATGAACAAGAACACCAAGGAGGCCTGACATGGCCAACGTGCCGACCGATCAGGAGGCCCTCGAGGCCATCCGCGAGGAGCTTGCGAACATCAAGGTGCCGGGCGCCGAGAGCGCTGAGCCCGACCAGACGTGGAGCGATCTCGATGTCGACTCGCTCGACCTCGTCGAGGTCGTCAAGGCGCTCGAGGATCGCTACGACGTGCAGATCGCCGACGGGCGCCTGAAGTCGATCGCGACCGTCGGCGATGCCGCCGCGCTCGTTCAGGAGCTGACGCGCGAGAAGGCGGGTGCGACCGCGTGACGCAGGTCGTCATCACCGGACGCGGCGTCGTCTCGTCGATCGGCGAGGGCACCGACGCGTTCTTCGAGGCTTTGCTGAGCAAGCGCTCGGGCATCGCCGACGGCGTCGGCGCCTGCGTGGACTTCGATCCCGAGGTCGCGATGTCGCCCAAGGAGGCGCGCCGCGCGGATCGCTACACGCAGCTCGCGGTGGCAGCGGCGGTGCAGGCGGCCGAGGAGGCCGGACTGCCCGATGGGGTCGACCCGGTGCGCCTCGGCGTGCTCGTCGGCACCGGCGTCGGCGGCCTGACCACCCTGCAGAACGAGTGCCAGGCGTGGCTGGAGGGCGGCGACCGCGCCGTCTCCCCGCACTTCGTGCCGATGATGATGCCCAACGCGGCCGCCGGCACGATCGCGATGCGCCTCGGCGCGCAGGGCCCCGGCTTCAGCGTCTCCAGCGCCTGCGCCACCGGTGGCCACGCCATCGGCGAGGCGACGCGGATGATCGTCCGCGGCGAGGCCGACGCCGTCGTCGCGGGCGGCACCGAGGCCGCGCTCACGGGACTGTGCATCGCCGCCTTCAGGCGGATGGGCGCGCTGTCGCGCGAGGGCGTCTCGCGCCCGTTCGACGCCGAGCGCGACGGCTTCGTCATGGGCGAGGGCGCTGCCGTGCTCGTGCTCGAGCGCGAGGACCACGCGCGCGCGCGCGGCGCCAAGATCCTGGCGCGGGTCGCGGGCTACGGCGCGTCGAACGACGCGTTCCACATCACCCAGCCCCACGAGGAGGGCCGCGGCGCAATCCAGGCGATGCAGGCCACGCTGGCCGACGCCGACGCGGCGGCGGTCGACGTGGGCTACATCAACGCCCACGGCACCTCGACGCCGTTCAACGACAAGATCGAGACGAGCGCGATCAAGCAGGTCTTCAACGGGTCCGCGACGCCGCCGCCCGTGTCCTCGACCAAGTCGCACATCGGGCACCTGCTCGGCGCGGCCGGCGCGGTGGAGGCCCTCGTGTGCGTCGAGGCGGTGCGCCGCGGCGTGCTGCCCCCGACGATCAACTACGAGCAGCCCGATCCCGACTGCGATCTGGACTACGTGCCCGAGGGCCCGCGCGAGGCACCAGGGCTCGAGCTGGCGCTGTCGAACTCCTTCGGATTCGGCGGACAGAACGCCTGCCTGGCTGTGAGGAGAGCATGAGCGCAGTCTTCGACGTCGCACCAGAGCATCTCGTCGCCCGCGCGCGGCTGGAGCTGCTGTTCGATTCCGGGACGTTCCGCCCGACCCGTTCGCTCGTCGGCGACGGCGTGCTGTCGGGCTCGGGTCGCGTCAACGGGCGCGTCGTCTGCGCCTGGGCGCAGGACGGCGCGTTCAAGGGCGGCTCGCTGGGCACCCGCGGCGGCGAGACCATCGCCCGCGCGATCACGCACGCCGACAAGGTCGGCGCGCCGGTCGTGGGGTTCCCGCACTCGGGCGGCGCGCGGCTGCAGGAGGGCGTCGCGGCCCTGCATGCGTACAGCGCGATCTTCCGCGCGCAGGCGCTGGCCGGCGTTCCGCAGATCAGCGTGATCGGCGGCCCGTGCGCGGGTGGCGCGGCGTACTCGCCGGCGCTCGGCGACCTCACGGTCATGGCCGGGCACGACGCCAAGATGTTCCTCACCGGGCCGGCGGTCGTCGAGCGCGTCACGCGCGAGCAGGTCACCGCGCTCGAGCTCGGCGGGCCCAAGGTCCACGGGCGCAACGGCGTCGCGCACCTCTTCGCCGACAACGACGTGCACGCCGCCGAGATCGTGCGCAGCGCGCTGGCCCACCTGCCTTCGCGGGCGGGCGAATCGCTGCCGCTGTACCCGCCGCAGGATCCGGCGCCCGGCGACCCGGGCGAGATCCTGCCCGAGAGCGAGCGCTCGGTCTACGACGTGCGCGACGTCGCCGCGCGGCTGATCGACGGCGGCGAGCTGCTGGAGTTCGGCCCGCGCTGGGCGCGCAACCTCGTCGTCGGCTTCGCCCGCATCTCGGGCATGCCGGTGGGCATCATCGCCAACCAGCCCAAGCACCTGGGCGGCTGCCTCGACGCCGAGTCCTCGCAAAAGGGCGCGTGGTTCGTCGATATGTGCGATCGCTTCGGTCTGCCGCTCGTCGTGCTCGTCGACACCCCCGGCTTCCTGCCGGGCGTGTCGCAGGAGCAGGCCGGCGTCATCCGCCACGGCGCGTCGCTGCTGCGCGCGTTCAGCGTGGCCACGACGCCGCGCATCACGGTCACGCTGCGGGCCGCCTACGGCGGCGCGCACATCGTGATGAACTCGCGCGACCTGGGCGCGGACCTCACGATGGCCTGGCCGCATGCGAAGATTGGCGTCATGGGACCGCGCCAGGCAGTCGAGGTCGTCAACCGCCGCGAGATCGCGGCCGGCGCCGACGCGCAGGCATTGGCCGACGCGTATGCGGCCGAGCACCTGCCGGTGCGGGTGGCGGCGTCGCGCGGCTTCATCGACGAGGTCGTGGCTCCGAGCGAGACGCGCGAGCGCATCGCCTTCGCGCTGGAGTCCGCTCGGTGAACGCCGTGGCCACCGCGGCACGGCGGGAGGTTCAGACACGTAACGCGACCGAGGAAGCCATTCTCGAGGCGGCGCGCGCGGCGCTCGCCGAGAAGGGCTTCGAGGCGCTGACCATGGACGCGATCGCGCGCAAGGCGTTCGTCTCGCGCACGGCGGTCTACTTCTACTTCCCCAACAAGCGCGCGGTGGTCGATCGGCTGATCCAGCAGGTCTTCAGCCAGATGTACCTCGCCGCCAGCCCGTACCTCGACGGCGATGGCGAGCCGCGCCGCGAGCTGCGGGCCTCGCTGGCGCGCGTGATGGAGGTCGTCAACGGCAACGCCGGCCTGCTGCTGCTCGCCGCACAGCTGTCCGGCGCGCGCGGCGAGCACCTGCCCGACGAGTGGGCGCCCTACATCATGCGCTTCGTCGAACGCGCCGCCGCGCGCATAGAGCGCGACCAGGAGCGCGGCATCGCGCCCGACGACATCGCCCCGCGCCTGTCCGCGCAGGCGCTGCTGGCGATGGTCGAGAACCACATCACGCGCGAGGTCGTGCTCAAGCGCGGCGACGCGACCGAGTCGATCCGCACGCTGTCGGAGCTGTGGTGGCGCGCGGTCTACTCCCGACCGGGCGCCGCGGCGCCGGCGTAGCGGATGCATCCGGGGCGCGCGCCCCGGGTACCGCCATGTTGAAGGCCTCCGAAGGAGCGTCCCACCATGGCCCAGGCATCTCGGTCCCGCACGTCCAACGGCTCACAGGCCGCCGGGAGGCGCGCCGCGGCCACGAAGCGCCCGACGACACGGGCGGCGTCGAGCGCGTCGAACGGCCGCTCCACTACGCGCGACGCGTCGTCTCGAGGCGGCGGCTCCGCGCGAAGCGGCGGCTCCGCCCGGAGCGGCGGCTCCACGCGAGGCGCCGGCTCGTCGCGTAGCGGCGGCTCCGCCGCGAGCCGCTCGAACGGGCGCAGTCCGCTTGACGCACTCGGAAGCGCGGCGAAGAAGGCCAAGGTCCCGGCGGTTGCCGGTGGCGCAGCTCTGGCCGGCCTCGCCGGCGGCATGGCGCTCGGTCGCCTGACGGCGCCGCGGCGCGTGGGGATGAACGCGCTCGTCAAGGCGGCCGGCCAGCTCGGCTCGGCCGGTAAGCAGGCCGGCGCGCTGGCCAACGAGCTTCGCCTCGTGCGCGAGCACCTCGACGCGCCGCGCAGGCGGTCGCCGGTCGAGGTCGTCCTCGAGGGCCTGACCGCCCGCCGCCCGCGCAACTAGTGGGTCTTCTCGTGACGTTGCGCCGGAAACCCCGGCCCGGGGTTTCCGGTGAAACGTTGCGAGAAGGCCCACTAGGCGTCTGCCGACGGCGCCGCCGGCGCCGCGCCCAGCGCGTGCACGCCGCCGTCGACGTGCACGATCTCGCCGGTGATCGCTCGCGCCAGCGGTGAGAGCAGGAACAGGCACGCGTCGGCCACGGGCGTCGGGTCGCCGAGGTCCCAGCCCAGCGGCGCCTGGCGCTCCCACACCTGCGCGAGGCCCTCGAAGCCGTCGATGTTCGACGCCGCCACCGTCTGCAGCGGGCCGGCGGCGACGAGGTTGGAGCGCACGCCGCGCGGGCCGAGGTCGCGCGCGAGGTAGCGGTTGATCGACTCCAGCGCCGCCTTGGAGACGCCGGCCCAGTCGTAGGCCGGCCACGCCTTCGACGCATCGAAATCCAGGCCGACGACGCCCGGCGCCTCGCCGCGCTCGAGCAGCGGCAGCATCGCCGCCGCCAGCGCCTTCAGCGAGAAGGCGCTCGTCTCGATCGCCGCCATCGCCGACGCGCTCGGCGTCTGCAGGAACTGGCCGCCCAGCGCGTCGGGCGGCACGAAGGCGATCGCGTGCAGCAGGCCGTCAAGGCTGCCCCAGCGCTCGTCGAGCGCGCCCGCCACGGCCTCGAGCTGAGCCGGATCGTTGACGTCGAGCTCCAGCACGTCGGCCTCGGTGGGCAGGCGCCTGGCCATGCGCTCGGTGATGCGCAGGCCGCGGCCGAAGCCGGTGAGGACCACCTCCGCGCCCTCCTCCTGCGCGCGGCGCGCGACGGAGAAGGCGATCGAGCGGTCGGTCAGCACGCCGGTGATCAGCAGCTTGCGTCCTTCGAGAAGCATGGTGCGGACAGGCTATTCGGCTAGGTCGCGCGCCGTGTTCTCGGCCTACACTCCGGGCCATTGGTGCGGTGCGAGCGAGGCCGACGCTCGCGCCGCACATGCGTCCGTACACGCGGCGGTTGTGCTCAAGACCGCGCCCTGGGTGGCCGACTGGACGGTCTGTATGCGTGTGCGCTTCCCGCGCCCATCCCTGCTGCAGGCCTTCGGCGTCGTCAGCCTCCTGGTCATGGCCGTCATGGGCGTAACGGCCGGGACGATCCTGCATGGCCGCATCGAGCGGCGCGCATCGGCCGACGCCCAGCGGCTCGCGATCGCGATCGCTCGCGTCGGGATCGCCGGGCAGGTCCACAGCGGCGAGCTCGACCGCGGGCCGTTGTCGGCCCACCGGATCGCCGGCCTCGACGAATGGTTCTCGTCCAGCGGCCTGCTGCGCGGCAAGCTCTACGACCAGCACGGCCGCATCGCGTGGTCCGACGACCACGGCTTCATCGGGCGCAACGCGATGAACCACGACGACGTGCGCGAGGCGCTGGAGGGCAAGATCCATGTCGACGTCGAGGAGGACGCCGAGGAGCTCGGCGCCGAGGGGCGCTTCATCGAGGTCTACGTCCCGATCCGCGGCGGCGTCTTCGAGAGCTACATGTCCTATGCGCCCACGGCGCGCGCGATCGCGTCGGACACCCGCATCCTGATCCTCACGCTCGTCGGCGGTCTGCTGGCGCTGTGGGCCACGCTGTTCCGCACGGTCGCCCGCGCGTCGCGCCGCCTACGCCACCAGGCCAGCCACGACGCGCTCACCGGCCTCTCGAACCGCGCCGAGCTCTACGAGCTCGGACAGCGGTCGCTCACCGGCGCGCAGCGCGACGGCCAGTTCGCGGCGCTGCTGCTCATCGACCTCGATCGCTTCAAGGAGGTCAACGACACGATGGGCCACGAGCAGGGCGACCACCTGCTCGTGGAGGTCGCCACGCGCCTGCGCGGCGTGCTGCGCGGCACCGACATCCTCGCCCGTCTCGGCGGCGACGAGTTCGCCGTGCTGGCCGCGCTGCCCAACCGCGGCGCACTCGGCGAGGTCGCCACGCGCCTGCAGAGCGCCCTGTCGCGCCCGTTCGAGCTCGGCGGCGTGGCCATCGAGCTCGGCGCGTCGATCGGGATCGCCGTGCAGCCCGACCACGGCGACGACGTCTCCACGCTGCTGCGCCACGCCGACGTCGCGATGTACGAGGCCAAGCGGACCACGGCGGGCATCGAGACCTACGACCCCGAGCGTGACCCGTACTCGCCCGAGCGCCTCGCGCTGCTGGGCGAGCTGCGCCGTGGGGTCGACCGCGACGAGCTGGTCCTCTTCTTCCAGCCCAAGGTGGCGCTGGAGAGCGGCGAGACGATCGGCGTCGAGGCGCTCGTGCGCTGGCAGCACCCCGAGCGCGGACTGCTCGGTCCCGGCGAGTTCCTCGCTCTTGCCGGGCGCACCGGGCTGATCGCCGACATCACCCGCTGGGTCCTCGACGCGGCGGTGCGCCAGTGCGGCGCGTGGCGGCGCGAGGGCATCGATCTGCCCGTCGCCGTCAACCTCGCGGCGGCCAACATCGTCGACTCCACCTTGCCCGACGCCGTCGCCGAGACGCTGCGCCGCTGGGACGTCCCCGCCGACCGCCTGGAGTGCGAGATCTCCGAGGACACGGTCATGGGCGATCCGCGGCGCGCCACCGACGTGCTCGAGCGCCTGCGCGCGCTGGGCGTGCGGCTGTCGCTCGACGACTTCGGCACCGGCCACTCGTCGCTGTCCTACCTCAAGCGCCTGCCGCTCGACGAGGTCAAGATCGACCGCTCCTTCGTCTCCGGGATGGCCGACGACGCCAGCGACGCGGCGATCGTGCGCTCGACCATCGACCTCGCACGCCACCTCGGCCTCGCGGTCGTGGCCGAAGGCGTCGAGACGACCGAGGTCCTCGACGTGCTGGCAAGCCTCGAGTGCGACGTCGCCCAGGGCTTCCTGCTCAGCCGCCCGCTACCGGCGGGCGAGCTCGGCGCCTGGCTGGCCGCGCGCGCCTGAGCGTCAGTCGTATTCGTAGAACCCGCGTCCCGTCTTGCGGCCGAGGTGCCCCGAGACGACCATCCGCTTCATCAGCGGCGGCGGCGCGTACTCGTCGCGCTTGAACTCCTCGTAGAGCGAGTCGCAGACGCTGTAGAGGACGTCGAGGCCGATGAAGTCGCACAGCGTCAACGGGCCCATCGGGTGGCCGCAGCCGAGCTTCATGCCCTCGTCGATGTCCTCGCGGGTGGCGAAGCCCTCCTCGTACATGCGCACCGCGGCCATGAGATAGGGCACGAGCAGGAAGTTGACGATGAAGCCCGAGCGGTCCTTGGTCTTGATCGGCGTCTTGCCGATCTGGGCGGCGAAGGTCTCGGCGCGCTCGACGGTCTCGTCGGCGGTGTCGAGCCCGACGACGACCTCGACGAGCTTCATCACGGGCACCGGCGAGAAGAAGTGCAGGCCGACCACACGCTCCGGCCGGCGCGTGGCGGCGGCCAGCCCGGCGATCGGTATCGACGACGTGTTCGAGGCCAGGATCGTCTCCGTGGGCAGCACCTCGTCGAGCGCCCGGAAGGTGTCCAGCTTGACGGCCTCGTTCTCGACGATCGCCTCGACGACCAGCTCCGAGCCCTTCAGCGCGGCGAGGTCGGTCGACCACTCGATGCGCCCGAGCAGCTCCTTCCCCTCGTCGGCGGTCAGCCGCTCGCGCTTGACGGCGCGCGCGACCGACGCCTCGACGCTCGCCCGCGAGTGCTCGAGCGGCGCCGCCTGGGGCTCGTAGAGCCTCACCGCCACGCCGGCGCGCGCCGAGGACTCCGCGATCCCCGAGCCCATGAAGCCGGCGCCGACGACGCCGACCCGTTCGATCTGTGTCATGGACGGCACCCTAATTCGTCAACGGCCCGTAGCCTTCGCCGCCGCATGTGGTGGCGCGAAGCGGTCGTGTACCAGATCTACCCGCGCTCGTTCGCGGACGCCTCCGGCGACGGAGTCGGCGACCTCGACGGCCTGCGCGAGCGCCTGGAGTACCTGCAGTGGCTGGGGGTCGACGCGATCTGGCTGTCGCCGATCTTCCGCTCGCCGATGGCCGACTTCGGCTACGACGTCGCCGACTACCGCGACATCGATCCGCTCTTCGGCGACCTGCAGACCTTCGACGCGCTGCTCGAGGACGCTCACGCGCGCGGCATCCGCGTCCTGCTCGATTGGGTGCCCAACCACACGTCCGACCAGCACCCGTGGTTCGTCGAGAGCCGCGCCTCGCGCGACTCGCCCAAGCGCTCGTGGTATCGCTGGCGCGACGGCGATCCGGCCCTGCCGCCCAACAACTGGCGCGCCGCGTTCGCCGACGAGCCGGCGTGGACGTGGGACGAAGCCACGCAGCAGTGGTACCTGCACACGTTCCTGCCCCAACAGCCCGACCTCAACTGGGACGAGCCCGAGGTCGTCGCAGCGATGCACGACGTGCTGCGCTTCTGGATGGACCGCGGCGTGGACGGTTTCCGTGCCGACGTTGTGCACCTCATCGGCAAGGACCCGACGCTGCCCGACGTCACGACGCCGGACATCGTCAGCTACCACGACTACGACGGCACGCACGCGCTGTTGCGCGGCATCCGCGGCGTGCTCGAGGAGTACCCCGATCGGATGATCGTCGGCGAGGTCAACCTGCGCGAGACCTCGCTCATCGCGCCCTATCTCGGCGAGGACGACGAGCTGCACCTGGCCTTCGACTTCGAGTCCCTCGACGTGTCCTGGGACGCGGAGGCCTGGCGGGCCCGCATCGCTCACGTCGCAGCGGTGATGGGCGAACGCTGGCCGACGTGGGTGTTCTCGAACCACGACCAGCCGCGCATCCGCACGCGGCTGGGCGGCTCGGAGGCCCGCGCGCGCGCCGCGCTCCTCATGCTGCTGACGCTGCGCGGCACGCCGTTTCTCTACGCCGGCGACGAGCTCGGCCTCGAGGACGCCGAGGTGCCGTCCGAGCGCGTGGTCGATCCCGGTGGCCGCGACGGCTGCCGCGCGCCGCTGCCCTGGACCGCCGAGCCCGGCCACGGCTGGCCCGCCGAGCCGTGGCTGCCGTGGCCGCCCGAGCCCGCGGCCCGCAGCGTCGAGACCCAGCGAGCCGAGGACGGCTCGATCCTGCACCTGTGCCGGGCCGCGCTGGCGCTGCGCCGCGACTCGCCGGCACTGCGCCTGGGCGCGCTGACGCTGCGCGACGACGTGCCCGACGGCGTGCTGGCCTACGAGCGCGCGCACGGCGATGACCGCAGGCTGGTGTGGCTGAGCTTCGGTGCCGACGAGGTCCCACCGCCGCCGGGGTGGGTGACCGATCTGGCGACCGCCGGCGCGGCGATCCTGCGCCACGCCTAACGCGCGCGGAGCGCCTCGGCCGTCGCCGCGTCGGCCGGGAAGAACGACTCGATCGCGAGCTCGGCGACGGTGATGTCGACCGCGGTGCCGAACGTCGCCAGCGTGCTGAAGAAGCGCAGCTCGCGATCGCCCGAGCGCACGACGAGCGGCACGAAGATCCCCGCGTCGACCCCGCGACTCGCCGCCGGCGCGGGGTAGGAGGCGACCTCCTCATAGAGCGTCTCGAGGGCCTGGTCGCCGGTCACCGTGACCTGGTGGCGCAGCCGCTCGAGCATGTGCGCGCGAAACTCGCCGAAGTTGACGATCTGGCGCGCCATCCCGTCGGGGTGCAGCGCCACGCGGATGACGTTCACCGGCGGCTCGAGCAGCTCGGGGGCGACGCCCTCGGTGAGCAGCGCGATCCCGCTGTTGGCCGCGACCATCTCCCACCAGCGGTCCACGACCGCCGCCGGATAGGGCTCGTGGCCGCGAAGGACGAGGTCCAGCGCCTGGCGCACCGGCGTCATCTGGGGGTCGTCGAGGCTGCGCTCGCCGTAGCGCGGCGCGTAGCCGGCCGCCAGCAGGAGCTGGTTGCGATCGCGCAGCGGGACCTCGAGCTGCTCGGCGAGCGCGAGCACCACCTCGGGGCTCGGCTTCGAGCGGCCGGTCTCGACGAAGCTCAGGTGGCGCGCCGACACGCCCGCATCGAGGGCGAGGTCGAGCTGGCTGCGCCGCCGCCGCCGGCGCCAGTCGCGCAGCAACGGACCGACCCCCGCACGCACCGTCATCTCGGTCATGGCCGCGACCATAGCGCCGGCCCTGCGGCACGGCACTTACCTGTCGAGTAATCACGTAGCCTGGCGCGCCGATGATCGACGCCAGCGTCCTCGTCGTCGGCGGCGGAGCCATCGGTGGGATCACGGCCGCCAAGCTCACGGCCCGGGTGAGGCGCGTCGTGGTGCTCGATTCCGACGAGGCCCACGTCGCCCGCCTGTGCGATCCGGGCCTGACCTTCGCGGAGGCCGGCGCCGAGCACGTCGTCGCGCTCGACGCGGTCACCACCGCCGCCGCGCTCTCCGGCCGCTTCGACTTCGCGCTGGTCGCGGTCAAGTCGCCCTATCACCGCGTAGCCCTCGAACCGCTCGCCGCTCTGCGCGAGATCGAGGCGTTCGTCTCGCTGGGCAACGGCCTCATCCAGGACGCGATGGCCGCGATCGTCGGCCAGGACCGGCTGCTGTCGTGCATCGTCGAATGGGGCGGCACGCACGAGCAGCCCGGGCGCGCCGTGCGCGACACGATCGCGCCGATGGTGGTCGGCGAGCTCGACGGCTCCGAGCGCGAGCGCACCCGGCTGCTGGCCCGCTGCCTGGAGGCGGTCGGCGACGTGCGCCTGACCGCCAACGTGCGCGGTCAGATCTGGTCCAAGCTGCTCGTCAACACCGCCTTCACGGGGCTCTCGGCCGTGTCCGGGCTGCGCTACGGCGAGGTCGCCGCCCACCCGGACGGGCGCGCCGCCGCCTACGCGATCTGGGCGGAGGGCGTGGCCGTCGGCCAGGCCGAGGGCGTGGCCTTCGACACGGTGCTCGGCGTCGAACCGCGCGAGCTGGTCGGGCGCGACGACGCCGCCCTGGAGCGGATGATGGCGGTCGCCGGCAACACCAAGCCGTCGATGCTGCAGGACCTCGAGCAGGGCCGGCTGACCGAGGTCGACGTCGTCAACGGCGGCGTCGCGCGGCGCGGCCGCGCGCACGGAATCGCGACGCCGTTCAACGATCGCGTCGTGGAGCTCGTGCACGCGATGGAGCGCGGCGAGCGGCGGCCCGCCGCCGCCGAGCTCACCGCGCTGGTCGCGCAGGCCTAGATGGTCTTCGTCTCCGCCTGCTCGCGCTCGCGCAGCTCGATGCGCCGGATCTTGCCGGTCAGCGTCTTGGGTAGGTCGTCGACGAACTCGATGCGCCGCGGGTAGGCGTAGGCCGACAGCCGATCACGCACGAAGTGCTTGATGTCCTCGGCCAGCTCGTCGGAGGGCTCGTGGCCCTCGGCGAGCACGATGAACGCCTTGACGACGTTGCCCTTGATCTCGTCGGGCGAGGCGACCGCGGCCGCCTCGCGCACGGCGTCGTGCTCCAGGCAGGCCGATTCGACCTCGAACGGGCCGATGCGGTAGCCGGCGGCGATGATGACGTCGTCGGCGCGCCCGGCGTACCAGATGTAGCCGTCCTCGTCGGCCATCGCGGCGTCCTTGGAGTGAAACCACTCGCCGCCGAAGGTCTGCTTCGAGGCCTCCTCGTTGCGCCAGTAGCCGAGCGGGTAGTGCGGGTTCGACCGCGCGCGCAGGCAGATCTCGCCGCGCTCGCCCTGGGCGACGGGCTGCTCGTCCTCGTCGAGGATCTGCACGTCCCAGCCGGGCATCGGCCGGCCCATCGACCCTTCGCGAACCTCCATGAACGGGAAGTTGGCGACGAGCGGGTAGCTCTCGGTCAGCCCGTAGAAGTCGAGCACGGTCAGCCCATACTGCTCGCGGAACCAGCGGATCGCCTCCGGGTTGAGCGGCTCGCCGGCCGAGCACACCCGGCGGAACCTCTGCGGGTAGCGGGTGCCCGCATCCTCGATGGCCATCATCGCCCGCATCGCCGTCGGCGTCGTGAAGACGTTGGTGACCTCGTGGCGGCTGAGGAAGTCCAGCTGCTTGTGCGGGTTGAAGCCGCCCTCGCGCTGGTAGACGACCTGCAGCGCACCCACGCGCCACGGGCCGAGCAGCGGCGCGATGCCCGCCGCCCACGCCCACTCCCCCATGCCGTGGAAGCGCTCGCCCTCCTGCACTTCGTGGCAGTACTCGAACTCCTCGTGGGCGAGGACGTAGCGGTGGGCGTGGACGATGCCCTTGGCCAGGCCGGTCGTCCCGCTCGTGTAGTACAGCTGCGCGGGATCGTCGGCGGCGGTGTCGGCCGTCTCGAAGTCCGTCGACGCGCCCTCGAGCAGGTCGTCGTCGAGCACCAGCAGCTCGCCGACCAGCGACGCGTCGAAGCGCGGCGCGTTGGCCCTGTCGGTGACCAGCACGGCCGGCTGCGAATCGCGCAGCCGGTGGGCGATGCCCTCGTCGCCGTAGAGCACCGACATCGACAGCAGGATCCCGGCGTTCTTCCACGTGCCGAAGAAGACTGCCGCGGTCTCGGGCGTCGGCGGCAGCACGACCGCCACGCGCTCGCCGCGGCCGACGCCGTGGTCGCGCAGGACGTTGGCGGCCTGGTTGGACAGGTCCTGGAGCTCCCCCCAGGTCAGGTCGCGGCGCGCGCCGTCGAAGCGCTCCCAGATCATGGCCGGCTTGTCGCGCGGATGTTTGTCGCAGACGTCGGCGGCGATGTTGTAGCGGTCGGGCACGCGCCATTCGTGTGCGGCGTACAGCTCCTCGTAACGGCTCATGGTCCCATTCTCTCTCACCACGTCTTCGCGCGCTGGCGTTCTGGCGCGAGGCCGAGCGTGACGCTGAGGGGGTCGAGCGTGACCTCGGCGAGCTGGGGCACGGCCTCGCCGAGCGCGGCCAGGCGCACGACCACATCGCGCGTGGCCGGCGCGTCGGGCGCGAGGTCCTCGGCGTCGACGTCGGTCAGCGGCGTGAGCCGATGGACGCCGCCCGCGCTGATCAGCGGCCCGAGGTCGGCGTCGACGACGAGGCGCGCCGGCGCGCCATCCGGCGGCTCGATCCCGGCCGTCCGCAGCAGGGCGCGGGCGTCATCGGGGCGCAGCGGGCCCGCGCCCGCGCGGGCGGCCAGCGCGCGCGCCGCCTCCGCGTCGATCCCCTCGACCTGCAGCGCCTGGCCGAGCGGGCGCGAGAGCCAATCGCGGCGGGCAGCGGCCAGCGCCAGCGCATGCACGGCGGCCTCGGGAAAGCGGTAGTTCGGCACCCGCCGCTCGGGGCGGCGCGGCAGCTCGCCGCCGCCGCCGACAACACAGGCGAGCACCGGCTTGGTCGCGTCCGCGGTCACCTCGTCGAGCGCCTCCAGGCGCGCGGCGGGATCGTCGCCGCCGAGCTCGACGTGCAGCACGAGCACCGCATCGACGTGCTCGTCGGCCAGCAGCGCCGCCACCGCCTCGACGTCGTCGTCCAGCGTGGCGCGCACCCCGAGGTCGATCGGATTGCCCAGGCGGTCGGCGCCGGGCAGGGCGGCCGCCAGGCGCTCGCTCGTCGCGTCGCCCGGCGCGGCCAGGGTCAGGCCGCGCGCCGCGCACGCGTCGGCGGCGACAACGCCGAGGCCGCCCGAGTTCGTCACCACGCCGACGCGGCGCCCGCCCGGCAGCGGCTGGAGCTCGAGCAGCGCCGCCGCGTCGAAGAGCGCCTGGGTCGTCTCCACCCGCAGCACGCCCGCTTGGTGGAAGAGCGCGTCGCCTGCCGCCTCGTCGAGCAGCCGGCGGCCGCGCCCGCCCTTGACGGCCAGCAGCGGCTTGCGCCGCGACACCCGTCGCGACAGCTGCGAGAAGCGCCGCGGGTTGCCGAAGGACTCCATGTAGAGCGCCACGACCGCGGTGCGTTCGTCCTCCTCGAAGTGCTCGAGCACGTCGTTGGTCGACACGTCGGCGCGGTTGCCGAGCGCCACGAAGGTCGAGATGCCCAGGCCGCGAGCCGTCGCGTGCCCGAGCAGCGCCAGCCCGAGCGCGCCCGACTGCGACGACAGCGCCAGGGCGCCCGGCCGCACGTGCACGTGGCCGATCAGCGCGTGCAGCGCGACGGAGGCATCGGTGTTGATCACCCCGAGCGCGTTGGGGCCCACCAGCCGCAGCCCGTGCGCGCGCACGATCCGCAGCAGCTCCTCCTCGCGTTCGCGGCTCTCGGGCTCGTCGGCGTCCGAGAAGCCGGCGGACACCACGAGCAGCGCGCGCACCCCGCACTCCGCGGCCTCCTGCGCCACCCCGAGGACCTCGCCCGCCGGCACCGCGATCACGGCGAGGTCGGGCGGCTCGGCGAGCTCCGACAGCGAGCGCGCCGCGCGGGCCGAGGCGACGACCCCGCCGTCGGGGTGCACGGGCACGGCGACGCCGGCAAAGCCGCCGGCGACGATCCCGCGGAAGATCGCGCCGCCCACGCTGTCCGCGCGCGACGACGCGCCCACCACGGCGACCGAGCTCGGCGCCAGCAGCGGGCGCAGCGAGGCGACGGTCGCCACGTGCGTGCGGTCGGCGACGCGCTCCTCGAAGCGCGCGGTGGGCCGCAGGTCGAGCGACAGTGAGACCTCGCCGAATTCGGTCTGGCGCCGCACGTCGAAGCCGGCGCCCGCGAAGACGCCGAGCATCGCGCGGTTGTCGGCCAGGACCTGGGCGTCGAAGCGCACGATCCCGCGCGCCGCGGCGATCTCGGCGAGCTGCTCGAGCATCCGCGTCGCCAGCCCGCCGCCATGCATCTCGTCGGCCACCGCGAAGGCGACCTCGGCCGCGGTCGGCTCGCGCAGGCGGTCGTAGCCGGCCACGGCAACGACGCGGCCGTCGAGGTGCGCGAGGAGAACGACGCGTGCCTCGCCGTCGGCGGCCGCGTAATCGCGCGCGACGACGTCCGTGCGCGCCAGGCCGTGGAAGCGCTTGTAACGGCTCTCCGGCGCCAGCGCGTCGAAGAACGCCTTGATGTCCGCTTCGTCCTCGGGCTGCGGCGAACGGAGCCGCAGGGCGGCCCCGTCGCGCAAAATGACGTCCCGGACGATCAGTGGGGCGGCTATTCCTCGTCGCCGCGCTCGGCCACCTTCTGCTTGAGCACCTCCATGACGTCCGGGTCGCGCAGCGTCGTCACGTCGCCGAGCTCGCGGCCCTCGGCGATGTCGCGCAGCAGGCGGCGCATGATCTTGCCCGAGCGCGTCTTGGGCAGGTCGCCCGACCAGATCACGCGCTTGGGTCGCGCCAGCTTGCCGATGCGCTGGGCGACGTGGTCGCGCAGCTCGGTCACCATCTCGTCCGAGCCCTCGAGATCGCCCTCGAGCGTCACGTACGCGACGATCGCCTGCCCGGTGTCCTCGTCGGCCTGGGCGACCACCGCCGCTTCGGCGACCTTCGGATGCGCCACGATCGCCGACTCGACCTCCGCCGTCGACAGCCGGTGGCCCGAGACGTTGATGACGTCGTCGACGCGCCCGACGATCCAGAAGTAACCGTCGGAGTCCTTGCGCGCTGCGTCGCCGACCAGGTAGGTGTCCTTGCCGTAGCGCGAGAAGTAGGTGTCGATGAAGCGGTCCTCGTCCTTGTAGAGGGTGCGCAGCATCCCCGGCCACGGCCGGCGCAGCACGAGCAGCCCTTGCTCGTCGGTGAGCTCCTCACCTTCGTCGTTGACCACGGCGGCGTCGATGCCCGGCAGCGGCGTGCCGGCCGAGCCCGGCTTGGTCGACTGCGCGCCCGGCAGCGTCGTGATCATGATCCCGCCGGTCTCCGTCTGCCACCAGGTGTCGACGATCGGGCAGCGCCCGCCGCCGATGACCTTGTGATACCAGAGCCAGGCCTTGGGGTTGATCGGCTCGCCCACCGTCCCCAGCAGGCGCAGCTTGGACAGATCGTGGCCCTCGGGGTACTTGGCGCCCCACTTGATGCAGGCCCGGATCGCGGTCGGCGCCGTGTAGAAGACCGTGACGCCGTAGCGCTCGCACAGCTCCCACCAGATGTCCTTGTCCGGGTAGTCGGGCGCGCCCTCGTACATCACCGAGGTCACGCCGTTCATCAGCGGCGCGTAGATGATGTAGGAGTGGCCGGTGACCCAGCCGACGTCGGCCGAGCACCACCACACGTCCTCGTCGGGCTTGAGGTCGAAGACGTACCTGTGGGTCCAGGCGACGTGCGTCAGGTAACCGCCGGTCGTATGCAGGATGCCTTTCGGCTTCGCGGTCGAGCCCGACGAGTAGAGGATGTAGAGCGGGTGCTCGGCGTCGAGCTCGACCGCCTCGCACTCGTCGTCGGCCGCGTCGAGCGCGTCGTGGTACCAGACGTCGCGGCCGTCCTTCATCTCGCAGTCCTCGTCGGTGTGCTTGACGACGAAGATGGTCTGCAGGTCGGAGAGGTCGCCCATGACGTCGTCGACCGCCTGCTTGATCGCCGCGACCTTGCCCTTGCGCCGCGCGCCGTCGACGGTGACCAGCGCCTTGGCATGGGAGAACTCCATGCGCTCCTTGACCGCCTCGGGGCTGAAGCCGCCGAAGACGACGTTGTGCGGCGCGCCGATGCGCGCGCACGCAAGCATCGCGACGACCACCTCGGGGATCATCGGCAGATAGATCCCGACGACGTCGCCGGTCTCGATGCCATGATCCTTCAGCGCGTTGGCGAAGCGTTTGACGTCGCGCAGCAGGTCGGCGTAGGTGACGTCGCGCTCCTCGCCCTCCTCGCCGCGCCAGTGGAAGGCGACGCGATCGCCCTGACCGTTCTCGACGTGGCGGTCCAGGCAGTTGTACGCAGCGTTGATCTTGCCCCCGGCGAACCACTTGTAGAACGGGGGATCGGACTCGTCGAGGACCGTGTCCCACTCCTGGAACCAGTGCAGCGCCTTGGCCTGCTCGGCCCACCAGCCCTGCGGATCCGCATGTGCCGCGTCGTGCTCGGAGCTGTCGGCGATCAGCGCCGCGCCGGCGAAGTCCTCCGGGACCTCGAACCGTTCCTGATCGAGAAGCTCGCCCAGCTCCTGTTCGAGGGTCGCGCTCTGGCCATCCGGCATGTCCTCTCCTCTCCCGATCGTCTGGCTCGTCGTCGTATGACGAGGGTCCTACCCGATCGCGCGCGGAAGCGCCACTCTCAGCTCCTCGTTGCGCGAAGGACAAGCTAACCGAGGGCGGGGGCCGGCGCGACCATTTCAGGCGCCGGCCCGCCCCACGTCACGCCGCTTTCGGGCGGCGCGGGTTCAGCGCTTCAAGGGCATGACGGGTAGGACCGTCCTCCCGAACGTCGAGTTGACGACCACGGCGAACGACGCGTACCACGCGACCGCCGCCGTCGCGAGACCGACGTAGCCACCCCACTTGATGACGTTCTCGTGCCCGCCAGAGTTGCCGGCTGCCAGAAGGACGAAGGTGATCGCCAGTAGGAAGAAGACCAGGGCAACCGCGGCCGTAGTTCGAAGCGAGGCCACGAACATGTAGGTCGTGAAGATCGCCCACGCCCACAGGTAGAGGCCGACGGCGTGCCCAGCGTCGGCCTCCGGGATCTTCCCGGCGTAGAACACGACGAGGGCCCAGAACGAGATCCAGAACGCTCCATACGACGAGAACGCAACCGCGCCGAACGTGTTGCCGGTGCGGAACTCCCACATGCCGGCGAGGAGCTGCGCGATGCCACCGTAGGCCAGCGCCAGCCCCAGGACCACCGGTTCACCACCCGAGCTGACCAGCTTCGCGTTGAACATGCTCAGGACGAACGTCGTCATCGCGAACCCAGCCAATCCGAGCGGACCGGGATCCGCGGGAGTCCAACCCGCGGTCGCCCGATCACCTGCAGTGGGATCGCGCGGTGCGGGCTCAGGACGAACGCTTCCGGCTTCCATCAGCTCTCCTCTCCTCGGCCTGCGCAGGCAGGCATAGAGTGGCCAGAGGCCCCGAACGCTCGATCTATTGCCCTCTTCAGCCTTGTGCCAAACGGCGCTTGGTCGGCACCGAGATCAGCCACGTGGCCGCGCGCTCAGGAGCGGCGCTTGCGCTTCTTCTTCTTCGACGCGCTGTGCGGCTCCCCCGCGGCAGCCGGCTCCGGGCGACGCGGCCTCGGCGGGGTCGGCGGCGGTGCCGCCGGCGGCTTGCGCTCCGCGCGTGGCTGCTTGGCCGGCGCAGGCGGCCCGCCCTCCCCGCGGGCGGCCTCGCGCTGCTCGCGCAGCTGCTGCTGGCTGGGCCACGGCTCGGCTTGGCCGGTCGTCCACGCCGGCGGTATCTGCGGCCAGCGCCCGATGATGAGGAAGCCGAGCGCGCCGAACCAGAAGATGCGGATGATGCCCTGCTGGTCGAGCGGCAGGATCGGCGCAACGGTGACGCCGACGATCATCCCGAGGATCCCCATGAAGCGGCTGAGCAGGCCGACGCGCATGGCGTTGAGCGCGATGAGAATGAGGGCCACGCCGAGCAGCAGCGCGCAGAACTCCCAGATGATCTGACCGGCGAGCGTTGCCGTCGGGCTCAACGCGTCGGTCGCCGCGGAGTTCGACTTGTCGGCGGCGTCCACGAAGCCGGCGGCCCCCACATAGCGGGCGACCTCGGACACGGCGCGCCCGGCGCCGAAGCCGACGGCGCCCACCGCGGCGAGGATGAGGGCAAGCTGGGGGAACTCGGGCTTGCGGTCGCGCGTCGCGCGGAACAGATACGCCAGCGCGAAGAAGATCGCCAGCGAGCCGATGCCGTAGATGACCGCCCCGGCGATCGGCAGCCCGGGATGCTGGCCGACGTCCACGGCGTAGGCCGAGATCCGGCCGGGCGGATTCGGGCGGCCGGCCGCCGTGTTGGCCATCGAGTCGACGACGTTGAGGATCTTGTCGTCGAACTTGCTCGAGCTCGGCTGCCCGACGGTCGTCAGCACGACGCCGAGGAAGGTGCAGCCCGCCGCGGCGAAGGCGGCGATGCCGGCGCGTTGGCGGTGCTCCGCCTCCCAGGCGAGGGTCTCCTGCGGGGTCATGCATCCGTCCCAGGGCCGACATGCCGCTGGACCGGCACGGGCGTGACCGCGCGGGCGGGCGGCGGCGCGTCGAGCGCATCGCCGTCGATGGCGCGCGACACGCGGTCGCCGACGGCGAGGACAAGGTCGAGGAACGGCCCCGCGACGCGCAGGGCAGCCTCGATGCGCCCGCGCCAGGCGAGCTGGGTGGGTGTGGGCGGCGCCACGGCGCGATTGTATGGGCCGCGCCCGCGAGCGGCGTGGCAAGGGCGCTGACCGGCCGCGCCCGCCCCCTCGCGGCGCGGCGGGTAGAGTGCCGTCGCGATGGAGATCCGTGAGGTCATGACCGAATCGGTCGTCACCGCCACGCCTGACGCGGCGGTGCGCCACGTAGCCGAGCTCATGCGCGAGCGCAACGTAGGCTCGGTCGTGCTCGTCGACGACTCCGGGTTGCCGGTCGGCTTCATCACCGATCGCGACCTCGCCGTCAGCGTGCTGGCCGACGGCCACGACGGCGAGGCCCCCGCGGGCGGCCACGCGTCCGCCCCGGTGGTCACGGGCGCGCCGGGGATGGACGTCACCGAGGCCACGAAGCTGATGGTCGACAACGGCGTGCGGCGTCTTCCGATCGTCGACGGCGAGAAGCTGACCGGCATCGTCACGCTCGACGACCTCGCCGTGCGCATCGGCGATCTGGAGATCGCCGCGTCGATCACTGCGCAGGTCACCCGGGCGGCGCTGCCGGACTTCTACTTCTTCGACCGCGGCGGCTGACCTAGCAGCGCGCCACGACGCGCACGGGCGCGCCCGAGCCGCCTTCCAGCGTGGCGGCCATCGCGCACGCGCGGCCCGGGGCCACCCCGCGACGAAGGCGCACCCGCACGCTGGTCGTGCCCTCGGGCAGGCGGCCGATCCGCAGCGTGCGGTGCCGGCGGTCCAGCGCGCCGGAGCGCAGCACGCGCGCGCGCCCGCCGATCGTCGCCGTGCCCAGCCGCCCGCCGCGCGGGACGGCGAAGCGCCCGCGCGCCGGGACCAGCTCGACCGCGCGCAGGACCGGTCCGCCCGAAGCCACGTCGAGCGTCATCGCGCCCGGTCGCGCGACGCCCGGGGTGATCGAGGCGAGCTGGCAGTTGGTGGCGGTGACCTGCAGCTCGGCCTCCACCGGGGCGCCGCCGCCGGCCGGCGCGATGCGCACGCCGATCACGTGCGGGCCGGGCGCATACATCTTCGACGGGGCCAGAAGCTGGTCGCGCCCGCCCTCGTCGCGGCGCGGTGGCTGCCCGTCGAGCAGCCAGGTGACCGAGGCGACGCGGGCGCGGTCGGCAGGGCGCGCGTACCGGATCGAGAAGGCGACGAAGAGCCGGTTGCGCGCGATCAGGCCGCCGTAGGGGTCGCGCACGCGCACGGTGAGCCCCGGCGCGACGCGCACCGGCAGCTCGATCGCCGCGCGCGGCGCGACGATCGCGTCGCACCCGGGGTCGGGCACCGGCGCCGCGGGCGCGGCGGCGGGCAGCGCGAGCAGCGCGGCGAGCAGGGCGAGGGACAGGCGGCATGCCTTCACGCCCCTGCAACGGCGCGGGCCGCTCAGGGTGACGCGAGCAGCGAGCGGACGGCCGCCACGAGGTCGCCGTCGGCGGCGCGGCGCGCGGCGGGCAGCAGGTCGGCCACCGCGTCGGCGGCCGCGACCACGTGCGGTGGCGACCACGGGCCGGTCAGCACGACCGCGGGCGCGTCGAGCGCGCGCAGCTCGCGGCGCCCGGCCGGCCAGCTCGCAAGGCCGGCGTAGTCGGCGAAGAAGGCCCGGTGCGCCGCCCGGGCGCGTGCCAGCGCCTCGCCGTCGACCCGGCCGCCGAGCCACACCTCGACGCCGGCCTGCGGTCCACGGTCGCGGACCGCGGCTTCGAGCTCGGCGTGCTGCGCCGCCAGATGCTCCGTGGCCTGGGGAACGAACATGAACAGCGGCGGGTTGGAGAGCACGGCGGCGGAGACGAGCGGCCGGTGGCGCCTGACCAGGTCGAGGGCGACGAGCGCGCCGAAGCCGTCGCCGCACACGAGCGCCGGGCCGGCGTCGAGCGCGCGCAGCAGCGCGGCGGCATCCTCGGCCTGCTCCTCGACGGTCGTCCCCTGGTAGGGATCGGGCGCGCCGCTCGACCCATAGCCGCGGCGGTCGTAGGCGATGACGCGAGCGGCGGCGGCCAGCTCCTCGGCCACCGGCGCGAGCGTCTGGGCGTCGGCCGCGAGGCCGTGGATGAGCAGGACCGCCGGGCCCGAGCCCCGCTCGACGACGTTCAGCGCGACCCCCGCGCCCTCCACGCTCCGACCCATCAGTGGTAGCACCATTAGGATGGTGGCATGGAAGGTTTTGGCGGCATGTTCGGAGACCCCGAGGAGCTTCAGCGGCGCATGGCCGAGTTCGCCGAGCAGCTGCAGGGTCAGCAGCGCATGGCGTGGGCCGACAACGCGATAAAGCTCGCGGTCGACCTCACCGTCGCAGCGATCAACCGCGTCAACATCCAGGGCACGACCACCGAGCAGGCCGAGCAGATCCGCAGCGTGATGGCGGTCGTCTTCCCCGAGGCCGTCACGCTCGTGCGCGAGGCGCGGCAGGGGCTGCAGTAGTCCCGCTCTGCTCGCGGTCGGCGCGCCCGGCCGCGATGACGTCCTTGAACGAGCGGAAGCGGAAGATCAGGCCGATGGCGACGAAGCCGATCGACAGGCTCAGGCACGCGATCGCGATCTGCTGGCCGACCGAATAGGCCGCGACGGTCGCACCGCCGGCGGTGCCGTGGAAGACCTTAACCAGGAAGGCCTGCTGCACCCCGGCCCCCCCGGGCGTGAAGGGCACGGCGGCGGCCACCGCGTTGACCCCGAGCACGAGCAGCACGTTCTTGACCGACCCGCCGATGTTGAAGGCGTCAAGCAGGAACCAGAACGCCGTGAAACGAAAACACCAGCCGCCAAGCTGGACCAGCCAGACCTCGCGGAAGTAGCGGCGGCGGTCGCGCAGGATGGTCAGGCCCTGGCGCACACGCGCCCAGAACGCCCTGACGCGCTGCGAGAGCATCGCGAAGGCGACCAGGCCCAGCGCCGCCAGCAGGGTGAGCACGAAGAGCAGGAAGCGTGGGTGGCCGGCGAAGAACGACAGGTCGAACGCGTTGAGCTTCGAGAAGTCCGGCGGCTTGGGGAACACGCCCTGCGTGAAGGCGAAGGTGAGGATGAAGACCGCCATCGTGGCGTCGAAGATCATCTCCACGCAGAAGGCCGCCGCCACCGCCGAGTAGCTCGATTCCGGGATCGATGTCTTCGTCAGGAACAGACGGATGACGTCGCCGCCGCGGGCGGGAATGACGTTGTTGAAGCCGTAGGCCGCGACGTAGGCGCCCCAGATGCGCCGGAACTCGATTGGCTCGTCCGGATAGGCCGCTCGCAGGATGTGGAACGAGGCCCGCGCGCGGATGCTCAGGTAGATGGTGAAGGCGGTCAGCCCGATGAGCAGCGCCAAGAAGTTGATGTCGGCCAGGCTCGAGAAGAACTCGCTGACGGCGTTGAAGAAGCTCGAGATGTCGTCGAGGAGCGAGGCCAGGACCACGGTGTCTCTAGCTTAGGCGGCTGCCGCCTGGAGCCCGAGCGCTTGCCAGACCGCCCGGTCCTCCAGCGATGCGGCCACGACGTCGGCTTCCAGCGTCACACCCTCCAGCGACGGGACCCCGATCGTCCGGGCGCCGGCGGCCAGCCCGGCCGCCAGCCCCGGCGGCGAGTCCTCGAGCACGACGCACGACGCGGGCGCGGCGCCCAACGCGCGCGCCGCCGCCACGTACGCGTCGGGCGCCGGCTTGGGCCGCGCGACGTCCTCGGCGGTGACGATCGCGTCGAAGGCATCGGCCAGGCCTGCCGTGGCCAGGCCCAGCTCGACGAAGCGCCGGCGCGAGTTGGAGACGAGCCCGAGCGGGACCCCGGCGGCGCGCAGCGCGGCCAGCAGCGCCACGGCGCCGGGCATCGGCTCGATCCCTTCCGCCACCTCGTCGACCACGAGGTCGTACAGCTCGGCGCTCAGCTGCGCGCCGGGGCGGCCGAGCATCCGCTCCAGCTTGACGGCCGCGGTCGCGGGCGAGGTCCCCAGCAGCTCGCGTTTATGGTCCATCGTCCACGTCTGTCCGTGGCGGGCGAACAGCGCCACCTCCGCACGCGTCCACGCGGGTTCTGTGTCGAGGGTGAGCCCGTCGTTGTCGAACAGGGCCGCAGCGGGGAGCATGCGCGCTATCGTCGCGTATCGATGAGCACGCAGGAGCGCGCCGACAAGAAGGAGCGCCCGCCCAAGGAGCGCGCCTACCTCTCCAAGACGATCGCGGCTGTCGCGGTGGCGATCCTGCTGATCGCCTTCGGCCTGTCCAACCGCAACGACGTGCCGATCGACTGGCTGGTCACGACCACCAAGACGCCGCTCATCGTCGTGATCATCGTCAGCGCCGTGCTCGGCGCGATCCTCGGCGCGCTCGCGGTCAGGGGCCGTTCGCGTAAGGCGAAAGGCCGGCGCGCACGCGCTCAGGGATGACCTGCTTGGCCATCGTCGCCGGATCGACGAACACGTGCACGAGCCGGCCCTCGACGAGCAGCTCCCCGTCGCGGCGCACCACGGCCTCGGTGGTCATCGACGTCGTCCCGAGGCGCGCGATGGCCAGCTCGACCTCGATCTCGTCGTCGAAGCGCGCCGACGCCCGATAGGTCGCCGCGGCCTCGACGACGACCACGTCGGTGCCCTGGTCGACCACCGACTGGTAGGAGCCGAAGGCCGCGCGCCACATCTCGGTCAGCGCGACGTCGAAGTACATGAAGTAGTGCGCGTTGAAGACGACCCCCTGGGGATCGCACTCGTGGAAGCGCACGCGCAGGCGATGGACGAACGGCACCGGCCGATGCTACGGGGCCTCCGGGCGGTAGGTGCCGAAGCTCCAGAGGTTGCCCTCGGCGTCGCGGGCGGTGAACTCGCGTGAGCCGTAGTCGGTGTCGTTGAGCTCGCGCACGATCTCGGCCCCGGCCGCGACCGCGCGCTCGTGATACGCATCGGGGTCGTCGACCACGAGGTAGGTCGACGACGGGCCGGTCTCGATCGCCATGCGGCCGTCCGAGCCGTCGCTCGTCGAGCCGAGCATGATCCACTCGCCGCCGAAGTGCAGCTCGGCGTGGAATACCGTGCCGTCGGGACCCTGGTGGACCTCGCCGCGCTGAAAGCCGAAGGCGCGCTCGAGGAAGTCGATCGCCGCGGGGGCGTCGCGGAACCGGAAGGTGCTGAAGATGGATTGCGTTGTGACGGTCATGGTCACGAGGCTACGCGTGCCGCCGCAGGCTGTCTTGGACGAATGTGACCTCAGCCTTGAAAGCCCGCGTCGCCCGGCAGCCGGCTGGCGAGGAACTCCGACGGCGTCGCGCCGGCGAACTGGCGAAAGTCGCGGTTGAAGTGCGACTGGTCGTAGTAGCCGCAGTCGTAGGCGACCTCGGCCCAGCGGTCCGGGTCTTCGCAGCGCAGCAGCGCCACCACGCGGTCGAAGCGCAGGATCCGCGCCAGCAGCTTCGGCGGCAGCCCGATCTGCTCGCGGAACTTCGCGCCCAGGTGCCGGCGGCTCCAGCCCAACTCGCCCGCGAGCGCCTCTACCGCGACCGCGCCGTGGGTCGCGCGCAGGCGCCCCCATGCCCAGGCCACCTCGAGCGAGGCCGGCCGCGCCTGCGCCAGACGCGCCGCGAGCGCGGCATCGAGCAGGTCGAAGCGCGCCGCCCAGCCCCGCGTCCGATACAGGCGCTCGGCCAGGCGAGCGACCTCGGCGCCGAGCACGTCGTCGAGCTCGATCACCGCATTGGCGAGGTGGTGCATCGACAGCCCGAGCAGCCGGTGGGCGCCCAGCGGCGTGAGGTTGACCTCGATGCCGTGCTGATAGCCGGCGTGCTCGGTGATCGCGGGGCCGTCCCACAGGCCGGTGACGAACGAGGTAAAGCGGCCGCCGCGGTCCGCGGCGTCGAAGACCCCGATCGCCGGGCCGAGGCTGATGATGAGCGTGACGTCGGCGCCGGGGACCTCGCGGCGGCGCAGCGGGCGCGGCGTGACCTCGAGATAGCCGATGTAGCTGCGCACGTGGCCGCGCAGCCGCGGGTGAGCGTCGCGGGAGGCCATTTCCCAGCGGCCGAGCGCCGAGTCGTGGCGCGCGATGTCTACCGCTTGGCCCACTCCTCCGCCAGGTGGACGATCGTCGCCGCCGCCGCGGCCATCTCCTGCACCGACGCCCACTCGCGCACCGAGTGGTACTCGTGGCCGCCGGTGAAGATGTTCGGGGTCGGCAGGCCCATGGCGCTGAGCCGCGAGCCGTCGGTGCCGCCGCGGATCGGCGTGCGCACGGGCTCGATGCCCTCGGCGCGGATCGCCCGCTCGGCCACCTCGACGATCTCGGGATGCGGCGCGAGGTAGGAGCGCATGTTGGGGTACTGCCGGCGGACCGCGACCTCGAGGCGCGCGCGCGGCTCGCTCGCGGCGACCTCGTCGACGATCCCGCGCAGCAGCGCGACATGCCGTTCGAGGAGGTCGTCGTCGAAGTCGCGGACGATGAGGCGGATCTCGGCCCGGCCGGCCGTCGCGCGCACCTCGTAGGGATGGATGAAGCCCTCGCGGTCCGCGGTCGCTTCGGGCGACAGCTCGGCCGGCAGTGCCGCGAGGATCCGGCCGGCCAGCCGCGCTGCGTTGACGAGCTTGCCGGTCGCCTGACCCGGATGTACATCGACGCCCTGGATGGTCACGATCGCCTCGGCCGCGGTGAAGGTCTCGTCCTGCAGCTCGCCGAGCTTCGAGCCGTCCATGGTGTAGGCGCAGAAGGCGCCGAAGCGCTCGACGTCGAACAGCGTCGCCCCTTCGCCGATCTCCTCGTCGGGCGTGAAGCCGACGCGCAGCGTCGGGCGCGGCAGCTCGGGGTGAGCGGCGAGGTGGGCGACGGCGGCCACGATCTCGGCGACGCCCGCCTTGTCGTCGGCGCCCAGCAGCGTGTCGCCGCTCGCCGTCACGATGTCGTGGCCCTCCTTGCCGGCCAGCTCGGTCTGCCTGGCCGGGTCGAGGACGGCCCCGTTGCGCGGCAGCTCGATGATGCCGCCCCGGTAGTCGCGGTGCACGATCGGCTCGACGCCGGTGCCCGACGCGTCCGGGCTCGTGTCGACGTGCGCGATGAGCCCGATCACCGGCCCGTCGCCGTCGACGGTGCCCGGCAGCGTCGCCATGACGTAGCCGTTGTCGTCGAGCTCGGCGTCGTCGAGGCCTGCCGCCTTGAGCTCATCGACGAGCATCCGCGACAGGTCGAGCTGGCCCGGCGTGCTCGGCGAGCGCTCCCGATCGCGCTTGGACTGCGTGTCGACACGGACGTAGCGCAGGAAGCGGTCGAGCAGGTCGGGCGCGATCTCCTCGGCCAGCGAGGAGGTGAAGGGAGGCATTGCATGCAGGCTAGGGCGTTAGCATCGCGCCCGTCGAGCGGATGCGAGGAGATGACGATGCTCGATGTCACGCAGGTCGACCTCGCCGATCTGGCACAGGCGCTGCAGGACCATTCCTGCGAGCATTCGTGGTGGTTCGATCGGGGTCGGGGACGGTCGAGCCCTGGAGCGAGGACCTTGCCGACGAGGTGGACGAACGCCATCCCGAAGAGCGGGGCCTGATCCCGATCGAGCCTGAGCCGTCCGGCGCGGCGTGGCAGGACATGGCCGATTACAGGGCAGGCGTGCCCTTCAAGGACGAGCTGCTCGAGTATCCGCACCTGCGCGAAGCGTGGTTCGCGTTCGCCGACGCGCGCATGGAACGTCGCGCCCTGCGCTGGCTCGCAGGCGAGGGGCTCATCGACGACGCTGCGGCCGAGCGCGCGATCGCGCAGCGTCCCGACCCACCGCCACCCGCGCTCGCCGACGACCGCTTTGCGCTGGCACGCGCCGTGGCTGACGATCTGCGGACCCTGTTCGGCGATCGCCTGCAGCGCGTGCTCGTCTTCGGTTCGTCGGCGCGCGGTGATGCCGATCCAGAATCGGATCTCGATCTCCTCGTCGTACTGGACGACATGCGGTCCGCATGGGACGAAGGCGCCCGCATGGACGATGTGCTCTGGCGCCACACGCTGGAGAGCGGGATCGTCGTCTCCGCGCTTCCGGTGCGGGCGGCGGAGCTCGAGCCGCCGACGCGACCGGTGCTCATCCGCGCACTTGCCGACGGCGTCGAGCCGTGACTGCCGGCGCCGATCCGCTGGCGCGCGCCCGGTACGAGCTCGCCGCCGCGGACCACCTCGCGAGCGGAGGCTTCGCCGCGCAGGCCATTTCACGCGCCTATTACGCCGCCTTCTACGCAGCAGCGCGCCGATCGACGCGTCGAAGGTTCCCGTCTTGACGAAGCGCTGGCCGAATGCCGCCACCACTCCGGAGTGCCGCGACCGCGTCTCGCCGGTCTCGGCGAGGGCGAACTCCCCGACTACGGCGACTTCGACGAGCCGACCGACGCGGACGCGCTGACGGCGATCGCGGACGCGACGCACGTCGTCGAGGCCGTCGATCACTGGCTCACCAACCGCCCTCAGGGAGGCTGAGAATCGTCGATTACGCCGTGGTCAGCGCACCGAGCGCGGCGAGAACCTCGTCGTCGTGCGTCTTCGGCGAGGCCTTCGGGATCACGTGGCGGATGACGCCCTCCTCGTCGATGAGGAACGTCGCGCGGGCGTTGCCCCAATACGTGCGGCCGTACATCGCCTTCTCGACCCAGACGCCGTAGCGCTCGGCGACGGCGTGGTCCTCGTCGGCCAGCAGCGTGAAGCCCAGCGTCTGCTTGTCGTGGAACGTCTTGACGGCCTTGACGGGGTCGGGCGAGACGCCGAGGACGGTCGCGCCCGCCGCGTCGTAGTCGGCGCGGTGGTCGCGGATGCCGCAGGCCTGGGTGGTGCAGCCGGGCGTGTCGGCCTTGGGGTAGAAGTAGAGGACAACCTTTCCGCCGCGCAGGTCGGAGAGGCGAACGGGGTTGCCGTCCTGGTCTGAAAGCTCGAAGTCGGGAGCGGGC
>DATBKW010000192.1:0-29532 GCA_036555665.1 Solirubrobacteraceae bacterium | reverse complement strand
CGGCCACGACGGCGGCACCGGCGCCTCGCCGCTGAGCTCGATCCAGTCGGCCGGCGTGCCGTGGGAGATCGGCCTGGCCGAGACCCAGCAGACGCTGCTGAAGAACGACCTGCGCTCGCGGATCGTCGTGCAGACCGACGGCCAGCTCAAGACCGGCCGCGACGTGGCCATCGCCGCGTGCCTGGGCGCCGACGAGTTCGGCTTCTCCACGGCCCCGCTGATCGCGACGGGCTGCATCATGATGCGCGCCTGCCACCTCAACACGTGTCCCGTCGGCATCGCCACGCAGGACCCGGAGCTGCGCAGGCGCTTCAAGGGCACGCCCGAGCACGTCGTCAACTTCTTCTTCTTCGTGGCCGAGGAGCTGCGCGGGATCATGGCCTCGCTCGGCGTGCGCTCGCTCGACGACCTGATCGGCCGCACGGACCTGCTCGAGGTCGACGACGCCATCGACCACTGGAAGGCGCGCGGCGTCGACCTCACCCACATCCTGCACTTCCCCGTCGTGCCCGAGGGCGCCGTGCGCCGCCGGATCAAGCCGCCGCCGCCGGTCCTCGACGACCACCTCGACTGGGAGCTGCTGCGCCGCGCCGAGCTGGCCGTCGCCCACAAGCAGCCGGTGCAGATCGACATCCCGATCCGCAACGTCAACCGCTGCGTGGGCGGCGTGCTGAGCTCGAGGATCGCCCGCGAGCACGGCGCCGACGGCCTGCCCACCGACACCATCCAGGTCCATCTGCGCGGTTCGGCCGGGCAGTCGTTCGGCGGCTGGCTGGCGCCGGGCGTGAGCTTCACGCTGCACGGCGACACCAACGACTACGCCGGCAAGGGCCTGTCGGGCGGGACGCTCGCGGTCATGCCGCCCGACGACGTGACCTACCGCGCCGAAGAGAACGTGATCATCGGCAACACCGTGCTCTACGGCGCCACCAGCGGGCGCGCGTTCTTCCGCGGCATGGCGGGCGAGCGCTTCGCGGTGCGCAACTCCGGCGCGCACGCGGTCGTCGAGGGCGTCGGCGACCACGGCTGCGAGTACATGACCGGCGGGCGCGTCGTCGTGCTGGGGGCGACGGGGCGCAACTTCGCCGCCGGCATGAGCGGCGGGCTTGCCTTCGTGCTCGACGAGCACGGCGAGTTCCGCGGCAAGGTCAACGGCGCGATGCTCGACCAGCTCGAGGAGCTGACCGCCGACGACGCGGCGCAAGCGCGCGCGCTGATCGAGGAGCACCTGCGGCGCACCGGCTCGCCGGTCGCCAAGCGCGTGCTGGACTCCTGGCAGGAGCTGCTGCCGCGCTTCGTCAAGGTCTTCCCGACCGACTACAAGCGCGTGCTCGCCGAGCAGGCTGCTGCGGCCCAGGAGATCGCAGCCTGATGGGCGAGCTCGGAGCCTTCCTGAAGATCGAGCGTGTCGGCATCCCGTACGACGACCCGCTCGAGCGCATCAGCGGCGAGCACACCTACAGGGAGTTCGTCGTCCGCCGCTCCGACGAGGAGCTGGCCGCGCAGGGCGCGCGCTGCATGGAGTGCGGGGTGCCCTTCTGCCACAACGGCTGCCCGCTGGGCAACCTCATCCCCGACTGGAACGACCTCGTCTACCGCGGCCGCTGGCAGGACGCCATCCGCCAGCTGCACGCGACCAACAACTTCCCCGAGTTCACGGGGCGCCTGTGCCCGGCGCCGTGCGAGGCCTCGTGCGTGCTCGAGATCCGCGAGGGCGACGCGGTCACGATCAAGCAGATCGAGGTCGCAATCATCAACCGGGCCTGGGACGAGGGCTGGGTCGTGCCGATGCCGCCGCGCCGGGAGACCGGCGACAGCGTCGCGGTCGTGGGCGCCGGCCCCGCGGGGATGGCCGCGGCCCAGCAGCTGCGCCGCGCGGGCCATCGGGTCGTGCTCTTCGAGCGCGACGAGGCGGCGGGCGGCCTCGTGCGCTTCGGCGTGCCGGACTTCAAGATCGAGAAGACGGTCGTCGAGCGCCGCGTGCAGCAGCTCGCGGCCGAGGGCGTGGAGCTGCGGCTGGGCGTCGACGTCGGCGTCGACGTGACGGCCGAGGAGCTGCGCGAGCAGTTCGACGCGGTCGTGCTGGCCATCGGCTCGCGCGTGCCGCGCGACCTGCCGGTGCCTGGCCGCGAGCTCGACGGCGTGCATTTCGCCATGGACTACCTCTACGTGCGCAACCGCTGGGTGGCGGGCTCCGGCGACACCTCGATCAGCGCCAAGGGCAAGAACGTCATCGTCATCGGCGGGGGCGACACGGGCGCGGACTGCGTGGGCAACTCGATCCGCGAGGGCGCGGCGTCGATCGTGCAGCTCGAGCTGCTGCCCGAGCCGCCGGCCAAGCGGCCCGACGACCGCACCCCGTGGCCGCTGTGGCCGCTGAAGTTCCGCCTGAGCTACGCGATGGAGGAGGCGAAGGCGGCGGGCCGCGGCGAGCAGGACTTCTCGGTCGTCACCACGCATCTCACCGGCAACGGGCGCGTGCAGCAGCTGCACTACGCGCAGGCGCAGCCGGCGCCGCCGTTCGGCCCTGTCGAGGGCACCGAGGGCGTGCTCGACGCCGACCTCGTGCTGCTGGCGATGGGCTTCCTGCATCCCGAGCACGAGGGCGCGGTCGACCAGCTGCAGGTCGAGAAGGACCCCCGCGGCAACGTCAAGGCGCCGACGTACGAGACCAGCGTCCCGGGTGTGTTCGCCGCCGGCGACGCGCGCCGCGGCCAGTCGCTGATCGTGTGGGCGATCAACGAGGGCCGCCAGTGCGCGCGGATGGTCGACCGCTACCTCGAGGGCCGGCGCGCCGAGCCCGTCCTCGTGGGCGGCGGCGACGCCGACGAGGGCCCCGAGGGCCCGCCGCAGGTCGCGGCGCCCGGTCTGTAGCTCTAGACTGCCGCCGATGCGGGCAGGGAGAGTCGTCGCACTCGCGGCGGCGCTTGCATGCGTGCTTCCGGGCACGGCGGGCGCCACGCCGCATTTCATCGTGGGCACCGGGCAGAACCCCGGCGTGGCCGTCGACGCGACAGGGACCGCGTACATCGGCTGGAAGGTCAACGTCTACGGCGCGCAAGGCGACGCGGTCCAGCTCTGCGTGCTGCCTGCGGGTGCGCGCGCGTGCCGCAGCCTGGCCACCATCCCCTTCCCGGGTGCCGGCTACAACCTCGGCCGGGTGAGCGTGCTGCTGCCGGGAGCGCCCGGCGTGGTTCAGGTCACCGTCGGCCGCGACCTTCAGAACCACTACAGCCAGTACGTGGCCACGTCCGGCGACGGCGGGGTGACCTTCGGCGCGCCGGTCGCCTTCGGCGAGGGCTTCGGCATCGAGAACGACGTCATGCCCGACGGGCGGCTGGTCTCCGTCGGCAACGGCGCGGGCGACCTCACCGGCGCCGTCTACCGCCCCGACGGGTCCGACGCCGGCCTGTCGCGCGTCACGCTCGCCGACCGCGGCCAGTTCGACGACATCGCGGTGCAGGGCGCCGACGCCTACCTATCCGGCTCGGGGGCCGGGCCCTCGGCCGTGGTCCGTCTGCCCGCGGGCGCCAACTGGGCCGACCCCGGGGCCTGGCAGCACCTGCCCGACGTCAACGGCGAGCAGCCCGAGCTCGCTCCCGGGCCACTCGGCCCGGTGGCGCTGCTCGAGCCCACGCCCTTCTCCAAGCGCGAGGAGCTGTTCACCCAGCGCTGGACGGGCACGCGCTGGACGGCGCCCGTCAACGTCGGCGGGGTGAGCTACGACAGCTCGTTCGCGCTCGCGGGCTCGGGCACGCGGCTGACCGGCCTGTGGGCGGTCGATCCGCCGGGGTTCGACTACCTGCTCGACATGGTGACCTCGACCGACGGCGGCGCGCTGTGGTCCTCGGAGGCGACGCTCGCCATCAGTCACGACGCGCTCTACACGCTCGAGCTGGCCACCAACCCGGCGGGCCACGGGGTGGCCGTCAACGGCGGCGACACCGAGAGCGCGCCGATCTGGGTCTACGTCGTCGATCCGCGGCGCGCGAACGTCGCGCGGGCGCGCTTCGGCGACACCACCGTGCAGCTGCGGACCGACCTGGGCGACTGCGTCAGCGAGCGGCGCGTGCACCTGCGCGTGCAGGCCGCGCGGGGCGGCGAGCTCGTGAGCCCGAGCACGGTGCTGCGGAGCGCACGCGTATCGGTCCGCCGCTCGCGGATCCTGCACCGCTCGCGCTGGTCGACGCTCGTCGACCTGCGGGCCGACAGCGCCAAGCGGACGGCGACCGTTCGCTTCACCCCCCGCCACGGCCGCACGCGCACGGTGCGCTACGTCGTGCGCGGCTGCGGGCGCGTGGCGTAGAGCGCCTCCAAGGCCGCGCGAGCGAGCCGCGCGCCGACGAGATTCTGCTTGCGCTCGGCGGCATCGATCGCCTCGTGCAAAGCCGCCCGGGCCTCAGCCGGGCGACCGGCGGCGCCGAGAACCTCCGCCTGGCTCATGAGCGCATGCCACCGCAGGTGCAGCGAGTCGGTGGCCTGGACGAGCGTGACGGACTCGCGCGCCAGCGCCATCGCCTCGTCAAGCCGGCCTCTCCGCGCCAGCGCCTTGGCCCGCACGCTCCGCCAGAGCACGTGCGTGTAGACGTCCTCGGCTCCGGCCAATTCCTCGCTGACGCGCGTGAATGCCTCTGCCTCCTCGTAGCGCCCCTGGGCATGGATCGCCTCGGCCAGCAGTCCCGCCACAGTCGAGAGCAGCGGCACTTCGCCGATGGCGCTCAGCGTCTCGTGGCCCCTACGCAGCTCGCGCTCGGCGCCCACCAGATCGCCCTCGAGCAGCAAAGCCCAGCCGAGGCACTGGGTCAGTGGACCGGCGATCCACACGGGGAGGGCGACTTCCTCGAGCAGTGCTCGCGCTCGCCCGAAGAGGTCTCTCGCCTCGGCGAAGCGGCCAACCCCCGCCTCGAGCAGGCCCTGCGAGAACAGCGCGCTGGCCATCGCCTTCTTGTCGCCCTGGGCGCGCTCGAACACCTCGCGGCAGCGCCGGATCCCCTCCTCGGCGGGGATGGGGCCGGCCCAGACGGCGCCGGGAACCCAGGACAGCCCCTCGAACGCGTCGCGGCGATTGCCGGCACGAAGCGCGTGCTCCACCGCTCGCGACCATGAGTCCTCGGCCGGCGCAAATCGCGCGGTCATCATCTGCAGCAGGCCGAGGAGCGACCATGCCCGCGCGAGGCCACCCTCGTCCCCGACGTCGCCGAACGTCACGATCGCGCGCATCGCCTGACGCTCCGCCTCAGGAACCCATCCCTCAGGCTCGGTGAAGAGGCGGATCCAGAGACCCACGATGGTCGCGTTCGCCTGGAGGCCGACGTCGCGCGTGGCCGCGCCCGCCGCGCTCAGCTCCTCGCGCACGGCGACGAGCCGATCGAAGTCGCCCGTCTCCATCAGTGCGAACGCGACCTCGATGAGCAGCTGCAAGCGCCGGGCGTCGTGCGGGGGAAGCAGAGCCGTCGTACGCGAGAGGAGGTTCACGGCGGCCGGCATGTCGCCGCGTGCGAACGCGCGCTCGCCGGCCGACGCCAGGGTCTGCGCCGCGCGGCCCGCCAGCGCGGCGGTCTGCTCCCCCGGCGGACCGAGCTCGAGCAGCGAGCGATGGGCCTGCTCGAGGTGGTAGCCGACGATCTCCTCGTAGTCCCCGGCGAGCTCCCTTGTGTGCGCCGTGATCCAGTCGGCCAGCCGCTCGTGCATCTCGGCACGGACCGCCTTCGGGATCGCCTGGTAGGCGGCGTCGCGGATCAGCATGTGGGTGAAGCGAAAGGCATCCTCGCCCCGGATCTCGGACTTGTCGGGACGGATCAGCTCCTTGCGCACCAATGACTGCAGGCACGCGCCGACGCGCGGACGGACGACGGATGGAGACAGCTCCGATACTGCGCCCCACCAGAACGTCCGCCCTACGACGGACGCCCGCTCCGTAACCGTTCTCTGCTCGGGCTCCAGCCGGTCCAGCCGCGCGGTGAGCAGCGCGTGGATCGTCGGCGGGATGGTGATGCGCGACAAGTCACCGGTGATCGTCCAGCGCCCGTCGAGCGATTGCAGGACGCCGTGGTCCACCAGCATGCGGAGCGTCTCCTCGACGAAGAGCGGATTGCCCTCCGCCACCGCAGCGAGCCGGGCTCGCGCCTCCCGCGGCAGCTCCGCGCCGCCGACCAGGCCGTGGATCAAGCTGTTGGTCTCGGCGGTGCTCAGCGGTCGCAGGGTGACGACCGACGCGTTCTCCACCGTGGACAGCCATCCCGGACGCGCGTCGAGCAGCTCAGGACGCGCCTGGCAGACGAGCAGGGCCGGGACGGTGCCCATCCAGTCGCCGAGGTACTCGATCAGGTCGAGGAAGGTGGCTTCGCCCCAGTGAATGTCGTCGAACACCACGACGAGCGCCGTGCGGCTCGCGAGGCGCTCGAGCAGGGTGCGCACCGCCCAATACGTCTCGCGGATCCCGATCGTGTTGCCCCCGAAGCCGAGGAGCGGTACGAGGGCATCGCAGATCAGCCCGTCGTCTGCCGTGTCGGCATCGCCGCCGCCCGCGAGCAGGTCGGACATCCTGCGCCGCGCCTCGTCCTCGCTTGCGCGCTCGTCGATTCCGATCGCGTCCATGAGCACAGAGGCGATCGGCCAGAACGTGATGCCCTCGCCATACGGCAGGCAGCGCCCCTGCAGCACGCTCGCGCGTGATCCCAGGCGCATCACCAGCTCCGCGACCAGCCGCGACTTGCCCACACCGGCCGGCCCCATGACCGTGACGAGCTTGCATGTCAGGCCGGTCTCCACATGCCCGAAGGCCTCTTCGAGTACGCCGAGCTCGCGCTCGCGGCCGACCAGCGGGGAGTCGAGCCTGCGGCTCCAGCCAGGGGCATCAGCAACGACCTCGGTGAGCCGCCACGCTCGGACGGGCGACAGCTTGCCCCTGAGATCCAACGGGCCGGCGGGCTCGGCGACCACCGCGTCGTGGACCAGCGAGTAGGTGTCTTCGCCGATGAGGATCTCCCCGGGCTCGGCCACCTGCTCGAGCCGCGCCGCCACGTTGACGGCGTCCCCGACCACGAGCGCCTGCCCTTCGCCCGGCTCGCGCGCAAGCACCTCGCCGGTGTTCACCCCGGTGCGGACCGCGACTGTGACGCCCCATGATGCGGCGAACTCCTCGTTGAGCCGCGCGAGCTCATCGCGCATCTCGGCGGCCGCCCGCACCGCGCGCAGGGGGTCGTCCTCATGGACGCGCGGAAGCCCGAAGACAGCCATCACCGCGTCGCCGATGAACTTCGAGACGAGCCCCCCGTGGCGTTCGACGATCACACTCATCTCGGCGAAGTAGCGCGCAAGCATGTGTTGCAGCGACTCAGGGTCGAGTGCCTGGCCCAGCCCGGTCGAGCCGGTGATGTCCGTGAACAGGATCGTTACGACCTTGCGGGCGTCCTTCGCGACCGGGCCGGCGGTCATGGGACGCCTCTGACGTCTACGCGAGCCATATGAGCCCCCGGTTGCCTAGGCGAGCCCGATTCTTGCGGAGTCGCGACCGCATTGACAAGCGGCCCGAGGGCGCCGAGGGTTGACAGCGATAGGAGACGCGGGCAGGGTGATGCGATGCCCACGAGAAAGTCGAGACTCGTCCCCAGCATCGCGGATGACCAGCTCGTCGCGCTCGAGGTCTTCAAGGACCTGATCAAGGATGCCGAAGGCCGGCGCGAGTACGTCAATGCGGACGGCCCGGACGGGAAACAAGAGGTCTACGACCGGCACCGCAACCAGCTGGACGACGAGCGGCTGCAGACCGCGGACTACTCACGCATCGAGGACCCGGCGCGCACGCTGCTGGAGCGGCTTTCCGACTCCGAGCTTGCGCTCCTCTCGGATCTCGACGCTGCGTTCGTCGAGGCGGGGCTTTCCGTCACGGCCAACCCGAGCCCCCTGATGGTCCACTAGCTCCGGCCGGCGGTCGGGTCGAGCATGCCCACCACGCCCGCCTCGACCGCGCCGCTGGGGAACGCCGATCGCCTCCGCGGGACCATCGAACTGATCCTCGGCGAGCTGCTGGCTGCCGGCGAGCGGCTCGTGAAGCATCCGCGGGTCCGCGAGCTCTATCCCGAGTACCTCTTCACGATCCACACGGTCATACGCGCGAGCGTCCCCTTGATGGAGACGGCGCGCGAGCGGGCGCAAGCGATGGCTGCCGACGATCCGGTGGCGGCTGCACTTGCGGACTACCTCGGCGAGCACATCGACGAAGAGCGCGACCACGACGAGTGGCTGCTCGACGATCTGGAGACGATCGGCGTCGAGCGCTCCGCCGTGCTGGACCGGCTCCCGTCGGCGACGGTCGCGAGCGCCGTCGGGGCGCAGTACTACTGGGTGCTGCATTACCACCCCGTCGCGCTGCTCGGCTGGATCGGACTGCTGGAGGGCTATCCGCCGACGCCGGCGCTGATCGACGAGCTGAGGAACAACACGGGCTACGAGCCCGAGGCGTTCCGCACGCTCGCGGCCCACGCCGAGCTCGACACCGAGCACGGCGACGAGCTGTTCGAGGCACTCGACCGCCTGCCCCTGACGGCCGAGCAGTCCGCCGTCATCGGCTTGAACGCGATCGCCAGTGTCCACCTGCTCGCACGGGCGCTCAACCAAGTCACCGCGGCGACGTAGAGACGACAACGGGGGCCCCGGAGGCCCCCGGGGTCATCACTGCTCCTTGCCGAGGCGTCAGAGCGCGACGCGCAGGCGCAGGCTCGAACCGTCGCCGAGGGTGATCGTCAGCGTCGGCTTGATCTTGGCCTTGCGCAGCTTGGCCTTGACCTTGCCGCCGAGCCGCAGGCTCAGCGTGTTGGCGCCCGCGTTCAGCGTGCGGGTGCCGCTGCTGCTGAGCGTGCGCTTCTTGAGGCCGAGCTTCTTGGCCTGGTCCTTGGTCAGCACGAGCTGGCCGGCGCCGCGCCCGACGCCGTTCGTTTGACGCCGTCGGCCTGGGCCGCGGCGGGGATGAGAGCAGCCGCCGCCGCAACCGCGGCGAACGACAGAGGGAGGTTTCGTCGCATGCGTCCAAGGACGTGCGGAGACGGGCGTCCATCCCACGATCTGTCGGAATGTGCACCACGTCACGCAAGTTGCTGTACCGTGCCCGACCCGTCGCCGGCTGCTGGGGCCGGCGCGTCCCGAGGAGGAGAAGCTTGCGAAGCGTGCTCGCGCTCGCCGCGGTCGTGCTCGGCGTCCTTGCGCCGACGGCCACGGCGGCCACCACCCTGAACGTGATCCCGCACGGCCAGTGGGAGCCCGGCGTGCCCTGGGGCACCGCGCCGGGCATGCTGCCCGCGCAGACGCAGGCGCAGATGTACGACCGGCTGACGCCGCTGTTCCGCGACGTCACCGATGCCCAGCTCGTGCCCAGCACGGACGGCAGCGGCTACTACAAGTCGGCCGCGCTGCTGCCCGAGAACGACCCCTCGTTCATCCTCACCGAGAACGTCGCCGGCACGGCGCCCGGGGTGGGGGGCGTGAGCGCGCGGATCAAGCGCGACAACTACGGTGTGCCGCACATCTACAGCGACACCGACGCGGGCGCCATCTTCGGCGCCGGCTACGCCGTCGCCGAGGACCGCAACCTGCTCCTCGACCAGGCGCGCTTCAACGGCATCGCCGGCCTGATCGACATCCCGGGCGTGCCCGCCATCCAGCTCCTCCTCGGGCTCTACAGCTACAAGCCGAGCGCGAAGGTCGTCAGGCAGGCGACGGCGCTGCAGACGAAGGCGATAGAGGCGCAGGGCACGCAGGGCCGCCAGCTGCTCAGCGACATCGACGTCTACGTGGCCGGCATCAACCTGTGGTACTCCCAGAACCGGCCGACGGCGCCGAAGTTCACGCGCACCGACATCTACGCGATCAACGCGGTCAAGTCGCAGTTCCTCGGGCAGGGAGGGGGCGAGGAGGTCGCCAACGCCGAGATGCTCGACGGGCTGCGCTCCAAGCTCGGCTCGACCAAGGGCGACGAGGCCTACGAGGACCTCCGCGGGCGCGACGACCCCGAGACCGCCACGACGACCGCGAAGAGCTTCCCGTGGCAGACCGACGTCAGCGTCTCCAAGCCGAAGGGCATGGTCCGCCTCGTCAACGGCAGCTTCGACTCGTCGGCGCCCAAGCTCCCGGGCGCCACGCGCGCGGTCACCGCGATGGGGGCGAGCGTCGACCACCCCTTCGGACCGCCGCAGCTGGCCAGCAACATCCTCATCGCCAGCGGCAAGGCCTCGCAGACCGGCTCGCCGCTGTTCGTCGGTGGGCCGCAGATCGGCTTCAACTACCCGGGCCTGACGATGGAGATGGAGCTCGAGAGCCCCAGCATCCACGTGCGCGGCGCCACGTCGGCGCCGTTCCCCGGCTACATGCTCATCGGCCGCGGCCAGGACTACGCGTGGACGCTGACCTCGGCCGACGGCGACATCATCGACACCTACGCCGAGCAGCTCTGCGGCGGGTCGAAGGTCAAGTACCGCTTCAAGGGCAAGTGCCTGACGATGGAGAAGGTCGACGCCGGCACGATCTCCAAGGGCGGCAAGAGCGTGAAGGTCACCTTCCGCCGCACGGTCCACGGGCCCGTGATCGGCTACGCGAAGGCGCGCGGCGCCAACAAGCTCGTCGCGCTGTCGACGCGGCGCTCGAGCTACGGGCGCGAGACCGTCGACCAGCTCTTCTTCCAGCAGATGACGTTCGGGCGCGTGCACTCGGCCAAGGACTTCATCCACGCCGCCTACAAGACGCCGCAGACCTTCAACTCGTTCTACGCGAGCACCAAGGAGGCGGCCTTCGTCACGAGCGGGCGGCTGCCGCTGCGCCCGAAGGGCGTCAACCCCGACCTCCCGGTCAACGGTGACGGCGACTACGAGTGGACGGGCTACCTGGCCGACAGCAAGCACCCGCAGGTGACCAATCCCTCCAGCGGCTACATCGTCAACTGGAACAACAAGCCGGCCAAGGACTTCCCGGCTTCGGACAGCCGCTGGGCCGAGCAGTCCATTCAGCGCCAGAAGCTCCTGACCGGTGAGCTCAACCGCCGCCCGAAGCAGACGCTGGCGACCGTCCTCGCGGCGGCCAACGCGGCGGCGACCGAGGACGTGCGCATCGTCGAGCTGTGGCCGACGCTGAGCAGGGTCCTGGGCAAGGGCAAGGCGCCGAGCGCGCGGGCGAGGACCCTGCGCGACATCTTGCAGCGCTGGCACGACGCCGGCGGCAGCCGCCGCGACGCCGATCGCGACGGCAAGATCGACGACCCCGGAGTCCCGATCCTCGACGCCGCGTGGAAGGGCCTCGCCGACGCCGCGATGTGCGATCGGCTGGGCACGAAGCTGTGCAATCAGCTCGCCGGGCGCAACCCGCGCTTCGACCAGCCGCCGGGCGGCCAGTACGCCGGCTGGCATCAGTACATGTGGAAGGACCTGCGCTCGCTGCTCGGTCAGAAGGTCAAGGGCGCCTACCACCTGCGCTACTGCGGCAACGGCAAGCTGTCGACCTGCGCCCATGACCTGTGGGCCGCGCTTGACGCGGCCGGCAAGCGGCTGGCCTCGCAACAGGGGCCCGATCCCAACGCGTGGCGGGCGCCGGAGGCAAAGGAGCAGATCACCTTCTCGCCGCTGCCGCTGATCACCATGCAGTACACGAACAAGCCGACCGGCATCCATCAGGTCATGCAGTTCGGGCCGTAGGTGCGGTGGCCGGAACAAAGTTGACGCCTGCGTCACTTTCTGGGTAGGGTGGGCCGCGATGCCCACCCTTCCCAAGGCCGCCATCATCGGCGCCGGCTCGTCGGGGATCGCCGCCGCGAAGGCCCTCCACGAGCGGGGTGTGCCGTTCACCTGTTTCGAGGCCTCCGACCGCGTCGGCGGCAACTGGGTCTTCGCCAACAAGAACGGGATGTCGGCCGCCTATCGGCAGCTGTTCATCAACACCTCGCGCGACCGGATGGAGTACTCGGACTTCCCGATGCCGAAGTCCTATCCGGACTTCCCGCATCACACCCACATCGCCGCGTACTTCGACAGCTACGTCGACCGCTTCGGCTTTCGCGACCACATCCGCTTCGAGACGAAGGTCGCCCACGCGCGCCGCCTCGAGGGCGGGGGCTGGGAGCTTGCGCTGGAGGGGGGCTCGCTCGAGCGCTTCGACGCGCTGCTGGTGGCCAACGGGCACCACTGGGACCCGCGGTGGCCCGAGCCGATGTTCCCGGGCCACGACACGTTCACCGGCGAGCAGCTGCACGCTCACAGCTACGTCGACAACGACCTCTTCGCCGGCAAGGACGTCGTCATCCTCGGCATGGGCAACTCGGCCATGGACATCGCCGTCGAGTCGTCCTATGTCGCGCGCGCCACGTTCCTGGCCGCGCGCCGCGGGGCGTGGATCATCCCCAAGTACATGTTCGGCCGCCCGGTCGACCAGCTCCCGCAGGACCCGCGCGTGCCGTTCAAGGTGCGCCAGCGGATGATCCACACGCTCATCAAGCTGCACATCGGCAACCCCGAGCGCTACGGGCTGCCCAAGCCCGACCACAAGTTCGGCGAGGCGCATCCGACGGTCTCCGGCCGCATCCTCGACCGCATCGCGCACGGCACGATCACGCCGAAGCCCAACATCCGCCGGCTCGACGGCGACCATGTCGAGTTCGACGACGGCTCGCGCGAGCACGTCGACGTCGTCGTCTACTGCACCGGCTACAAGATCAGCTTCCCGTTTTTCGACGAGGACCTCATCGCGGCGCCCGACAACCACATCGAGCTGTTCCGGCGCGTCTTTCATCCCGAGTTCGACGACGTCTTCTTCGTCGCGCTGCTGCAGCCGCTGGGCGCCACGATGCCGCTGGCCGAGGCGCAGGGGCAGTGGATCGCCGATTACCTGAAGGGCGAATACGCGCTGCCGCCGCGTCCGGCGCTGCTGCAGGACATCGAGGACGACATGGGCGCGATGCGCAGGCGCTACGTGGCCTCCAAGCGCCACACCATCCAGGTCGACTTCGACGACTACCTGCACGCGCTGGAGAAGGAGCGCCGCGCCGGCGCCGAGCGAGCGCGCAAGCAGGGCTTCCGGCTGCCGGTGCCGGCGCGCGCGGACCCGGAGCGGATGGCGGCGCCCCCTTCCACACTGACCGTGGGTGTGTGATCGCCAGGAGGGGAGACCCCGTGGGCCTGAAAACCGCCGCCGGCCGCCGCGAACGCACCAAGGCCGCCAACCGCGCGGCCATCCTCACCGCCGCGCGGCGGGTGTTCATCGACCTCGGCTACGGCGCCGCGTCGGTGCGCGACATCGTGCGTGGGACAGATCTTGCAACCGGCACCTTCTACAACTACTTCCCCGACAAGGAGTCGGTGCTCGCGGCGCTGGTCGACGAGATCGGGGTCGAGGCGCGGGCCCGCGTGCGCGCCGCGCGGATGGCGGCCACGACGCTCGAGGGCTTCGTCGCCGGGGGCTTTCGCGCCTACTTCGAGTTCCTCGTCGAGGACCCCGAGACGGTGGCCCTGATGCGCCGAAATGCCGGGACTATTCGGACGAAATTCGACGAGCCGGCGCTCGGGGCGGGCATCGAGGAGCTGCGTGAGGACCTCGAGACGGCGGTCCGGGCCGGCCGGGTCCCGCCCCACGACGCCGATCTCATGGCGGCGGCGATGGTCGGCGCCGGGGTCGAGGTCGGTTTGCTCATGGTCGAGCGCGATCCGCCCGATGTAGAGCGTACGGTGGCTTTCGTCACCAATGTCTTCCTTGGTGCGTTTGAGCGCATCGGGTAGGCGAGACCGCGCCGCAACTTGGGCGTGGCTAGCCTGTTCCGGGCTCTCAATGCCCTTGCCAACGACCCCCCTCTCTATGCGACGAATCCTTCTCCCCATCGCCGTGCTGGTTGCGGCGCTCGCCGTCCCGGCGGCTGCCGGCGCCTACACGCTGGGCGTCAGCGACCAGCAGGCCCAGACGTTCACCAACCCGCTCTTCGCGCCCTTGAAGTTCAAGGAGGCGCGCTACATCGCGCCCTACGACGTGATGGACAGTGCGCCCGACAGAGCGACGTGGGACGCCTGGTACAAGGCTGCGACGGCCGCCCACCAGAAGATCCTCATCTCCTTCGAGCACTCGCACCGCAGCAACTCGCGCGCCCTGAAGGCGCCGTCGGTCGCCGCGTACACGAAGGAGCTCAAGAAGTTCAAGGCGGCCTACCCGCGCGTGAAGGACATCTCGCCGTGGAACGAGGTCAACCGCTGTCACGCGCTGCGCGCCGGCAGCGTGCAGGGTCAGCCGACCAAGATCTGCAGCCTCACCACCGGGCCCAAGCTCACCGCGCAGTACTACGGCGCCGCGCGCAAGGTGTTCAAGGGGTCGAAGTACCGGATCATCGGGCTGGACATCCTCGACGAGCAGAACGTCAACAAGACGATCAAGTACCTGAAGTCGTTCCTGCGCCACGCGTCGCCGGATCCGAAGTACATCGGGTTCCACAACTACTCGGACACCAACCGCTTCTCGACCACGCGCACCAAGCGCGTGCTGGCGACCTTCAAGGGCAAGGTGTGGCTGACCGAGACCGGCGGCATCGTCAAGCTCGGCACGAGCTTCCCGTTCAGCACGAGCCGCGCGGCGAAGGCGCTGGGCTGCATGTTCACGCTCGCCAAGTCCAACTCGCGTATCTCGGCGCTCTTCGTCTACCAGTACAACTCGCCGCCGAACCCGTCGACGGCGTTCTTCGATGCCGGCCTGATCAACCCGGACGGCTCGAAGCGCTCCGGCTACGACGTGGTCAAGAGCCGCAAGGCGCGCTCCTGCCACAAGTAGACGGCTCGACACCCCTAAGCTGAGACGGCGGTGCCGACGTTCTGCCGCCACAACCGTCTCGAGGCGACCTGTCCGATCTGCTCGCGCAAGGCCAAGCGCGAGCAGGTCGCCGCACCGCGCCGGGCGACCCCTCGCCCGGCGCGCGCGTCTTCGGGGCGCACGCCACGCGGCGGCGACCTGCGCGTGCGCCGGATGGCCCGCGCGGCCGACGACGGCTACGAGGAGGAGCTGCTGCCCGGCCTGCGCAGCTCCGTCGACGCGAGCCGGCTGGCCGACGAGCTCGCCTTCGCGGCCGCGCGCCTGGACGAGCTCTCCGCCGACCCGCCCGGGCTCTACGCCGACGTCGCGCAGGCCTCCGATGCCGAGGAGGCCGCGTGGCTGGCCTTCCTCATCGCCTATCTCTCGCCGCTGGAGGGCGACGACCCGTGGGCCGGCATCGCCGCTGCGCGCACGAGCTGGGCCTCCGCCGAGCTGCCGAACCTCGAGGACGTCGCGCTCGGGCCGCGCACGGCGCACGACCCGGCGCGCGGCGCCGCCACGTTGCTCGCCTATCGCGCGTTCGCCCAGCGCGCCGGCTCGCAGGCGGCCGCCTTCACCGGCGACGCGAGCTGGCCCGCGCAGCGCCGCTTCGACCGCGCCTTCGAGCGCCTGGCGCTTCCGGGCTTCGGGCGCGCCGCGCGCTACGAGCTGCTGATCCTCCTCGGGCGCCTGGGCGTCTTCGCGGTTCGCCCGTGGTCGCTGCAGCTCGCCGCCGAGCCGCTGGATCCCACCGTGGTGGCGGCCAAGCGCGCGCTGGGCATCGGCGATCCCCTGCTGCTGCAGCGCCGCGCCGCCGACCTGGCCGGCGCCGTCGGCGTGCCGATCGAGGCGCTCGACCTCGCGCTGCCCAACTGGACGCGCCCCGAGGACGAGCGCATCACCGCCGGCGCGACGGTCGGCGTCGATCCCGAGCGGCGCGCCGCGATCGGATCAGCGCTGGGCGTCTGACAGCGTCGCGAGCGCCCGCAGCCCGGGCACGAACAAGTAGCCGCCGCCGCGCGTCGTCACGAACGGCGCCTGCGGGCCGAGCAGGAACGGCGGCCGGCCCGGGATCGTCATCTTGCCGGTGCCGAGCGGATGGCCGAGCAGGAAGTCGCTGTCGTGGCCGAGGTGCAGAGCGTTGCCGTCGTTGAGCCACTGGGCCTGGATGCCTTCGAACTGGCGCGAGATGCTGGCGTTGAAGCACACGAAGATCAGGCCGCGGTCGGCGCCGTCGTCATCGGTTGCGTCCTCGGGCAGCAGCGGGTCGCCGTAGGGCATGCCGCGGCGGATGATCCGGTGGCGGAAGCTCAGCGCCGTTTCGAAGCCGAGGATGTCGCGCGGGTTGGAGCGGCGTATGTGGGCCCCGGCCGGGCAGCGCAGGCCCGCCGCGTCCTCGGCGTAGCCGAACGCGTTGACGTGGGGGTTTTTGGGGTCGAAGGGCTCCGGCGGCGGCGCGTCGGGCCAGTTGACGAGCGGCGCGCCGTTGCGCCAGCGGCCGACGACCTTCGCCGCGAGCTTCTCGTGGTCGCCGTCGCGGTAGCGCGCTGCGGCGTCGCGCAGCGTGCGCCGGAACAGCGCGACGTCCTGGCGCAGTTTGCGCCAGACCATGTACGTGCCCGATCGGCCGAGCGGATCGCGAGGGGCGTTGGGCAACCTGCGCTCGGGGTCGACCCGCGTGTCCTCGTCCTCGTAGCCGAGGATGAACTCGCCGGGCGCCAGCGGCCGCCACGCGCCCTTCTCGAGCACGCCGCCGCCGACGCGCCGGTCGACGTCGTCGACACCGGCCACGGCCGGCTGGGCGAAGCCGTCGGCGTAGCCGAAGTGCTCACGCGCGTTGGGCAGCATCCGCGCCGGCTGCTCGTAGGCGACGGCGACGCCGCCGGCCCGCGCCGCGTCGTCGCGCAGACCCTCCAGCGCGTCGCGCAGCTCGTCGTCGCCGAGTGCGTTGACCGTGGCGAGCACGTGCAGGGTCCCATCGTGCAGCCCGTCCTCCCACGTGCCCGGATCGCTGGGCCCGCCGTCGCCGAGGATCGCGGCGCTGGCCGCCATGCCGTCGCAGAACTCAGACGAGAACCCCAGGTCCCTGGGCTCGCCGGCGCCGAGCGCGCGCACCCCGGCCGCGGTGACCGCGATGTTCAGCGTCGCGCGGGGCTTGAACTGCGCGGGCCACGGCGCGGCGGTCGTCACGCGCGGCAGCACCGAGCGCAGCCACGTCTTGCCGGCGTCGGCGTCGTCGATGCGGAAGAAGAGGTAGGTCGTCAGGCGGTAGGCGTTGCCGTAGGCGCGCAGGATGTCGCCCTGGATGTCGGTCAGCTCGAGCCCGGCCACCGTCAGCTCCCGAAGCGCGCCGCGAACTCGCTGCGGCGCGTGGCGTCGTCCATCTCCTGGGCCTCGCGCGCGAAGGCGATGAGCTGCTCGCGCTGGGCCAGTGCGGCGCGGACCTCGGGCACGGTGGCCTTGCCGTAGGCGGCCACGAAGAACCCGGTCTTGATCCGGTGGGCCATCAGGTACGCCTTGAGCGCGGCGCCCGTCGCGGGCCGCGGGCAGCCGGCGCAGCGGCCCCAGATCTCGTCGGCCTCGGCGGCGAGCTCGGTCGCGAGCTCGGTGAGGTAGCTGTCGAGCTTGCCGTCGAAGCAGGCGGTGAAGAGCAGCTGCGGCGTGGTGAGCTGGTCGGGCTCGCGCTCGCCGTCGGCGACGAAGCCCGGGACGATGACCCAGCGGCCGAAGTGGGTGCGCGGCAGGCGCGCCAGCGGGCCCCGCGAGCCGCCGTCGCGCAGGCGTTCGAGGTAGCCGCGCAGCGCGTCCGCCTGGCCGTCGGCGATCGGCGTGAGGACGGTCAGCGCGAACGCCTGCCCGGAGACGTCGGCGCTCACAGGTCCGCCTGCACCTTCTCGAGGAACGCATCCCACTCGCGTGCGAACGTCACCGGATCGACGTCGCGCGTGCGCTCGCGCAGGGCGCGCAGCTCGCCGTCGAGCGCCAGGGCGCTGAGCACGATCGTCGTCGTGGCCTCCGGATAGGCCGAGTAGAAGTGGCTTGCGACGAGCTCGTGGCGCTGGATGTAGCGCTTGAACGGGCCGGTGGGCAGCGGCTCGGGGAAGCCGTACGAGCTGCCCCAGAAGGTCTTCATGCCACCGGTGAGGATGTGCGAGAAGGCGTCGATGTACTCCTGCCAGCCGCCGTTGAAGTTGCTCTCGAAGAAGAGCTGGGGATGGCGCAGCCGCTTGCCGGCGATCTCGCGCACGAGGGTCCAGCGCGCGAAGTGGATGAACGACAGCTTGGCGAGCTTGCCCGTTGCGCCGGGCCGGTACCGCGCCACGAGGAAGACCGCCGGCAGCCACAGCTTGCCCCACCCCTTCACCGCGCTGAACACGGTGATGCAGATCGCCTGCCCGTCGACGTTGTGCGGATCGGTGCCGGTCGCGGTCATCGGACCGGCGGGTGGACCCTCGACGATCGCCACGCGACGAACCTACGAGCCGGGCCTCACTTTTGTCTAGGCGCGTGCAGCGGTGCGTTGCCGAACCGTGCCCCTAAACCTCCACATATTGCGCAGATCGGTATCTCGATCCTGTGCGAGGACTCTAATTTCGCCATGGGGGAGCTCGACGAGTCGGGGCGTCTGCGCGCGTACGTGGCGGATCTGCAGTCCAGCCTCAATGCCCACCTCCAGACGCTCGGATCGCGAGAACGCCTGGAGATCGACGGGGAGTGGGGGCCGCACACCGATCTCGCCTTCAAGCGCGTCTGCCGCGTGCTCGGCCTGCAGCCGCAGCGCAGGATCCGCACGTTCCGCCTCATCGTCGGCGCCACCCAGCAGCGCACGCCCGGCGAGCTCGATCGCGCCAAGGCCGACGGCGCCGCGTACGCGGCGCGCCTGCGCCACCACTTCGCCACGCAGCGCGTCCCCGCGCCCGCCCCGGCGAACGGCACCCTGTCGGCGGCGATCCGCGCCCACGGCGGGCGCTACGCCAAGGAGCTCGTGCGCGAGGCCCAGCGCTCGCGCGTGCCGCTCGCGCTGGCCTGCGCGATCGTCGAGAAGGAAACCGGCTTTCAGAACGTCTACGGCCATGACCCCGTGCGCAACCCGGTCAAGAGCCCGCCCGGCGGCCTGCTCGCCGTCACCCACGCCAACTACCGCGACTACCTCGGCCACCGCCGCGGCGGCCTGGGCAACCAGGGTGTCGGCCCGATGCAGCTGACGAGCCCCGGCCTGCAGGACCGCGCCGACGTCCTCGGCGGCTGCTGGCTGCCCGGCCCCAACATCCGCGTCGGCCTGGAGTTCCTCGCCGGCAACATCAAGCGCCTCGGGCTGCGCCCGGGCGTCGTCGCCTACAACGGCTCGGGCCCCGCCGCGCAGCGCTACGCGGCCGACGTGCTGGCACGGGCGCGCGCCTGGGAGGCATGGCTGCAGGCGGCGCGCAACCACCGGCCACGGCCACGCCCACAGCCGCAGCCACGGCCCCACCCGCCGCCCACGCCCGGCCCCACGCCGAGGCCGGTGCGCAAGGCCCGCACTTTCCGCCTGGAGTCGCCGATGATGCGCGGCCCCGACGTGGCCGCGTTCCAGCGTCTGCTCAACGAGCGCTTCGCGCGCTGGAACATCGACAAGCGCATCGACGTCGACGGCGAGTACGGGTCGATCACGCGTCGCGCGGCGCGCCAGGTCGCCTACGGGCTGGGGATCTCCGGGACCGAGCTCGCCCACGGCATCACGCCGGAGCTGCGCACCAAGCTGCGGGCGCCGAGCCGGCGCTCGCAGGCCGAGGTCGCGAGCGCCGTGCGCCGCCGCGGGTGGCGCGGACGGCTGCGGCGCCAGCACCAGGGCCGCGGGGCGCAGGCTGCGGTGGCCTACGCGCGCACGCACGTCGGCGTGCTCGAGAGCCCGCTGCTGACCAACCGCGGCGCGCTCGTCGACCGCTGGAACCGCGCCACCGGGACGCAGCTGGGCGGCCCGTGGTGCGGCAACTTCGTCAACGCCTGCCTGATGGCCGCCGGCTTCCCGACCGAGCCGTGGATGAAGCTGTGCGCGGCGATCGAGGGCAACGCCAGGGCGGGCAAGGGCGGCTGGAGCTGGGTGACGTCGCCGCGCCCGGGCGACCTCATCCTCTTCACGGTCAACGGCGCCGCCAACCACGTCGGCATCGTCGAGGCGGTCGGCGCGGGGAACGTGCAGACGATCGAGGGCAACACGCACAAGGACTACGACCCCGGCCGCTTCTGGGAGGGCTACGGCGTCTTTCGCCGCCACCACCCGGCCGGGCGCGCGCCGATCCGCGGCTACGCGCGGCCGCCCTACGGCCGCTGAGCCGGCAACACCGAGGGGGAACATCGCATGGCAGCAGACGACGAGATCCGCAACGGGGGAGCCGACGGCGACGAGCCGTTCGTGCCGCTCGACCCCGACGAGCTGCTCGCGGGCGAGGACGCCGCGGCCGGCGAGGACACCGCGGCCGGGGGCGTGGCCGTCCTGCCCGGCGACGACGACCTCGGCCCGGAGTTCGTGGCCGAGGCCGGCACCGCCGACATCGGCGTGCCCGACGAGCAGGCGGCCGACGAGCTGGTCGGCGACGACGCCGGCGCCGCCGAATGGGGGCAGATGGACGCCGGCGCCAACGGCCACCAGCCGATCGCCATCGGCGCGGACGACGACGCCGAGGTCAAGGCGCTCGAGGAGCGCCTGGAGCGCCTGGAGCGCGTGCAGCAGGAGGTCGTCCGGGCCGCCCGCGCGCGCGAGGCCGCGCGCGTGCGCCGCAAGGTCGTCGCCTCGACCGCGGGTGCCGGCGCGGCGAGCTTCGTGCCGATCCTGCTGCAGCTCGTCGACGCCTTTCACCTGTCGCCCGAGCTCGCCGCGACGGTGTCGAGCGTTGTCGCGGCACTGGGCGCGCTCGTCGCGGGCTATATGACGCCCGAGCGCCCGCCGATCCTGCCGCCGGACACCGCGACGGTGAACGTCGCGCCGGCACCGGAGGGCCACGCCTGAGTCACGGCAGCCGCGTCGGCAGCTTGACGACGCTGACGAAGAAGTCGTCGATCTGGTGGACGACGCTGATGAAGGTCTCGTAGTCGACCGGCTTGGTGACGTACGCGTTGGCGTGCAGGTCGTAGGAGCGCACGATGTCCTCCTCGGCCTTGGAGGTCGTCAGCACGACCACCGGGATGCGGCGCAAGGCCTCGTCGGCCTTGACCTCGGCGAGGACCTCGCGGCCGTCCTTGCGCGGCAGGTTGAGGTCAAGCAGGATCAGATCGGGCCTGGGCGCCTCGGCGAAGTCGCCCTCGCGGCGCAGGAACTGCAGCGCCTCCACGCCGTCGGAGACGACCGACAGCCGGTTGGCCACCTTGTTCTCCTCGAAGGCCTCGCGGATGAGCCGGATGTCGCCGGGGTCGTCCTCGACGAGGAGGACGTCGATGGCTTCCTGAGCGGTCATGCGGTCGGTGCCTCCTGGGCGTTCGAGGGCAGGGTGAACCTGAAGGTGGCGCCGGCGCCGGCCGCGTGCGGCTCGAGCCAGATGCGGCCACCGTGATACTCGACGATCTTGCGCGTGATCGCCAGGCCGATGCCGGTGCCCGGGTACGCGGTGCGCGTGTGCAGGCGCTGGAAGATGATGAAGATCCGCTCGGCGTACTCGGGCTCGATGCCGATGCCGTTGTCGGCGACGGTGAACTCCCAGCTCTCGCCGTCGCGCCGCGCAGAGACGGCGACGTGCGGCGGATCGTCGCCGTGGAACTTGATCGCGTTGCCGATCAGGTTGCGGAAGACCACCGACAGCAGCGACGGATCGGCGCGGACGACGGGCAGCGTGCCCACCTCGATGCGGGCCCCGGTCTCGTCGATCGCCTCGGCGAGCTCGCGGCGCACGCCCTCCACGAGCGCGCCGAGGTCGACGTCGTCCTGCTCGGCCGCCAGGCGGCCGACCCGCGAGAACGCCAGCAGGTCGTTGATCAGGTCCTGCATGCGCTTGGCGCCGTCGACGGCGTAGGCGATGTACTCGCGGCCGCGATCGTCGAGCTGATCGTGGTAGCGGCGCTCGAGCATCTGGCAGAACGACGCCACCTTGCGCAGCGGCTCCTGGAGGTCGTGCGAGGCGACGTAGGCGAACTGCTCGAGCTCGGCGTTGGAGCTCTGCAGCTCCTGGGCGCGGGTCGCCAGCTCGTCGCGGGCGTCGGCGAGCGCGGCCACCTCGCGCAGGATGCGCCGGCGCATGGCGTCGACGTCGCCGCCGAGGTCGGCGATCTCGCGGGGGCCGTCGACCGCCAGGCGCTGGTCGAAGGCGCCCGCGGCCACCCCGCGGACGTCGCGCGCCAGTGAGGTCACCGGCTGGACGACGACGCGGCGCAACCCGAGCGTGGCCCCGATCAGGGCCAGGACGAGGATCACCCCGGCGATCACCACCCCCACGAGGACGAGCTGGGCCGCCGACATCAGGTCCGCGCGCGCCTCGCGGCGCTCGGCGGCGAGGTTGGCGTTGAGCGCGCCGAGCGATGCGCGGACCGCGTCGAAGCGGCTCTTGCCCATGGCGTCGAGCGCGTCGTTCACCGCGCCGCGGTCGCCCCGTCGCAGTGCCGCGACGGCGACGTCGGCGTAGTCCTGGCGCCATGCGCCCGCGTTGGCGCGAACCCTGTCCAGATCGCGGCGAAGGCGTGTGCCGCCGGCCCGCGCGGCGAGCCGGTCGAGGTCGGCGAAGGCGGCGCGCTCGATGCGCGTGCCGTTCGTGTAGGGCGCGAGGAACGGCTCACGCCCCGTGAGCACGTAGCCGCGCACGCCCGTCTCCTCGTCGAGCAGCGCCGCCTGCAGGCGCAACGTCGCGTCCAGCGCGGGATCGACGCGGTCGACGACGCGCGACCGCGCGTCGGAGTTGCGCTTGAGCGCGACAAGCGCGATGGCGGTGCCGGCCACCGCGACGACTGCGAGCGCGGCCATCGCGGTGCCGAACCACTGCATGACGGTGAAGCGGCTCAGCCCGGAGCGCGCGGCGTCGCTCATGCGGGCCGGTACGTCACGAGCAGCGCGCCCACGTCGTCGGGCAGGGGCCCTCCGTGCAGTGTCTCGGCGTACTCGACCAGCGCCGGCACCATGGCGGCGGCGTCGCCTGTGGCCGCGAGCAGCGCGGTCGCCTTCTCGGCCAGGCGGTCGGCGCCGAGGCGGTCGGGCGTGTCGTCGATCTGTCCCTCGATGAGACCGTCGGTGTACAGCAGCAGCGACCACGGGCCCTCGGGGAGCACGAGCGTCCGCGGCGCCCATCGCACGTCGTCCAGCACGCCGAGCGGCGGGCCGCCGGGCGGGATGTCGAGGGCCTCGGCGCGGCCATCGACGACGAGCATCGGTGGGGGATGGCCGGCGATCCGCAGCTCCGCGGCGCGGCGGTCGGGCGCCACGGACGCCATGCACAGCGTGCTGAAGACCAGGCTCTCGTGGCGCTCGGCGCGTACGAGCCGCTCGAGGCTGGCAAGGACCTGGTCGGCCGGGCAGCCGGCGAGCACGAGAGCCCGCCACGCGATCCGCAAACAGACGCCGAGCGCGGCCTCGTCGGGCCCGTGGCCGCAGACATCGCCGATGACCGCGTGGACGACGCCGCCCTCGGCCTCCACCGCGTCGTAGAAGTCGCCGCCCAGCAGCGCGCGGCGCCGCCCGGGGCGGTAGCAGGTGGTCAGGCGCACGTGCGGGTCGTCGACGAGCGGCCGCGGCAGCAGCCCGCGCTCCAGGCGCGCGTTCTCGGCGGCGTGCAGGCGCGCGACGTCCAGGGCGCGCCGTGCCTCCTCGGCACGGCGGCGCTCGACCGCGTAGCGGATCGCGCGCACGAGGGCCGGCCCGTCGACGCGGCCCTTGACCAGGTAGTCCTGGGCGCCCGCGGCGACCGCCTCGATCCCGCGCTCCTCGTCCGCCAGCCCGGTGAGCACGAGCACGGGCACGTCGCGCGCGCCCTCGCGCAGGCCGTGCAGGCCCGACAGCCCCGCCGCATCGGGCAGGGCGAGGTCGAGCAGCACGCAGTCGACAATCTGCGAGCGCGTGAGCGCCTCGGCCTCGGCCAGCGTCCGCGCGCGGGTCAGGAGCAGGTTGGCGTCGGCGAGCGCGAGGAGGTCCTCCACCAGCAGCGCGTCGCCGTCGTCGTCCTCCACGAGGAGCACGCGAACCGGCTCAGTGGCGATCTCGCGCGACCCACTCCCGCGCGCGGTGGTCGGGGCCCCCATCGCGTCGTGACTCTATCCGCGCTCAGGGCGCGGCGGGCAGGGGCGACTCCACGAGCTCGTCGTGGACCATGCGCCCGCCGCGCAGCAGCGACGCCGCCGCCGCGATCAGGCACGCGGTGATGGCGAACAGGAAGGCGGCGTGAAGCCCGTCGCGGAACGGCCCGGAGACCAGCGTGGGGAAGAACGAGGAGCCGGTCAGCGCCGCCTGGTCGTGGGCCGAGAGCCCGGCCAGCACGTGCGGGCCGAGGAGGTGCTGGATCGGGTTGTAGCCCAGGAAGGCGGCGAAGAGGATCGACACCGGCGGCAGCGTCGCCGCGTGATGGGCCGTCGCCGGCGCGACGCCGTGCGCCTGCAGACCCGCGCTCATCGTCTCGGGCAGGGTCGAGGAGAGCCCCAGGATCATCAGCGTGAAGAAGATGCCGATCGACAGGACCTGTGCGGAGTTCTGGAAGGTCTGGTTCATGGCGCCGCCCACGCCGCGGTCGCCGCGGGGCAGGCTGTTCATGACCGCGGCGCGATTCGGCGAGGCGAACAGGCCCATCCCGACGCCGACCAGGGCCAGGATGGCGCCGAAGACCGGATAGGCGAAGTCGGTCGGCAGCAGCAGGAGCAGGCCGAAAGAGACCGCGGTCAGCACCATGCCGCCGGTCGCGAACGGCCGCGCGCCAAAGCGGTCGGACAGGTAGCCCGACGCGGGGCCCGCGCACAGCATCCCGATGGTCAGCGGCAGCATGTAGATGCCGGCCCACAGCGGCGTCTCGGTGAAGTCGTAGCCGTGTTCGGGCAGCCAGATGCCCTGGAGCCAGATGATGAGCATGAACATCAGCCCGCCGCGGGCGACGGCCGACAGGAACGTCGACAGCGTCCCGAAGGTGAAGGCGCGGATGCGGAAGAGCGGCAGGCGGAACATCGGCTCGCGCGTGTGGCGTTCGACGAACACGAAGGCGACGAGGCTCGCGAGCGCGGCGGTGAGCAGGGCGATCACGCGCGGGCTGCCCCATCCGACCGGGTGGCCGCCGGCCGGGCGGATGCCGTAGGTGACGGCGACCATGATGAGGATCAGCCCGAGGGCGAAGGTCAGGTTCCCGGCCCAGTCGATCGGCGCGCGGCGCGGCGTGTTCAGCTCGCGCAGGGCGACGTAGGCCCAGACGGTGCCGAACAGGCCGACGGGGACCGAGATCAGGAAGACCAGGCGCCAGTCGATCGGCGCGAGGATGCCGCCGAGGACCAGGCCGATGAACATCCCGCTGACACCGACGATGTTGTTGATGCCCAGCGCCATGCCGCGCTGGTGGGCGGGGAAGGCGTCGGTGATGATCGCCGCCGCGTTGGCCAGCAGGCAGGCGCCGCCGATGCCCTGCACGATGCGAAAGACGATGAGGAAGGTCGCCCCGGCGCGGCCATGCATCCAGTCCACCGCCAGCAGCAGCGAGGCCACCGTGTAGATGACGAAGCCGAGGTTGTAGATCCGCACGCGCCCGACCATGTCCCCCAGCCGCCCCAGGCTGACGATCAGGACGCTTGTCACCACGAGGTAGCCCAGGATCATCCACAGCAGGTAGAAGGAGTTGGCCGGGATGAGCGGATCGAGCCGGATGCCCCGGAAGATGTCGGGCATCGCGATGATCGTGATCGAGGCGTCCAGGGTCGCCAGCAGGACCGCGAGCGTCGCGTTGGAGAGCGCCACCCACTTGTAGCGATCGGGGTCGATGGAGCGCACGCTTCCCACAATCTACAGGTTGCCTGTACAGGTTGCCTGTCGATTGCGAGCTACACTCCCGCCGAATGGCTACGCAGCCAACCACCGCGGAGGTCGCCCACGAGCTGCGCGAGACGGTCGGCCGCCTCGTGCGCCGGCTGCGCGCCGAGCCCGGCCCGCCGGTCGGGCAGCTCGCGGTGCTCGGCCGCCTCGATCGCGAGGGTCCCGCGAGCATCAGCGATCTCGCCGCCGCCGACCGCATGCGCCCGCAGTCGATGGCCCAGACCGTCCGCGAGCTCGAGGACGCGGGCCTCGTGTCGCGGCGCCCGGACCCCGCCGACGCGCGCCGCGCCTTCGTCGAGCTCACCCCGGCCGGGTTGGAGACGCTGCAGTCCACGCGCGCGGCGCGCGAGGACTGGCTGACCCGCACGCTGGACCGCGAGCTTGCCGAGCGCGAGCGCGAGCTGCTCGTGCGGGCGCTCGCGCTCCTGCGGCGGGTCGCCGACGCCTGAGGCCTACGCCACGGGCGGCGGTGTGCCCTCGGCGCTGGCGGGCAGCGCCGGGTCCCAGTCGCACGCGGCGCAGGCATGGGCGAAGGCCGACCGTGCGAAGGCGAGCGCCACGGCGTGCGGGTCGCCGGTCGCCCGGGCGTCGTCCCAGTCGAGCACGTAGAGCCCGAGCTCGCCATCCCAGCGGGCGGCGGGCGGCGAGAGCGTCGCGCCGGCGAAGCTGTCGGTGGCCGGGTGCGCGTAGGCGTAGAACGCCGCGCCGCCGTAGCGCGCGTCGCCGGGCCACCACCCGACGGCGACCTCCTGCGCGTCCATCGCGTTGCGCATGATGAAGTCGTCCGAGGGCGGGTCGGCGGGCTCGCCCGAGAAGAGGTTGACCGCCAGGTCGAACGAGCCCCACCACGCGTTGACCGGCGTCGAGCGGCCCCGGTAGGGCGCGCGGAACGCGGCGAGGACCAGCGCGGCGCGGATCGCGGCGGCGAAGTAGGTCGCGGTCTGGGAGGGGTCGTAGGTCGCGTGCTCCTCGTCCTCGTCGAGGGGCACCGTCCAGGAGACCTCCTGCGGCGTCGGGTCGATCTCGATCGTGCCCGCCAGGCTGCGGGCCGCCTGCAGCACGTCGCGCGTGACCGCGCCGACCGAGCGGTTGGGGGTGAGCGCCACACGCTGCGTGCGGCCGTCGCTGTGCTCGACGACCGCCTCGTGGGTCCCCAGGTCGAGGGCGACGACGAACGCGCCCGACCCGTCGGGGGCCGGGAGGGCGTTCGTCTCATAGCCGCGCGCGGTCAGCCGCAGGGCGGCGTGCTGGAGCTGCGGCTCGGGCGGCGAGAGCACCGCCGCGAGCTTGCCGAGCACCTGGGTGTGCCCGTGCAGGGTGTCGCACGTCGCGCTCCACGACTCGTAGCGCGCCAACTCGGGCCATTTCGACGCCATGTCGGGACGGTATCGAAGCGAGACTTTCCGCATTTTGCGGTGATTTGGTGGCGTCCAGGGGATGAGTTGTGGCCCTATAGGCGCTACGAAGGTCGACGATGGCGGCGCGCGGCTCGCAAGCCTCCGAGATCGCCCCGCCCGAGCGGTCCAGCTGCGCCGATCGCGAGCGGGCGGAGGGCTTGGTTCTCGAGCTGATCGGCTCGCAGGCCGACTCGCTGCTGCGCGTCGCGCGGCGCTACTCGCTGTGCCCGGACGACGCCCACGACGCCTACCAGCGCGGTCTGGAGATCCTGATCCGCCACGCCACGCGCCTGGACCCCGAGCGCGCCGCCGGCTGGCTGCATACCGTCGTCAAGCATGAAGCGATCGCCATCAACCGCTCGCGCCGGCGCATGCTCGGCTCCGACGAGCTCGACGTCGACTCGCTCGAGGCGCGCACGACGGACTCACCCGAGGAACGCGTGCTCGCCACCGATCGCGTCGCCCGGTCGGCCGAGGCGCTGCACGGTCTCAAGCCCCAGGAGGTCCGGGCGCTGTGGCTGCGCGCGCTCGGGTTTTCCTACGAACAGATCTGCGAGATCACCGGCTGGACCTACACGAAGGTGAACCGCTCGTTGGCCGAGGGCCGCAAGAGCTTTCTGGAGCGCTACGCGGGGATCGAGTCCGGGCGCGAGTGCCGACGGCTGGCGCCGGTGCTCTCGGCCTTCGTCGACGGCGAGGCCGACGCGGCCCAGACCGTCGAGCTGCGCACGCACCTGCGCCAGTGCCTGAGCTGCCGCGCGGCGGTGCGCGGGCTGCACGACGCGTCGCGGCCGCTGTCGGTCGTCCTGCCCGCCACCGGCCTGGTCGTCGCGGCGGGCGGCGCCGAGCACACCGGTAGCTTCTTCGTGCGCGTGTACGAGACGGTCACGCTGCACCTGCACGAGCGCGCCGCCAACTCGTTCCTGCGCGCGCAGGCCATCGTCGACACCGTCACCGCGGGCAAGATGGCGGCCGTCGCGGCCTCGGCGGCGGCGGTCGCGGGCGGCGGCTTCGCCGTGGAGGGCGCGATGCGGGCCGGCGACCGGCCGCCCGGCGTGATCCTGCCGCGCGACGCGCAGGACCTCGCGGCCGTGCCGATCGCACGCCGGCAGCGCCCGCAGCCGGCGTCGCAGCCTCCGACGGCGTCGAAGTCCAAGCCGAAGCCCAAGCCGAAGGCGCAGCCCAAGCCGCACGTCCGCGCGCGCCGACGGGCGAGCGCTCCGGCGGTGCAGCAGCAGGCCGCGCCGGCCACCACGGCGACGATCTCTACGACCGCGTCGCGCGCCACCGTGGCCTCGGCGGGCGCCGCTCCGCACGCCGGGAGCTCGGCGGCCGGGGAGTTTGGGTTCGAGGGCCCGTAAAGGCGTCGTCGCAACGTGCGGGAATCCGCCTGGCCATCGGGACTTTGCCGTCCGATGGGGTGCCTACCGTGCCCGTCATGCCGCTCTGCTTCATCGAACCGCAGGACGCGATTCGTGTGATCGCCGAGTCCGTCGGACGGGAGGCTCGCCGCCAGCTTCTGGGCGAGCTCGTGCGCGCATGGGTCGACGAGATCCCCGAGGAGGAGCTCGAATCGCATTACGTCAAGGCCGTCGCGGACCTCGACGAGCACGACCTCTCGATGCTCGCCGCCTGGCACGCGTCGCTCGAGGTGGGCCACCCGATCGCCAACCGCGAGTTCCTGGTCAACGCGTTCTCGTCGCTGGGTGAGAACCGTCGCGAAGCGCTGAAGATCGCGGCGGGCTTCCGCGGCGAGGAGGCCTTCGATGCCGGCGTGCCCGAGGAGCAGGCGCTCGACACGGTCCTGCCTTTCCTCTCGCGCGAGCGCTCGTGCGAGCTGGCGGGCGAGTGCCTGGACCTCTACATGTGGGACCGCTTGGGGTGCGACAACTGATCGGCCGGCCCCGCCACACCTGAGCCGGCCACGCGTGCGCTGGGCGCGCTAGTCGCGCTTGCGGAGAACGTCGTAGCGCCCGACGCCCTCGCGACCCTCCATCCGCCAGCGGAAGAAGGCGCAGTCAAGGCGCAGCGCTCCGAGGTCTAGCGACGTCCCGCACGCCACCTCGCCGGCGGCGCGGCGCGGGAAGCCCTCCTCGTCGACCCACAGCTCCAGGCCGGCGTGACGCTGGCGGCCGCCGTCGTCGTAGGTCGTCGACAGGCGCGGCTCGGCGACGTCGACCGCGTGCGGCTCGCCGTCCTCGCCGCGCTCGATGATCGCCGCGGCGAGCGCTTCGTCGGCGTGCTCGTGCTTGCCCGCGGGACGGATGGCGGTGAGAGAGATCGCGAGGTCGTCGCCCAGCCACGCCGAGACCGAGCGCGCGAGCTCGATGCGCTTCCAGTCCGGCGCGCCCCACGAGTGCCCGCGCTGGCCGAGGCCGT
>DATBKW010000191.1:0-7442 GCA_036555665.1 Solirubrobacteraceae bacterium | reverse complement strand
CTGTTCGCCGCCTTCGGCCTGGAGGGCTTCGAGCGCGCGCGTCCGCACGAGCTGTCCGGCGGCATGCGCCAGCGCGTCGCCTTCCTGCGCACGCTGCTGTCGGGCAAGCCGGTCCTCTGCCTCGACGAGCCGTTCGGCGCGCTCGATGCGCTGACGCGGCGCGAGATGCAGGAGTGGCTGGGCCAGGCACTCGAGCGCGAGCCGCGCACCGTGCTCCTGGTCACCCACGACGTCGAGGAGGCGGCGGCGCTCGCCGACCGCGTGCTGGTGATGTCGCCGCGCCCGGGGCGCGTCGTGGCCGAGTTGAACGTGCCGCCAACACGCACGCCGGAAGACGTGCTCGCCGTGCGCGAGCGCGCCCTGGAGAAGTTACAAGGCGCCCCGTCCACAGCCTCGCCGGGCGCGATGCCGCCAGGAGGGCGGGCCCCGTGGGCCTGATCCTCTCGCTGCTCATCGTCGCGGTCCTGCTCGGCGGCTGGGAGCTCTACGCCGACCTCGGCGGCGTCGACGACTTCATCCTCCCCGCCCCCAGCCAGATCGCCACTGCTCTGTGGGACGACCGTTCGCTGCTGTGGTCGAATCTGCTCGTCACCGCGCAGGAGGTCGGACTCGGGATCCTCGTCGCGCTCATCCTCGGCTTCCTGCTCGCCGTTGCGCTGCATTTCTCCGGCGTGCTGCGCCGCGGGATCTATCCGCTGCTCGTCGCCTCCCAGGCCGTGCCGATCGTCATCATCGCGCCGCTGCTGGTGGTGTGGTTCGGCTTCGGGATTGTGCCGAAGCTCGCGATCATCGCGCTCGTCTGCTTCTTCCCGGTCGTCGTCACCACGCTTGACGCGTTGCGCTCGGTCGATCCCGATCAGCTCAAGCTCATGCGCACCCTCGACGCCTCGCGCTGGCAGGCGTTTCGCTGGGCGGAGTTCCCCGCCGCGCTGCCCGCCGCGCTGAGCGGCGCGAAGATCGCCGTCGCGGTCGCCGTCATCGGCGCGGTCTTCGCCGAGTACGCGGGCTCGAGCGAAGGGCTCGGGCACCTGATGCTCCAGGCCATCCCGCAGCTCGAGACGGCGCGCGCGTACGCCGCGGTGGTTCTGCTCGCCGCCTTCGCGGTGCTGCTCTTCTCCGCCCTCGCCCTGGCCGAGCGCCGGCTCGTGCCGTGGGCCCGTCGCCAACCGGAAGGACCCGACCGTTGACCCGCCGCCTGACGCTCGTCGCGCTCGCCCTCGTCGCCGCCCTCACGCTCTCCGCCTGCGGCGAGCGCAAGGAGCCCACGGGAGCGCCCGCCCCGCAGTCGGTGCGGCTGATGCTCGACTACTTCCCCAACGCCGACCACGCCGGGATCTACGCAGCGCAGGCCAACGGCGACTTCCGCAGGGCCGGGCTGAACGTCGCCGTCCAGGTGCCCAGCGATCCGGCGGCGCCGCTGAAGCTGCTGGCCGCGGGGCGGGTTGACCTCGCCATCTCCTACGAGCCCGAGCTGCTGCTGGCCCGCGACAAGGGCCTGAAGCTCGTCGCCGTCGGGGCGATCGTGCAGAAGCCGCTGACCTCGATCATGTCGATCGGCAAGGACGCCATCAGCGATCCGGCGCAGCTGAAGGGCAAGACCGTCGGCACGGCCGGCATCCCCTACCAGTCGGCCTACCTGAAGACGATCCTCGCCCGCGCGAACGTCGACCCGTCCTCGGTCAAGGAGGTCAACGTCGGCTTCAACCTCGTGCCCGCGATGAAGACCAAGAAGGTCGACGCGACGCTCGGCGCCTTCTGGAACTACGAGGGCGTCCAGCTGCGCCTGCAGCACCAGCACCCGAAGATCATCCGCATGGAGACCGTCGGCGTGCCGACCTATCAGGAGCTCATCATCGTCGCCCGCCAGCAGGACCTCGCCGAAGGCGGCGAGAAGGTGCGCCGCTTCATGCGCGCGCTCGGCCAGGGCTACGGCGCCCTGAAGACCGATCCCAACGTCGGGGTCGACCCGCTGCTGAAGGCCAACCCCGACCTCGACCGCACGCTGCAGGTCGCCAGCGTGAAGGCCACGCTGCCGGTGTTCGCGGCGCCGGCGGGCCGTCCCTTCGGCTGGATGGAACCGTCGCAATGGCAGAGCTACGGCACCTGGATGTTCGACAACAAGCTCCTCGACCACCCGCCCAACGCGGCGCAGGCGCTCACCGACGAGTTCCTGCCCGGCCAGGGGCTCGCCGACACGGGCGACGGCTGATCGATTCGCCGCCCGGCGAATCCTTGGCGCCCGCGCCCCGCGCCGCGCTACCGTCCGCGCCCGTGGTTCGCATCGAGCTGACCGACGACGATCTCTCCCGCACGCGGCTGGCGATCAGCCCGCTGTGGGAGCTGTTCGCCTCGCTGTTCATGCTGTACACGGAGCAGCCGCCGGCGGAGTACCTGCCGTGGGTGCAGCGGACGCGCACGGCCCTGCGCGACATCGACCTCGGCCCGCTCACGCTGGCCAACTCCGACCAGCACACGATCCCGGACTTCGCGGCGCCGATCCCCAAGCAGCCGCTCCGCAGCCTGGCCGACGAGATCGAGGGCGTCCGCGCCACTGAACCCGCCACCGTGCGCGCCGACATCGCCGGGTGCTGGCAGCAGGACCCCCCGCCGCCGTGGGACGCGTTCATCTCCCGCCCGCGCGAGATGGTCGACCGTCTCGCCGATGCGCTCGCGACCTACTGGGAGACGGCACTCGCCGGCGAGTGGCCCCAGCTGCGCGCCGTGCTCGAGGGCGAGATGCTCGGCCGCGCGCGAGCGCTCGCGCTCTCCGGGCCCGGAGCGGTCCTCGAGGAGCTGCATCCCAGCGTGCGCTGGCGGCGACCGGTCATCGAGCTCTTCAAGGAGAAGGAGTACGACATGCGCCTCGAGGGGCGCCCACTCGTGCTCATCCCGCTCGTCTTCGCGCGCGGCGTGCTCATGGGCGAGTCCGCAGACGACAACGCCGTCGCGCTCGGCTACCAGGCGCGCGGCATCGCCGCGCTCTGGGCGCCGGACGCCGCGGCCTTCGACGGGCGCCTGGAGCTGCTGCTCGGCCACGGCCGCGCCGCGGTGCTGCGGGCGCTCGACCAGCCCGCGACGACGACCGAGCTCGCCCGCCGCCTGACCTACGCGCCGAGCACGGTGTCCGCGCACCTCGACGTCCTCGCGCGCGCCGGCCTCGTCGAGCGCCACCGCGTTCGCCGCAGCGTCTACTACGGCCTCAACGACACCGGCCGCTCGCTCGTCGCGCTGCTGATGGACGTCCCCGTGGCGCTCAGCGCCTGACGATTTCAACCTGGGCGAATCGTTCGCCCGGAAGCCGCCGCGGCGCGACGCTGTCGGCATGCTCCTTCACCCCGACATCATGCGAGCGGTCGCCGAAGACCGCTACGCCGCACCCTTGCCCAGCAGGTGTGCCCCCGCCAAGCCCGCCCAGCCCGCGTACGGCGCGAAGAAGGCGCGGACCTCGTCCTCGGTGGCCCGCGTCCTCGGATCGCCGCTCGTGATCCGCCCGACGACGCGCAGGTAGCCCAGATCGCCGGCCGGGATCTGGTCGTAGCGGCCCTGCCCGTAGAGGGCGAGCATCTCGATGGTCCAGCTGCCGATGCCCGGGATCGCGCGCAGCCGCCGCCACGCGCGCTCGTGGTCGGCGGCGAGCAGGTCGGCGCGGCCCGCGGCCACCTCGCGCGCGACGCGGCGCATCGCCACCGCCCGCCCCGCGCTGAGGTCCAGCGACTGCAGCAGCGCGGGCGCGGTCGCGGCCAGCGTCGTGGCCGCGGGCAGGTCGCGCAGCCCGGTCCGCGCGCAGCGGCGCCCGAGCCTGAACACGATCCGCCGCTGGATGGCGGCGGCGCGATCGAAGTCGATGAGCTGCTCGCAGATCGCCCAGACGAGCGCCTCGAACGGGTCGGGGCGGCGGATGATGCGCAGGTGCGGGCGCGCGCGGACCGACCGGCCGATCAGCGGGTCGTCGCGGAAGCGCTCGTAGAACGGGCGCAGGTCGTCGTCGAGCCCGAGCGCGAAGCGCATGCGCGCCAGCGCCTCCTCGGCCACGTCGGGACTGTCGGCGCCCGCCACGAGCACGACGCGGTCGCGCGCGGGCTGGCCGACGCGCACCACCGCCGGCGCGCCCTCGACGTGCAGCAGGCGCTCGATCCCGCCCTGGCGACGCCGGCGCAGCACGCCGTCGGGGCCGCCGCCGGGCAGGCGGACCGGCCATGCGGGGCGGACCTCTCGCCTGACCTCGACCATGCGCGGCGGGACTCTACGCCGCCAGGCGGCGAGCTACGCGACCGGCGCGGCGCAGGGGCTGCTCGAGCGCGAGCGCCTGTCGCCGGGGCTCAGCGCCTGACCGCCGCCAGCGCGCCGGCGAGGTCCGGCGCGTACGTGGCGGGCACGCCCGTCGCGTTCGCCGCGGCGATCGCGCCGTGGCCGGCCACGATCAGGCGCCTGCCCTGGGCGGCGAAGTAGCGCAGGTCGGTGCGCGCCTCGTCGGCGGTCCGCGGCAGGCGAACGTCGGCGTCGACGCCGCGCAGGCGCGGATCGACGAGGGCGCGCCCGTCCCGAGCAGCTTGCGCATCGATGACCAGCGCGGCGCGGCGCGGCGGGCGGTCGGAGCCCGCGCCCAGCAGGCCCGCGACCGCCACAGCGCCGGCGGCGAGGAGGGCGCCGATCTGAGTTCCAAGTCCCGTCATACGTATGAGCATACTACGTATGACGTCAGCGACTGTCAACACTTCCCGGCTCGCCCGACCGCTGCCGCGCCGCCTCGCCGGGCGTCCGCGCGGCGTCGGCGGTGCGGCGCGGCGCGGCGCTTTATGGCAGTAAGGGAGGTTGGGTCGGCCGCTGGCGGTCGGCTCGAGCTGTGGTCGATAAGTGTCGTCCTGCGACACCAATCCACCGCGCTTCGCCCCGCGCCGGCTCGATCCGCGCGGGCGCGAACTTTGGTGACTTTGTGGGCTCCTGGCCCACCTAACGACCACACTTGCGCGCGACCGCCCCGAACGAACCCGCTTCCCTCATTGCCAAAAAGCGCCGCGCAGCGCCGCCAACGCAACGCGGACGAGCGGACGACGACCCCGGCGTGGTTGCATTCCGCCCCATCGCCCACTCCGCCCACAACCGCGTCACGAGCGTCGACGTCGCTCGGCGCGCCGGCGTGTCGCAGTCGACGGTCTCGCTCGTGTTCTCGGGCAAGGGCCGCGGCCGCGTGTCGCAGGCGACCGAGGAGCACGTCCGCCGCTGCGCGCGCGAGCTCGGCTATCGGCCGAACGTCGCCGCCCAGGCCCTGCGGCTGGGCAGCTCACGCGCCGTCGCGCTGCTGGTCCCCGACATCACCAACCCGTTCTTCAGCCGCGTGCTGCGCGGCGCCCAGCGCGCCGCCCAGGCCGCCGGCTACACCGTGGCCCTCGTCGACACCGGCAACGACCGCCGGTGGGAGGAGCAGTCCTTCGAGGCGCTGCGCGCCGGGCCGGTCGACGGGTACCTGCTCTTCGAGGTCAGCGCTCCCGAGGCGCTGGGCCCCGACGACAACGTCGTCCTCATGGAGGCCGAGGCGCCGCGGCGGCCGTCGGTGCGCTTCGACGCCGAGGGTGGCGCGGCGGCGGCGTTCGAGCACCTCGTCGAGCTCGGCCACCGGCGCATCGGGCACCTCGCCGCGGACTTCGACGCCCCCACCTTCCACCTGCGAGAGGCCGCCCGCCGGCGCGTGCTCGCCGACGCATCGCTCGACCCCGACGACCAGCCGCGCGCCCTGACCCAGATCTCCATCGACGACGCGCGCGCGGCCGCCGGCCCGCTGCTCGATGCCCGGCCGACCGGCGTGCTCTGCGATGACGACATCCTCGCCGCCGGCCTCTATCTGGCCGCGCGCGAGCGCGGCCTGCGGATCCCGGACGACGTCTCGGTCGTCGGCTTCGACGACATGGACTTCGCGCGCGTCCTCGAGCCGCCGCTGACCACGGTCGCCCTCGACGCCGAGCTCCTCGGCGCGAGCGCGTTCGAGCTGCTGGAGGCGCGGATGGCGGGGCGCAACGTGCGCAAGCGGCTGGTCCTGCCGGCGGAGCTGCTCGTGCGCGGGTCGACGGCGGCGCCGCGGCGCGGCGCCTAGTCGCGCGAGCCCAGCAGGTGCACGTCGATGAGGAACGAGCGCGTGCCCAGCACCGGCGCCATCTGCTGCCCGCGCCCGCGGCCACGCGCCCTGCGCCGCGCGCGGACCGCGCGGGCGCCGCGGACGACCGCGACGGTCGCCACGCCGGCGGCGAACGACGTCGCCGCGACCGCGGCGGCCTGCTTGGCCACCACGAGCCCGGCGCCCGGGCCGCTCGGGCTCGGCGCAAGCTCGCCTGGGTCCTCGGCCAGGACCGGGACGGCGTCGACTTCCTCGTAAGCCTCGGGCGAGCGCTCTGCCTCCATGCGGGCCGATCATAGCCGCGCCACCCGACGAGGCGGCCCGCAGACCTACGTCAAGGTCCGCTGGAACACCCGATAGGTCTTGATCTTGCGGCCGTTCATCGCCTCCATCCCGCGGTTCATGGCGCGGTTGGTCTCGAGGATCCAGCCCATCTCGCCCCACTTGACGGGCGTCCGGGCGGCCTGCTCGAAGTGCTCGACGTACAGTGCCGCGGCCACGCCCGTGTGCTGGTACTCGGGCTTGACCCCCAGGAACCCGACGCGGCAGCGCGTGATGATCTTCTTGCGCCGCAGGAAGTGCCACCAGCCCAGCGGCAGCAGCCGCCCGTTCATCTTGCGCAGGACCTGGTTGATGTCGGGCACGGTGATCGCGATCGCGATCGTCTCGTCGCCCTTCTCGGCCACCATGAACCACGGCTTGTCGAAGACGAGCTGCAGCTCCTGGGAGTAGTAGTCGAGGTCCTCCTTGGAGTACGGCGAGAACCCCCAGTTGTTCGCCCACGCCGAGTTGTAGACCTCGGCGAAGCCGTTCATGTCGCGGCGCAGCGAGCGGCGGGTCATCTTGCGGATGCGCACGCCGTGCTTGGGCTCGGCCTGCTCGGCGAGCTCGAAGATGATCGGCATGATCTTCGCGCGGTCGGAGATGTCGAGCTCCCACATCCAGAGGTCCATCGCCTTCTCCAGGCCGGCCTCCTCGCAGCGCGCCGCGTAGTAGGGCGGGTGCTAGGGCTGCTTGATCATCGGCTCGCGATCGAAGCCCTCGACGAGCACGCCGTTCTCGTCGTTGATGCCGAAGTCCATCGGGCCGAGCATCTCGGTCATCCCGCGCACCCGCACCCAGCGCGCCGCGGCGTCGAGCAGCGCGGGCAGCACCTCCGCGTCGTCCTCGAACTCGAGGAACCCGAACATGCCGGTCCTGCTCGAGTGGAACTGGTTGTAGGCGTGGTCGACCTGGGCGCTGATCCGCCCGACCACACGCCCGTCACGCCAGGCGCAGAACAGCTGCGCGTCGCCGTGCTTGAAGAAGGCGTTCTGCCTGCGGCTGAGGAACA
>DATBKW010000190.1:0-7219 GCA_036555665.1 Solirubrobacteraceae bacterium | reverse complement strand
CGAAACGGCGGGCGTCGATCACCGCCAGGCGGCGTCCTCGACCCTCGAAATACCTCCGGTATTCCTTCGGGTCTGCGTCCTTGCCTGGCGGCGTCGCCACTCCGCCGTTTCACGCACAACGTCACCTCAAGACCCACTAGGCGTCGTAGTACAGCGCGAACTCCCACGGGTGCGGGCGCATGCGCACCGCGTCGGCCTCCTCCTTGCGCTTGTAGGCGATCCAGGTGGAGATGAGGTCCTCGGTGAAGACGCCGCCCTTGAGGAGGAACTCGTGGTCGGCCTCGAGCGCCGTGAGCGCCTCGTCGAGCGAGCCGGGGACGTGGCCGATGCCCGCGAGCTCGTCCTCGGAGAGCTCGAAGAGGTCGACGTCGTGCGGCGGACCGGGGTCGAGGCGGTTCTGGATCCCGTCGAGCCCGGCCATCATCAGCGCCGAGAAGGCCAGGTACGGGTTCGCGCTCGGATCGGGCGGGCGGAACTCCAGGCGCTTGGCCTTGGGCGATGACGAGTAGACGGGGATGCGCACGGCCGCCGAGCGGTTGCGCTGTGAGTAGACGAGGTTGACCGGCGCCTCGTAGCCGGGGACCAGGCGCCGGTAGGAGTTGGTGGTCGGCGCGCAGAAGGCCATTAGCGCGGGCGCGTGGGTGAGCAGCCCGCCGACGTAGTTCAGCGCCTCGCGCGAGAGCTGGGCGAAGCCGTTGAAGTCGTACATCAGGTTGTGCCCGTCGCGCGACAGCGACTGGTGGACGTGCATGCCCGATCCGTTCTCCTCGAACAGCGGCTTGGGCATGAACGTCACGCTCTTGCCCGCCTCGCGGGCGACGTTCTTGATCACGTACTTCTGCAGCTGCGTCTGGTCGGCGATGCGCAGCAGCGTGTCGAAGCGGACGTTGATCTCCGCCTGTCCGGCCGAGCCGACCTCGTGGTGCTGGAACTCGCAGGCGATGCCCATGTCCTCCAGCGCGACGACCATGCGCGCGCGCAGGTCGCCGTGGGTGTCCATCGGGGCCGTCGGGAAATAGCCCTGCTGCGAGCGGACCTTGTAGCCGAGGTTCGCGGCCTCCCCGTCGCCGCCGAAACCGGCGCCGCGGTTCCAGTAGGCCTCGGCCGAGTCGACCTCGTAGAACGCGGTGTTCGCCGTCTGGTCGAAGGCGACGTGGTCGAAGATGAAGAACTCGGCCTCGGGCCCCATGAAGCAGGTGTCGGCGATGCCGGTGGCCACGAGGTGGTGCTCGGCCTTCATCGCCACGTGGCGCGGGTCGCGCGAATAGGGCTCCCGGGTGATCGGGTCGACGACGTCGCAGACCAGCGACAGCGTCTTGTGCTCGTGGAACGGGTCGATGACCGCGGTCGCGGCGTCGGGGACCAGGATCATGTCCGACTCGGCGATCTGCTGGAAGCCGCGGATCGACGAGCCGTCGAAGCCGAGGCCCTCGGTGAAGGCCTCCTCCTCGAGCGCGTGGAAGGACAGGCCGAGGTGCTGCCACGTGCCGGGCAGGTCGGTGAACTTGAAGTCGACCATCCGCACGCCGTGCGCGCGGCCGAACTCGAGGACGTCGGCGGGCTGGACGGCGCGGCGCGTGACGTAGCGCCGGACCGTCAGCGGGACGCGGCCGTTCGTGCGCGTCGCGGACTCTGTCGGCGGACCGGTCAGCTGATCTCCTCCGCGCTCGTGTCGACGCCCTCGGCCGGCGCGGCCGCGTCGCGCATCGCGGGAACGCGCTTGACCAGCTCGTCGAACTTCATCCCCGTCAGCGCCTCGAGCAGCGCCGGCAGCTCGGCGACGATCTGGGTGACGTCTTTGGTGATGCGCGACGCCCCGGCGGTGGCGCCGTTGCCGCCGATCATCACGATGCGGTCGGTCTTGGCCAGCGGCGCCGACACCGCGGCGGCGAGCTGCGGCAGCACCTCGAGGACGCGATCGGTCACCGCGGCCTCGTTGTAGTCGCCCCAGCTGCGCGCCTTGGCGGCCATCGCCTCGGCCTCGGCCAGGCCCCGCAGCCGCAGCGCGTCGGCCTCGCCGGCGCCCAGTGCCGCGGCCTCCTCGCGCTGGGCCTCGGCCACCGCGAGGATCTCGCGGGCGCGGGCGAGGGCGGGCTCGACGACCTCGGCCTCGAGCTCGCGGCGGCGGCGCTCGACCTCGGCCTGCATGAGCTCGATCATCCGCTGGCGCTCGACGATCTCGACGCGCAGCTCCTCGGCGCGCACCTGCTGGCGGCTGATCGCCTGCTGGAGGTCATAGGCGAGGTCGGCCTCGGCGGCAGCACGCCTGCCCTCCGCCTTGGCCGCCGCCCGCCTGACCTCGAACTCGCGGCGCGACTCCTCGATGGCGAGGTCGGCCTCGTAGCGCGCGGCCTTGGCCTCGCGCTCGGCCTCGGCCTCGCCGCGGATCGCGTCGCGCTTGACCTGGGCGGTGCGCGGCCGGCCCAGCGCCTCGAGGTAACCCTGCTTGTCGGCGATGTTGCGGATCGTCAGCGAGACGATCTGCAGGCCCATGCTGTCCAGATCGGGCCCGGCGAGGTCGCGCACCGCCGCCACCAGGCGCGCGCGCTCGCGGTAGATGTCCTCGATCGACAGCCCGCCCACGGCGGCGCGCATGTGGCCCTCGACGGCCTGCATCGCCGTGCGCACGATGTCCTCGCTCCCCCGGGAGAGGAACTGCTGGGCGGCCCGCTCGATGCCGTCCTCGGAGGCGTCGATCTTGACCATGCAGACGCCGTCGATCTGGACCGGCACGCCGTGGGTGGTGTAGGTCTCGGCGGTCTTGACCTCGAACTGCATGAGCTCGAGCGAGAGTCGCTGGACCCGCTCGCGGAACGGGCGCACGTAGGTGCCGCCGCCGCGGACGATCCGGTAGCCGTGGTCGCCGCGGCGCGCCCGGCGGCCGGAGATGATCAGCACCTCGTTGGGCCCCACCTTCGTGTACTGGTGGGCCCAGACCGCGAATGCGATGAGCAGCAGGCCGGCGATCACCGACCCGGCGATGATGAGCGCGACCTCCATCAGGCGAGCGCCTCCTCGGATTCGTTTGCGGCGATGCCGAAGTCATCGCCATGAGTCCAGATCGTGTCGGCGTCGAGCCGGTCGGCGCGCGGCGCCTTCTCGGGGCTGACGTCGATCTCGTCGGCGAAGCGCAGGAAGCCGTGGCCGGCGAGGTAGGTCCCGACGACGTCGGCGAGCTGCTCGTCGCTGTCGGCGACGAAGAAGCTGATGCCACGGTCCTCGATGGCGGTCACCGACTCGCCCGCCGCGGTGCGCCGGACGGCGATCTCCAGGCGGGTGCCCTCGTCGTCGGAGAGGACGGTCGCCAGCCGCACGTGGGCATCGGCCAGGCGGGCCTCGGCGGCCGCCCACTGATCGGGCCGCACGTCGGTGGCGTACAGGGTGGCCGGGTCGAGCGCGCGGCGCCCGCGCGCCAGCTCGATGCGCACGTGGCGCAGGAGGCTGACCACGTCGGGCGCGGATGGGCTCGCCTCGTCGGCGGCCGGCCCCGCGTCGCGCCGCGCGCGCCTGGGGCGGCGCAGCAGGGCGGCGCGTTCGAGGACGCCGACCACCGGCCCGTCGGCCGAGAAGCCGTCGACGGACGGGATCCACACGTCGGGATCGGCGCTCGAGCGGAAGATGGCGGCCGGCGGGACGAGCCGCAGATCGCGCGGGCGCAGAACCAGCGCCTGCACGTCGTCGGCCTCGCTGGCATAGCCGGCCGAGACGAAGTAGCGGCAGACGTGCGCGCGGATGCCCCCGAGGTCGGGGGCGCGCAGCTTGGGGCCGCCGATGATCGGCGCGCTGATCCGGCCCTCGTGCTCATAGACCGGCAGCTCGTAGTCCATCGGATCCGCGCGGAAGTAGCACAGGGGCAGCGTCCGGGCCGGGGCGATCGTGTCGAGCAGCGACGCGACCTTGGCGCGCAGCGCGAAGACGTTGGCGGCCTCGAGCCTGCGTCCGGCGACCTCGCAGGCGAAGATCTCCTTGAGCACCGGGTGGGGGTCCGCGTTGACGCCGTGCTGAACGTCGATGCGCGCCGTCTCCTGGCCGCCGATGCCGGCGCGCACGCCGAGGCGGAAGCGGTAGGCGCCTTCGCCCTCGGTGCGTTCGAGGAAGATGGGCACCGGAGCGTCCTGTCCCTGATCGGCGACGACGTGCCTGACCCACCGCCAGACGCTCATCAGTACCCCCAGCCGGCGGGCGCCTGGTGGATCACCGTCTCCTGGCCGCGCTCGCCCGTGCGGATGCGGACCGACTGCTCGCAGTCGTAGACGAACAGGCGCCCGTCGCCGATCTCGCCGGTGTAGGCCGCGCCGACGACCGCCGTGACGGCCCGGTCGACGAGCTCGTCGGGCAGGACGGACTCGACCTTCAGCTTGGGCAGCAGCGAGATGTTCGCCCGCGAGCCGCGGTACTGCTCGGTGTAGCCCTTCTGGCGCCCGCAGCCCATGACCTCGCTGACCGTGAGACCCGAGATACCGAGCTCGTCGAGGGCGTCCTGGACGCGCTGCAGCCGGTCGGGACGGATGATGGCCTCGATCTTCTTCATCGCCTACTCCTCCAGGCGCCCGGCGACGCCGATCGGCACCGGCCTCGGTCGCGGCCGTTGGGACGGCAGCGCAGGCTGGTGGTACTCGAAGCCCGGCACCGGCATGAACTGCTCGGGATAGCCCCACATCCCGTGCTCGACGATGTCGAGCCCGTAGCGCTCCTCCTCGGGCTTGACGCGCAGCCCGTAGGTCGCCTTGATGACGAAGAAGACCAGGAACGAGACGGTGAAGACCGAGGCGAAGGCGGCCGCGATGCCCAGCCCCTGGACGGCGAGCTGGTGCACAGAGCCGCTGTAGAACAGCCCCGGGTCGCCGACGCCGTTGGTCTCGGCCAGCCGCGTGGACGTGAACAGGCCACACGACAGCGTGCCCCAGATGCCGGCCAGGCCGTGCGACGACAGCGCGCCGACGGGATCGTCGAGCTTGCGGTCGATGAGGATGACGCCGCAGACGACGATGATCCCGGCCACGAGGCCGATGATGGGGGCGGCCCAGAACTCGACGTAACCCGACGGCGCGGTGATCGCCACGAGCGCGGCGACCGCGCCGTTGGCGGTCATGCCGATGTCGAAGGTGCGCGTGACGAGGTAGATCGTGGCCATGGCGCCGACGACGCCGGCGGCGGCCGCGAGGTTGGTGACCACGACGACCTCCGCGAAGCGGCCGCCCACGGCCTGCAGCGTCGATCCGGGGTTGAACCCGAACCAGCCGAACCACAGGATGAACACGCCGAGGCCTACGAACGGCATCGAGTGCCCCGGGATCACGTTGGGCTTGCCGTCGCTGCCGTACTTGCCCTGGCGCGGGCCCAGGAGCAGCAGGGCCGCGAACGCCCCGGTCGCGCCGATGAGGTGCACGACCGTCGAGCCGGCGAAGTCCTGCATGCCGAAGTTCGCCTGCAGCCAGCCGCCGCCGAAGATCCAGTGGCTGATGATCGGGTAGATCACCGCCGAGAAGATGGCCGCGTAGATCAGGTACACGCCGAACTTGAGCCGCTCGAGCGTCGTTCCCCACACGATCGCCAGCGAGACCGCGCAGAACACGAACTGGAAGAAGAACTTCGACGGCACGGTCGCGTCGGAGAACGCCATCGCCGGGAAGAGGTCGCTGTTGGTCGTGCCCAGGAACGTCCCGTGCGTGCCGGCGAACCAGCCACTGCCGCCGAAGGCCAGCGCGAAGCCGACCGCCCAGTAGCAGATGGCCGCGATCGACAGGTTGGCCAGCACCTTGGGCACCACGGTGCCGACGTTCTTCTGGCGCGAGAAGCCGATCTCCAGCAGCAGGAACCCCGCCTGCATGAAGAGCACGAGGACGGCCGCCACGATCACCCAGACGGTGTCGACGGCCGCGAGCGCGTCGTTCAGCGTCGGCTGCACCGCGATTCCTCCGCGGTCGGAGACAGATTTCAGTTCGACCCAGGGCCGCCACGGTCGTGCGCGGCCCTCAAACGATCAAGCCTCGCGGCCGCGGACCCGCTTGGCGTTGGCCCGCTGGACAGGATTTGCGCCGCGGCGTTGGCCCTGGGGCCGAACCTAGGCCGCGTAGTCGCCCGCGCCGAGGAAGTGCAGCGACACGTACGGCTCGTCGCCCACCACCCACGAGTCGTGACCGGGCGCGACGTAGAAGAGGTCGCCGGGTCCCATCACGCGCTCCTCGCCGTCGTCCATCGAGACCGCCGCGCGGCCCGAGACGACGAGCCCCACGTGCTCGACCTGGCAGCGGGCGTCGGCATCGCCGCCGACGTGCAGCGACCAGCGCCAGCCCGGCTCGTAGGTCGCGCGCCCGACCGTCATGCCGCCGATCCGCACGAGCTCGAAGCGGCCGAGCTCGAACTCGCGGACCTCGTCGGGCGCCTCAAACGCCCGGAGGTCGATGCTGGGCATCTACAACGCCAGGGCGATCGGCTGCTCGAGCAGCGCCTTGATGCGGGCCAGGAACTCGGCCGCTTCGGCGCCGTAGAGGATGCGGTGGTCGCAGGCGAGCGTGAGCGACATCGTGTTGCGCGCGACGATCTCGCCGTCGCGCACAACGGCGCGCGGCTCCATCTTGCCGACCGCGAGGATCGCCGCCTGCGGCGGGTTGATGACGGCGACGAACTCGGTCACGCCGAACATGCCGAGGTTGGAAACGGTGAAGGTGCCGCCCGACAGCTCGGGCGGCGTCACGGCGCCGGCGCGCACGCGCTCGGCCAGGGCGCGGCTGTCGCGGGCGATCTCGCCCAGCGACTTCTTGTCGGCGTCGAACACCGTCGGCACGATCAGCGCCTCCTGCGCGGCGACGGCGACGCCGATGTTCACGCGCGAATACAGCTCGAAGTGGCCGTCCTTGTAGGAGCCGTTGGCGCGCGGGAACTCGCGCAGGGCGATGGCCGCCGCCTTGACGACCATGTCGTTGTACGACGGCACCGTGCCGCCGGTCTGCTCGACAGCCGCCTTGAGCTGCCCGCGCAGCTCGACGGCGCCCTCCATGTCGACGTCGGTGCTGATCGTGAACTCGGGCACCGTCGCCTTGGACTCGGCCATACGCCGCGCGATGACCTGCTGGGTGCGCGAGAGCTCCTGCACCGTCGCGTCGCCCTTGGCCGTGCCGGCCTCGGCGACGGCCGCGGCGGGCGCGGGCGGGGCCGCCGCGGCCGGAGCGGCCGCGGGCTCGGCCGGCGCTTGGACCGGAGCGGGCGCCGCGGGCGC
>DATBKW010000189.1:0-20915 GCA_036555665.1 Solirubrobacteraceae bacterium | reverse complement strand
GCCGCGGCGGTCGCGGCCTGGGGCTCGGGCGAGGGCGCGGCGGTGCGACCGGCGGTCTCACCACCCCCGCCGCCGCACCCGACGGCGACAAGCAGCGCGATGACTCCCACGGCCACCGCGCACCCGCTGCGGATCGCCCCGCGCACTACTAGTGGGCCTTCTCGCAACGTTTCACCGGAAACCCCGGGCGCCGATCACCGCCAGGCGGCGTCCTCGACCCTCGAAATGCCCCGGCATTCCTTCGGGTCTGCGTCCTTGCCTGACGGCGCCGGCATCCCGGGGTTTCCGGCGCAACGTCACGAGAAGACCCACTAGACCTCCCGCTGCGACGCCGACGGCGTCGTCGGAGCCGGCGCCGGCGCCGGCGGATGATGGCAGCGCCGGCCGTGGTCGGCGACCTGCTGTTCCCAGCGCTTCACGGCAGTGGCGGCCTCGCCGTCGGGCCTCACCTGGCCCTGGGTCGTGGCGATCCCGTTCAGGGTCAAAGCGAACGCCGCGACGCTCGTCGTCACGCCGGCCAGGTAGGCCAGCCGGCGAACGGGGGGTCTGCGCTCAGGCATGGGCACGCTCCGGGAGGTAGCTGGACGGATCGGGCAGATCGGCGGCCTCGGTGCGCGGCAGCGTCACCGTCGCGCGCAGGCCGCCGTCGGGGCAGGCGGCGAGCGACACCGCGCCGCCGTGCGCCTGCGCGACCGAGCGAACGATCGACAGGCCGAGGCCGGCGCCGTCGCCGCGCGCGCCGCGGTCGGCGCGCTGGAAGGGCTCGAGCAGGCGTGGCAGGGTGGCGGGATCGAGTGCGTCGCCGTCGTTGACCACGTCGACGATGCTGTGGCCGTTGCTCGTGCTGGTGGTGACCGACACGCGCCCGCCGGGGCGGTTGTGGCCTACCGCGTTCTCGACGAGGTTGGCGACGAGGCGCTCGAGCAGGCGCCGATCGCCGCGCACGGGAGCGGCGTGCAGGTCGGCGGTGACCGACAGGCCGGCGGCCTGCGCGTCACGCGCCGTGTGCTCCAGCGCCATCTGCGCGGCGGCGGCGAGATCCATGGGATCGCGGCGCGCCACGGCGCCCTCCGAGCGCGCGAGGGTCAGCAGCGCCTGCACGAGGCGCTCGGTGCGGTCCATCGCCTCGTGCACGGCCTCGGCCATCTCGCGCAGCTCGGCGTTGGTGGCGTCGGGGTCGGCGAGCGTCACCTCGAGCTCGGTGCGCATCACGGTCAGCGGCGTGCGCAGCTCGTGCGACGCGTTGGCCACGAAGCGCCGCTGGCTGGCGAAGGCTCCCGAGAGGCGCTCGAGCATCTCGTCGAAGGTGTCGGCCAGCTCCTTGAGCTCGTCGCGCGGGCCTTCCAGGGCGATGCGCTCGTCCAGCGTGTCCTGCGAGACGCGCCGCGCCGTGGCGGTGATCTGCTGCAGCCCCCGCAGGGCGCGGCCGGCGACCACCCAGCCCAGCAGCACCGACAGCGCGGTCATCGCCGCCAGCGCGAGCGCGTACTGGACGCGCAGGCGATGGAGGGCGTCGCCGGCGACCTCGTGCTGAACCGCGCGGCGAACCTCGTCGCCGGGGCCGCCGATGGCGACGTTGGCGGCCGTCAGGTTGTTGCGGACCAGGATGTAGCTGACAGTCAACAGCGCCGCGCCGGCCAGCAGGAAGACGCCCGCGTAGAGCAGGGTCAGCCGCAGCCGGATCGTCGGGCGTGGCATCAGACCCGGTAGCCGGCGCCCATGACGGTCTCCAGCACCGGCGGATCGCCGAGCTTGCGCCGCAGCGTCATGATCGTCATGCGCACGGTGTTGGTGAACGGGTCGGCGTTCTCGTCCCACACGCGATACAGCAGGTCCTCGGCCGAGACGGCAGCGCCGTCGGCCTCCATGAGCGCCTCGAGGACGCCGAACTCCTTGGGCGTGAGGTCGAGCTCCTCGCCCGCGCGCGTGACGCTGCGCCGGGCGGGGTCGAGCTCGAGGTCGCCGCGGCGCAGGATCGCGGGGCGCGCGCGCCCGGCGCGCCGCGCGAGCGCGCGGATGCGGGCGACGAGCTCCTTCCACTCAAACGGCTTGGGCAGGTAGTCGTCGGCGCCGAGCGTGAGGCCTTCGACGAGGTCCTCGACCCCGTCGGCGGCGGTGAGCATCAGCACCTTCGTCTCGCGCTCGTCGGCCGTCGAGAGGCGCCGGCAGACGTCGTCGCCGTGCATCTCGGGCAGGTCGCGGTCGAGCACGACCACGTCGTAGGGGACCACGCGCGCCTTGGTCAGCGCGGACGCTCCGTCGTGGGCGACGTCGACGGCCATGCCCTCGCGGCGCAGGCCCCTGGCGATCGCGCCGGCCAGCCGGCGCTCGTCTTCTGCAATAAGGATTCTCATAGCGGCTCAATGAGGATGACGCCTGCTACCTGAGCGCGAGCTAAGAGTTTCTGAAGATGCACCAAAAGCAGGCGCGTCTTACCGGCAGCTGACGAGCGGCTTGCGACGGTGTCCCAGGCTCCGGTCGCCGGGGCGTTGCGGGCTCCCTGGACCGGCCCGCGAGGGACGTCCCGGCGGCCGGCTCAGCCTGCCAGAGCGCGCAGCGCGCCCACGATCCGCTCCCGGATGGCGGGATCGGCGATCAGCCCGCCGGGGCCGACGGCGCCGCGGTCGACCGGGATGCGCACGCAGGCCTCTTCGACGATGTCGGCGTGCACGTAGCCGAGCACCTTGCGCAGCGACGCGTGCGCATCTGCCGCGCCGGTCGGCGCGGCGGGCCCGGAGGTGTTGATGAAGGCGACCGGTTTGCGGTAGGTCCCGGCGTCGCCGACCGTCCACTCCAGCAGGTTCTTGAACGAGCCCGGCAGCGCGCCCGCGTACTCGGGGGTCGAGAACAGCAGCGCGTCGGCCGCCGCGATCTGCGCGCGCAGCTCGGCCACGGCAGCGTGGACCGGAGCGCCCTCGACGTCGTCGTCGGGGTTGAAGTGCGGCAGCGAGGCCATGCCCTCGTAGAGCACGGTGCTCATGCCGTCGGGCGCCACGGCCTGCGCCGTGCGCAGCAGCGCGGTGTTCGTCGAGCCGGCGCGCAGGCTGCCGGAGATGAGAAGGACGGTTCGCGGCACGCATCGATTGTCCATGGCGACACCGTGGACGTTACGAGAACGATTCTCATTCCTGTAACCTGCACGCCCGATGCTCGAGCCGTTTCAGCTCCCGTTCGTGCAGCGCGGGATCGCCGAGGTGCTCGTGCTCGCGGTCGCGGGCGGGCTGATCGGGACGTGGATCGTCCTGCGCGGGCTGGCCTTCTACGCGCACGCGGTGGGCACTGCGGCCTTCCCGGGGCTCGTGCTGGCCGAGGGCCTGGGCTTCAGCGCCCTGCTCGGTGCCGGCGCCACCGCCGCGCTCGTCGCCGTCGCGGTCGGCATCCTCGCGCGCCGCGAGGCAGCGCACGACCGCTACGACACGCTCACCGCGCTCGTGCTCGTCGGCGCGCTCGCGCTCGGCGTCATCCTCGCCAGCGACGTCTTCCACTCCGCGGCGAGCGTCGAGACGCTGCTGTTCGGCAGCCTGCTGCTCGTCGACGGCGGCGACATCGCCTTTGCGGCCGTCGCCGCGGCGATCGTGGTCGCGGGAACGGCCGTCCTCGCGCAGCGCTGGCTGGCGACGGGGTTCGATCCGCGTGCCGCGCGCGCCCTCGGCGCACGGTCCGCGGTGCCCGACACCGTGCTGCTGGCGCTCGTCGCGCTCGTCGCCGTGGCCGCGCTGTCGACGCTCGGCGCGCTGCTGGCCACCGCGCTGCTCGTCGTCCCCGCCGCGACGACCCGCCTCGTGTGCACGCGGCTGCGGACATGGCAGCTGGCGACCGTCGCGCTCGTGGCCGTCGAAGGGGTGGCGGGCCTGTGGCTGTCCGTCGAGGTCAACGCGCCGCCCGGCCCCGCCATCGCCGTGCTCGCCGGCGGTGCCTTCGTGCTCGTCGCGCTGCGGCGGGTGCTGCTCGTGCCCGCCGCCGCCGCGGCGCTCCTGGTCGCCGGCTGCGGCGCCGACACCGGCGGCGCCGCGCCCGGCCAGGTCAAGGTCATCGCGAGCACGACGCAGCTCGCCGACTTCGCCCGCGCCGTCGGCGGCGATCGCGCCAAGGTCGTGCAGCTGCTCAAGCCCAACACCGATCCCCACGACTACGAGCCGCGCCCGTACGACGTCCTGGCCACGGCCGACGCCGGCGTCGTGCTCGAGAGCGGCGACGGCCTCGACCGCTGGATGGGCACCGTCGTCAAGCAGGCGGGCAGCGACGCGACGGTGGTCGACCTCGGCGCGCGCGTCCCGACCAAGCTGCCCGGCGACCCGCACTGGTGGCACGACCCGCGCAACGCGCAGGCCGCCGTCGCCGCCATCCGCGACGCGCTGACCAAGGCCAACCCGCAGGCCCGCGCGGTGTACACGCGCAACGCCGACGCCTACCTCGCGAAGCTGGGCGCGCTCGACCGCGGCATCGCCGCCTGCGTGCAGCGCGTGCCGCCCGCCGCCCGCAAGCTCGTCACCGACCACGACGCCTTCGGCTACTTCGCGCGGCGCTACGGCATCGCCGTCGTCGGCGCCGTGATCCCCTCCCAGACCACGCAGGCCCAGTCCTCGGCGCGCGACGTGGCCAGGCTCACGCGGCTCATCCGCCGCGAGCGCGTCCGTGCGGTGTTCGCCGAGAGCTCGATCAACGCCAAGCTCGCGCAGGCGATCGCGCGCCAGACCGGCGCGGTGAGCGATCTGAAGCTCTACGGCGACACGCTCGGCCCGAAGGGCTCGGCCGGCGCGACGTACCTGACCATGGAGCGGGCCAACGCCGACGCGATGGTCCGCGGCTTCACCGGCGGCGCGCAGCGATGCCCGATCGCGGGCCTGTGACGCTCGTGCGCGCCGAGGGCGTCGCCGCCGGCTACGGCGCGGCGGCCGTGTTGACCGGCGTGTCGTTCGCGCTGCGCGCCGGCGAGCGCATGGGCGTGCTCGGCCCCAACGGTGGCGGCAAGACGACGCTGTTCCGGCTCCTGCTCGGCGAGCTCGAGCCGCTGGCCGGCACGCTGCGTGCCCCCGCGCGCTTCGGCGTCGTGCCGCAGACCGAGCGCTCGCGCCTGGACTTCCCGGTCTCGGCGCTCGACGTCGCGCTGATGGGCTCGATCTCGACGCTGCCGTGGTGGCACCGGCCGGGGCGCGCCGAGCGCCGCGCCGCGCGCGCCGCGCTGGGAGCGGTCGGCCTCGGCGATGCCGCGGACGCGACCTTCGGCGACCTCTCCGGCGGCCAGCGCCAGCGCGTGCTCGTGGCCCGCGCGCTCGTGCAGGACGCGCCCGTGATCCTGCTCGACGAGCCGTTCACCGGCCTCGACACGCCCAGCGTCGAGCGCCTGGAAGCGCTGCTGGCCGAGCTGGCCGACGACGGGCGCGGCGTGATGATCGCCACCCACGACGTCGACCAGACGCGCAACTGGGATCGCGTGCTGTGCCTCAACCGCCACCAGGTCGCCTACGGCCCGCCCGAGGTGACGCTCGACCGCGCCGTGCTCGAGGCCACCTACGGCGGGACGATCGTCGAGCTGCCCGGCGACCACGCCCACGGCGTGCTGCCGCCCCATCACCACTGATGCTGGCCGTGTTGCACACGCTCACCGATCCGTGGGCCGATCCGGTCGGCCGGCGCGCGCTGGTCGAGGTCGCGCTGCTCGGTGTCACCGGCGGCGCGCTGGGCTGCTGGATCGTCTTCTACGAGCTGTCCTACAGCGCCGAGTCGCTGGCGCACGCGCTGCTGCCCGGGCTGGTCATCGCGGCGCTGACCGGCCTGCCGCTGCTGCTCGGCGGCGCCGGCGGGGTGCTCGTCGCCGCGGCCGCCGTGGCCGCCGCCGGCCAGGTGCCCACGATCGGACGCGACACCGCGGTCGCCGTCGTCGTGACGACGCTCTTCGGCGCGGGCGCGCTGCTTGCGCTCTCGCCGTCGTCGCCGCCCGGTTTGCAGGGCCTGCTCTTCGGCGACGTCCTGGGCGCCTCGAACGCCGATCTGGCGCTGGCCGCCGCGCTCGCCGCGCTGGTGCTCGTCGCCCTGGCGCTGCTGCACGGGCGGCTGCTGGCCGTCGGGTTCGACCGGCTCAGCGCTCCCGGGCTCGGCGTGCGCCCGCTGGTCGTCGACCTCGCGCTGCTCGTGCTCGTCGCGCTCGCCCTGCTCGTCGCCGTGCAGGGCCTGGGCAACCTGCTCGTCGTCGCCGTGCTCGTCGCGCCCGCGGCGGCGGCGCGGCTGGTCACGCGGCGGATGGGGCCGATGATGGTCATGTCGGCGGCGATCGCCGTGCTCGCCGGCCTCGGCGGGCTGTACCTCTCCTACTACGCGGGCACGGCCGCCGGCGCCTCGATCGCCGCCATGCTCGTGGCCGCCTACCTGTTCGCGGGCGCGGTTAAGCTGCGTGCGTGAGCCCGCTCCCTCGCTCGGTCGCCGTGGTGGGCGGCGGCTTCGGCGGCATCGGCGCCGCCGCGATCCTCCGCCGTGTCGGTTATCACGACGTCACCGTCTTCGAGCGCGGCGAGCGCATCGGCGGCGTCTGGCACCACAACACCTATCCGGGCGCCGCGTGCGACGTCCCGTCGCACCTCTACGAGTTCTCCTTCGCGCCGAACCCACGCTGGTCGCGGCGCTTCGCTCCGCAGGCCGAGATCCAGGCCTACCTCGAGGACGTCGCGCGCGATCACGGCATCGTCGATCGCATCCACACGGGCACGGAGGTGCTCAGCGCGCGCTGGGACGGCGAGCGCTGGCAGCTCGAGACGAGCGCGGGCAGCCACGAGGCCGAGGTTCTGCTCACCGCCTGCGGCCAGCTCTCGGTGCCGAGCATCCCGGCCATCCCGGGCCTCGACGGCTTCGACGGCCCCGCCTTCCATACCGGCCAATGGCGCCACGACGTCGACCTCGCGGGCCGGCGCGTCGCCGTCGTGGGCAGCGGGTGCAGCGCGATCCAGGTCGTACCCGCCATCCAGCCGGTCGTCGAGCACCTCGACGTCTACCAGCGCTCGCCTGGCTGGACGATCCCGAAGATGGACTTCGCCTACGGCGAGCGCGCGCAGCGGCTGTTCGAGCGCTTCCCGGCGCTCCAGCGCGCCGACCGCGCGGCGGTGTTCGCCTTCCTCGAGCTCGGCGCGGCGGGCATGACCAAGCACCGCTGGCTGCTGCGGCCCTTCCGCGCGGTCGCCCGCCACCAGATCACCAAGGCGATCGCCGACCCCGAGCTGCGCCGCAAGGTCACGCCGAGCGACGAGTTCGGCTGCAAGCGGGTCATGCTGACCGACGATTGGTATCCGGCGCTGGCCAAGCCCAACGTCGACGTCCTCACCGATGCGATCGCCGAGGTGACCGCGGCGGGCATCCGGACCGCCGACGGCACCGAGCGTCCGGCCGACGCGATCGTGCTCGCCACGGGCTTCCAGTCCCACGGCTTCGTCGCGCCGATGGAGGTCGTCGGGACGGACGGGCGCACGCTGGCCCAGGAGTGGTCGCCGACGGCGCGCGCGTACCTGGGGATGAGCGTGCCCGGCTTCCCCAACATGTTCCTGCTCTACGGGCCGCACACCAACGGCGGCAGCGGCTCGGTCATCTACACGATCGAGGCCGCGATGGGTCACGTGCTGGCCGCGCTCGACGAGCTCGGGCGCAGCGGCGCGGCCACCATCGAGGTGCGCCGGCAGGCGGCGGACGACTTCGACCGCGAGCTGCGCGCCGCGCTGGCGCAGACCGTGTGGCACAGCGGCTGCACGAACTGGTACGTCGATGAGAACGGCAACGACCCCAACCAGTGGCCGTGGACGTGGACGACCTACCGCCGCCGCACCGAGCGCATCGACCCGGCCGCCTACACCCTCACGCCTGCGCCTGCTCGATGAACCACTCGACGAAGTCGCAGCAGCAGCCGTCGCCGTCGAAGCGCATGACGAACAGGTTCGAGAAGCGCCGGCCGTCGGCGTAGGTCGTCTCGCCGGTCGCGATCGCGCGCTCGCCGGCGATCATCAGCGGCGCGTAGGCGGCCTCCCACGAGCCGGGGGCATCGCGATCCTCGAGCCAGCTCGCGACGATCGCGTCGCGGCCGCGCATGGGCTCGGAGTAGGGGTAGTAGGCGTACGTCGCGTCCGCGGTGAAGAGGTCGCCGATGGCGGCGCGGTCGTAGCTGCGCCACGCCGCCACATAGGCGTCAAGCCACTGCTGGATCTGCTCGCTCGTCACACGGCGGAGCGTACGTCAGCGCACGAGCGCGTAGACGTCGCCCGAGACCGTGCCCTTCGCGTGCTTCGCGGAGGTCACGGTGAGCTTGACCGAGCGCTTGCCCTTCAAGGACTTCGGCGCCTTCCAGGTGATCGTGCCCGAGTGGGCGAGGGCCTGGAGCGTCATGCCCTTGGGCGCGGTCATCGTGACCGAGGCCTTCTGGCCCTTGCTGATCGTGACCTTGCGGAAGACGATCTTGTCGCCCTTCGGCAGACGCGCGCCCTTCTTGACGGACCCGATGGCGACCGGCGCCGTCGTGGCGGTCCGGGTCTGTTCCTTGGTGACGACGGGCTTGGTGGCCGCCGTCGCGACGCCGCCCGTCGCCAGCAGGACGGCGACGGCAGTGGCAGGGATGAGCCGGTACTTGGACATGTAGGAGAAGATCCACCGGACCCTGGGCGCCGCAGCAAGCGCGCGTGTGGCCGCAGTGGCGGGCGCGTTGCGATCCGGTTACCGGCGGCAGGCGGCGCACTCGCCGTGCAGGACGATCTCGTGCTCGGCGACGTCGAAGGCGACGCGCGCGGCGAGCCGGTCGACGGCACGCTCGAGGTCCTCGTCGGCAAAGGGCTGCACGTCGCCGCAGCGGTCGCAGACCATGTGGTGATGGTGGTGGCCGTCGGGGCGCGCCGCCTCGTAGCGCGCCGAGCCCTGCCCGACCTCGACGCGGGTGACGAGGCCGAGCCCGACGAGCTCGTCGAGCACGCGGTACACCGACGCACGCGCGACGCCGCGCCCGCCGTCGCGCAGGGCGTCCTCGATCTCGTACGCGCTGAGCGCGCAGGCCTGGCGGTCGAGAAGCGCGATGATCGCCGCGCGGGCGCCGCCGCTGCGGAACCCCGCGTCGGCGAGGCGGCGGTCGGCGTGGTCGGCCCACGAGAGCATCGCCGCCGATGGTAGCGATGAGAACGGTTCTCGCTTCGGAACTGGCATGCTGCCCGTCTGTCGGACGGGCAACTCATCCTCGTCGCCGGCTCGCTGCTCGCGGCCGGGCTGCTCGCGTCGCTTGTCGCGGGACGCCTGCGGGTGCCCGGCCTGCTGCTGTTCCTGTTTCTCGGGATGGCGATCGGGTCGGATGGCCTGGGGTGGATCGCGTTCGACGATTACGAGCTGGCCCGCCGCATCGGGATCATCGCCCTGGCGCTGATCCTCTTCGAAGGCGGCCTGACCGCCGGGCTGCTCGAGATCCGTCCGGTCCTGGGGCCGGCGCTCAGCCTGGCGATCGTGGGCACGCTGGTGACCGCGGTCGTCACGGGCTTCGCCGCGGTCGGCCTCTTCGACCTCTCGACGCTCGACGGGCTGCTGCTCGGCTCGGTGCTCGCGGCGACCGACGGCGCGGCGATCTTCGCGCTGCTGCGCAGCTCGACGTTGAAGCGCCGGCTGGCCACGACCCTCGAGGGCGAGTCGGGCTTCAACGATCCGGTGGCGGTGCTGCTCGTCCTGGGCTTCGACGCGTGGATCCTCAATGACAACTACGGCATCGGCGACATGGTCGTGCTTTTCCTTCGGCAGCTCGGGATCGGGCTCGCCGTCGGCGTGGTCGTCGGCGTGGGGGCGGTCTGGGTGCTGCGGCGGGTGCGCCTGGCGACCGGCGGGCTCTATCCGGTCGCGACGCTGGCCGTTGCGGCGATCGCCTTCGGCGGCGCCGACGCCCTGCACGGCTCGGGCTTTCTCGCCGTCTATCTGGCGGGCCTGGCGCTGGGCACCGCGGGCATGCCGGCCCAGCAGACGGTCACCTCCTTCCATCAGGGACTGGCGTGGGTGTCGCAGGTGGCGATGTTCGTCGCGCTCGGGCTGCTCGTGTTCCCCAGCCACTTCGACGAGGTCGCGTTGCGCGGGACGGTGCTCGCGCTCGTGCTCGTCTTCGTCTCGCGACCGGTTGCGGTGGCGGTGGCCACGCTGCCCGCGCGCTACTCCTGGTCCGAGCGCCTCGTGCTCTCCGCGGCAGGGCTGCGCGGCGCCGTCCCCGTCGTGCTCGCGACCTTCCCGGTGCTGGCCGGCGTCAGCGGCAGCACCCAGCTCTTCGACGTCGTCTTCTTCGCCGTCCTCGTCTCCACCGTGGTGCAGGGCATGAGCTTCGAGCCGCTCGCCCGCTGGCTGGGCGCCACCACCAGCGAGCCGGCGATGCCGCGTCCGCTCGCCGAGGCGGGCACGATCCGCCGTCTCGGCGCCGAGGTGCTCGAGTATCCGGTCGGCCACGAGGATGCCGTCGTGGGCGCGCGCGTGCGCGACCTCGGCCTGCCGCGCGAGGCGGTGGTCAACGTCATCGTCCGCGGCGACGAGGCGATCCCGCCGCGCGGCTCGACGATCCTGCACGCCGGCGATCGCCTGCACGTGCTCCTTCGCTCCGAGCTGTCGCGCGACGTGCACCGGATCGTCGAGCGCTGGCGCAAGGGGCCGATCGGCCAGCCGCCGCGACCGCCGGTGCGCCCGCAGGGGCGCGCGCCGCTCTTCAGCGTGCGCCCGCTCGAGCAGGCGGGGCTCGACGGCGGCGCCGCTCGGCCTGAAGTGATCAACGGTGCCGCGGTCACCGCGCAGCTGCGCATCCGCCGCGACGTCCCCGGCTCGCTCGTGGCCCTCGACGACGGCCGCTACGCGGTGGTGGGTCCGCTCGTGGCGGTGGGTGGCCGGCAGGCGCTGTCGACGTGGGCGATGCGCCGGCTGCGGCGGCTGGCCCCCGACGACGCCGAGCGCGCGTGGCTGCAGAACGTGGTGGGGGCGCTGGCGGCCGACGTCCCCGAGTAGGTGCGTGCAAATCCGCCTGCGGGCGGCAGGAGCGCCGCCCGGGCCGCCGAACCGCACGGGCATGCGCAATCGCCAGCTCCATGGCGCCCTGGCCGCGTTCGTCGAGGAGGCCGCGTGGCAGCTCTCCGCCGAGACCGCCGAGGGCGCAGAGGTCCCGTTCGAGGTCGTTCGCGGTGGACGGCGCGACAGCCCGCTGTACTGCTACCGGCCGCTGACCGCGGACTTCATCGAGCAGCGCGTCGGGCTGCTTGCGCGGTTGCCGAGCTTCCTGCCCGCCGTCCACGCGCTCTCGGGGCTGGGCGGTGTCGACCGCTACCTCGAGGCGCGCGGCGAGCGCGGGTTCCCGGCCGAGCAGCGCGCCCGCGCGGAGTTCGCGCTGCGGGTCTTCCTCGGTCGCGTGTTCGAGGAATCCATCGACTTCGAGCTGAACGCCGAGCGCCTGGAGCGTGCGTACGGCGAGATCGAGGAGGCCCTGTACGACGAGCGCACCGAGACGATGGTGATCGCGCCGCTGCTCGGGCTCGAGATCGGCTCGCCGGAGATCGCGCTGGGCGACGGGCTGACGCTCGTGCAGGGCGATGCCTTCCCCGAGGACGCGCCGCAGGACGCGGTCTGGGCGCCGGGCGCGCCGCGGCCGCACCTGCTTGCCGTCCTGCGCTGGGAGGCCGCCGCCGGCGACCTCACGCCGGTCGCCCACGGCCGCGTGCGCCTGCGGCGGCTGATCACGGCGCTGCGCCTCTACGACGGCGCGAGCGTCGCCTTCGGGCCGCTGGCGTGGACGCGGACCGGCGCCTCGCCGTGGGAGCCCTTCGCCCTGGGCGCCATGGGGGCGCGCCGCGAGGAGCCGATGGTCGTGCCGGCGGCACAGGAGGACGAGCTGCGTGCGTTCTGCTCGCTGATCGTCCGGCGCGCGCCGCGCTCGGGCGAGCTGGCGTGGGCGCTGCGCCGCTATGAGATGGCGTGCGAGCGGTCGGTGCCGGGCGAGGCGCTGACCGACGTGCTGCTCGCGCTGCGCGCGCTGCTCGAGCCCGAGGGCCCCGCGTCGGGGCGGCTGTCGGGCCGCGTCGCCGCGCTGTGCGCGCTGCCCGCGGATCGCGCGGCGCTCACCGCGCGCGTCGCGCACACGATCGCGGTCGAGCGCGCGCTCATCGCCGGCCTGGCCGTCGACCCCGAGCTCGACCGGCTGACCGCCGAGCTGTTCGGTCACCTGCGCGCCGTGCTGCGCGACGTGCTCTGCGGGCACCTCGACTCCGATCTGCGCACGGTGGCCGACGAGATCCTCGAGACCGACGCCGGGACCGCGCAGGCGACCGTCGCGTAGCCTGATCGCACGGCTTCCAACGGCCTGCACATCCGTCACGTCGATCTGCGCGTCTCGGACGTCGAGCGCAGCACCGCCTTCTACGAGGCGGTCGTCGGGGCGCCCGCGCTCGAGCTGATCGGGGTGCGCGCGAGCGACCAGCCCGGCCGCTCACCGCGCCGGGCGACCGGCCTGTTCCACACCGCGTTCCTGTACCCGACGCGCGGCCAGCTCGGCGCGGCGCTGCTGCGCGTGGCCCGGGAGCGCGCGCCGTTCAGCGGGGCCAGCGACCACCTCGTCTCCGAGGCTCTGTACCTCGACGATCCCGACGCGCTGGGCGTCGAGCTCTACCGCGACCGCCCGCGCGAGACGTGGCCGGCGCCCGACCCCGGCGAGCGCATCAAGATGGACACCCTGCCACTCGACCTGCAGGCGCTTGCCGCTGAGGCCGAGGGCGACGCGAGCGGCCTGCGCATCGGGCACGTGCACCTGAAGGTCGCCGACGTCGAGGAGGCCGTGCGCTTCTGGACGCAGGAGGTCGGCCTGGAGCTCATGACCGGCTGGGCCGGCCAGGCCGCGTTCCTGGCCGCCGACGGCTATCACCACCACATTGGCGTCAACGCCTGGTACTCGCGCGGCGCCGAGCCCGAGCCGCCTTCGGGGCCGGGGCTCGACGGGGTGGTGCTCGGCGGCACCGGCCGCTCGGAGGAGCTGCGCACCCCCGACGGGCTGCGCGTCGTCCTCGAGCCGTAGTCCGGGGCCGTTCCTAGACTCCGGGCGGTGAGCGAACCGGCTCTCATCCCGCCGCTGGGGGGCGAGGTCGTCACCGACTCCCCCGAGCGGCGCCTGGAGATCCTCTCCGAGCACGACGACCTGCACGCGACGTGGTCGCGCGTCGGTCCGCGCCGCGAGGGCGCGGACCTGCACGTCCACCGCCATCACGCCGACGTCTTCTACGTCCTCGACGGCGAGCTGACGATCAGGCTCGGCGTCGACGACGAGCAGGTGGCAGTGCCGGTGGGGACGCTCGCGGTGGTGCCGCCGCTCGTGGTGCACGGCTTTCGCAACGCGAGCGACGCGGACGTTGCCTACCTGAACCTGCACGCTCCGGGGATGCGGTTCGCGGACTACCTGCGGGCGCTGCGCGACGGTCGCGCGTTCTCGTACGACCAGGAAGAGCCGCCGGCGGACGGCGGGCGCCCGACGACGGAGGCACTGCTCGGTGTCGCGTCGGTCGAGGTCGACGCCGTCGGGATCTCTGTGGCGTCTTTCGCGCCGCAGGAGCCTGCGGCCGCGCCGCAGGTGCCGGCTCGCCACCGCCGCTCGTTCTACGTGCTGGAAGGGGAGCTCGCGCTCACGTTCGCGGGTCGCGAGCTCCGCGCGGCCGCGGGATCGTGGGTCCAGGTGCCGGCCGGCGTCGCGCCCGCGGTCGCGGCGGCGGGTTCGGAGCCGGTGCGCTTCCTCGACGTGCGCACGCAGCCATGAGCTCCGTGCCCGACGAGCGTGCCGCCCCGCAACGCTGGGAGACCGGTCGCGTCGAGGCGTTCAGCGACGGCGTGTTCGCCATCGCGATCACGCTGCTGGTGCTCGAGATCACGGTCGAGCCGTCCGACTTCGACCACCTGCGGTCGGCGCTGCTGCACGAGTGGCCGTCGTACCTCGCCTACGTCACGAGCTTCCTGACCGTCGGGAGCGTGTGGATCGCGCATCACAACCTCTTCAGCCGCCTGCGCTACGTCGATGCATATCTGCTGCGGCTGAACCTGCTGCTCCTGATGGCGGCGGCGTTCCTGCCCTTCCCCACCGGGGTGCTCGCCCAGGCCATCGACGCCTCCCGCGACGCCGAGCGTACCGCGATCGTCTTCTACGGGGCCACGGCGCTCGTCATCGAGCTGCTGCTGCGAACCGCGGTCCGCTACGCGTTCTCGAGGCCGGAGCTGACGACCCTGGACCCATCGGCTGTGCGCCCGCCCCGCCCCGCCGAGGCCCACGGCTGGCGCTCGGCGCTCGGCACCGCGCTCTATTCGGTCGCGATCATCGTCGGGATCTTCACCTTCCCGCGGATCGCGACGGTGGGGTACTTCCTGATCGCGCTTCGGGGCGTCATCGTCATCGGCGGCGAGGGCCGTCTCGGCCTGCGCCGGATACACCCACATCAGTAGCTGAACACGGTCCCGCCTTCGTCGCCGAGCCACTCCCACATCGGGGTGGCGCCGGCGATGCGCGCATTGGACACGAAGGCGCTTTCGTCGATCTTGCGCGACTTGACGCAGAACGGGCACGCCAGCAGCGTGCCCCCGCTCTCGGCGAACTGCTCGAACAAGCGCGCCAACGGCGGGCAGCCGTCGCAGGCGACGCCCGCGGCATATCCGGGCACGGCGAGGCGCACGGCCTCCTTGGTCAGGAACATCGCGACCTCGCGCCCGCGTTCCAGCGCGGCGCCCGCGACGAGGAAGGCGACGGTCACGCGCTCGCTGTCCTCGAGCCCCGTCGCCAGGTTGATGAGCACCTTGTCAGCCATGGGGCCGAGCATCGTGCCTGGCCCGCGCGCGTGCAACCGCAGGTCTACTCGGCGGTGGGATTCAGAACACCCAGCGGACGCGCTCGGAGCCGCGCTTGGCCACGTACGTGTCGTGGTCCCCGCGCAGGTCGCCGGTGACGCTCCAGCCATCCCAGGTGAGGTGGCGGATGCCGCTCAGCGAGGGCGTGATGCCGAGCGCCTTGCGGTGTGCGCCGCGTACGACCCTGCGGGCGGTGGCGCAGGAGACGCCGGTCGCGCGGATGCGCGTGAGGTCCTCGCCCGCGTAGCGCGTCCCGGGATAGGGGTTTCGGATGGGACTGCATGACTTGGTCGAGGCGGCTTGAGCGCCCGGCGTCGCGGCGAACGCGCCGACGAGTGCGATGAGGACCAGCAGTGTTCTGGCAGCGCCCTGCCGCGCCGCCCGAGGCTCCCGCTTCACGGGCGCGACTATACCCGCCGCGCCCGCGCCGGCTCTCCGCTGCGCCCGCGCCGGCTCGCCGCCGCGCCCGCCTTCCGGTCGCCGCCGCGCGCGCCTTCCGGTCGCCGCCGCCCTCCTGCTTCCGTCGTCACCCGATGCGAACATCTGTTCGTGTCAGATGACATCGTGATCCTGCATGCCGACCTCGACGCGTTCTTCGCCTCCGTCGAGCAGCGTGACGATGCGCGGCTGCGCGGGTGTCCGGTCATCGTCGGCGGCGGGGTGGTGTTGGCGGCCAGCTACGAGGCCCGCGCCTTCGGCGTGCGCACCGCGATGGGCGGCAAGTGGGCGCGGCGGCTGTGCCCGGAGGCCGTCGTCGTCCGCCCGCGGATGGAGGCCTACTCCGAGGCGAGCAAGGCCGTGTTCGAGGTCTTCAGGGAGACGTCGCCACTGGTCGAGGGGCTCTCGATCGACGAGGCGTTCCTCGACGTGCGCGGACTCGGGCACATCTCGGGGCCGCCGCGCGATATCGCGATGCGCCTGCGCAGCGACGTGCTCGAGCAGGTCGGGCTGCCGATCACCGTCGGGGTCGCGCGGACGAAGTTCCTGGCGAAGGTGGCCAGCGGGGTGGCCAAGCCCGACGGTCTGCTGGTGGTGCCGCCGGCCGGCGAGCTGGCCTTCCTGCACCTGCTCCCAGTCGAGCGGCTATGGGGCGTTGGGCGAGTGACCGCCGAGAAGCTCCATGGCCGCGGCATCAAGACGGTCGGTGAGGTGGCCGCGCTCGCGGAGGGCGTGCTCGTGTCGATCCTGGGGCGCGCGGCGGGCCGGCACCTCCACGCCCTTGCTCACAACCGCGATCCGCGGCCGGTGGAGGTCGGCCGGCGGCGGCGCTCCATAGGCTCGCAGCGGGCGCTCGGCCGGCACGGCCCCCGCTCGCACGCCGCCCTCGACGCCGTGGTCATCGCGATCGTCGACCGGCTCGGTCGCCGTCTGCGCGCGGCGCGGCGCGTCTGCCGGACGGTCGTCCTGCGCCTGCGCTTCGACGACTTCTCGCGCGCGACGCGATCGCACACCATGCCGCAGCCGACGGCGCGGACCGCGACGATCCTCGCGACCGCGAGGGAGCTGCTCGAAGCGGCGATGCCGATGATCGCTCGCCAGGGCGTCACGCTCGTCGGCATCTCGCTCTCGAACCTGCGCGACGACACGCCCTTCCAGCTCCCGCTGCCGTTCGACAGCGACCGGGGCATCGCGCTCGACGTCACCATCGACGACCTGCGCGACAGGTTCGGCTCGGACGTCGTCACGCGCGCGGTGCTCCTCGGCCGCGACGAGGGGATCACGATGCCGCAGTTGCCGGACTGAGGTGACCGCGCGGCGTGCGGTGCGGTGCGGTCCGCGCCGCCGGCGCGGGCGCCCGCCGCGCGAGGCGCCGCGCCGTGCCCAACGCCCACACACCGCCGGTGTGGCATCTTCGCGCCGGCGTGCGGACCCTGGTCATCTCGGATCTCCACCTCGGAGCCCGGCTCGGGCGTGACGTGCTGCGCCATCGCGAGGCGCTCGAGCCGCTGCTCGAGGCTGTCGACGGCATCGAGCGGCTGGTTCTCCTCGGCGACATCGTCGAGCTGGCGGAGGGTCGCCCGCGGCAGGCGATGCAGGCGGCCGAGCCGGTGCTGCGCGCGATCGGCGAGCGGCTGGGCAGCGAGCGCGAGGTCGTCCTGGTGCCCGGCAACCACGACCGGTCGCTGGTGCGCCCGTGGCTGCGCGCGAGCGTGACGACGGTTGGTGTCGACGCGGCGATCCCGCGGGACGCCACGCCGGCGCTGACGCGCGTCACGTCGTGGCTGGCGCCGGCGCGCGTGCGCGTGCACTACCCGGGCGTCTGGCTCTCGGACAGCGTCTGGGCAACCCACGGCCACTACCTCGACCGCCACCTGCTGCCCGAGGTGGCCTACGGGATGGCCCGCGGCGCGCTCGGGCGCCTGCCGCACGACGGCGCGACGCCCGCGGAGTACGAGCGCGCCGGCGGCCCGTCGCTGACGCGGATCGAGGCGGCGCTGACGCGGTGGCTGCCGCGTCCGCTGGCCGCGGTCTCCGACGACCTCTTCGAGGCGCTGCGCGCCTTGACGATGCCGGTCATCCCGCGGGGGCGCCTCGCGCACCAGATCGCCCCGCTCAACGCCATGCTGCTCGGTGCACAGATGCGCCGGGCCGCCATCCCCGCGCTCGCACGGGTCGTGCACCGGCTCGGGGTCGACGCCGAGTGGGTCATCTTCGGCCACGTCCATCGCTGCGGCCCGCTACCAGGCGACGACCCGCGCCGCTGGCGCGGCCCGGCCGAGCTACCGCGGATCGCCAACACGGGCTCATGGGTCTACGAACCGCTGCTGCTGCACCGCGCGTCGGCACCACACGCCTACTGGCCCGGCGGAGCGATCCTGCTCGAGGACGGCCGCGACCCGAAGGCGATCGGCCTCCTCGACCACCTCGACGCCGACACGCTGCACCGCGCGCCGGTGGGCGCCGCGGGGCGAAGCGGCGCGGTGAGCGACGTGGGAGCGGGGACGAAGCGGCGCGGCGAGGGTTGAAGGGCGGCCGGGCGCCTCAGTCCCGCCACCACTCCGGTACCAGCTCCGCGTCGCCGCGCCAGCGCGCGCCGAAGGCGAGGAACTCGAGGCCCTCGGGGCCGGCCTCGAAGGCTCGGGTCAGGCCGGGTGCGACGCGGACCGCGTCGTGCTTTCCGACGTCGAGGATCTCGTCCTCGATCTTGACGCGCCCGGAGCCCGACAGGACGAGATAGACCTCCTCGGCCCGGTGGTGATGGTGCGCGAACTGCTGGCGCGCACCGGGGCGCAGGCTCTGAAGGCTCACGCCGGTGTGCTCGGCCTCGAGGTCATCGCTGGGGAAGCGCGCCTCGCCGGTCTCGCCGTAGCCGTACTTGGCGGCGAGGTCCTCGGCCTCGTCGAGATTGCGGATCGTGTAGCCGGGCTGCGGCGCGTCGCGCGGGCCGACGCCGCCCAGCGGCATGACGTCGATGCGCTCGAACTCGCCCTCGGTCAGCTCGAGGACCTCGCGCATCTGCTCCTTGTCGGCGGCCTGCAGCGCGCCGTCGAGCTCGGCCTGGCTGCTCCACACCTCGGTGACCCAGACGGCATCGGGGTCGTCGGGCGCGCGGTTGATGAGGTACACCTCACAGCCGGGCACGGCGCGCAGCGTCTCTGCGACCTTCAGGAGGCGCTCGGCCAGCGCGTCGGCCCGGCCGGGCTTGGCGGTTACCTTGACGTAGCGTCCAACCTTGCTCATGGGTAGGACCGTAGGCGGGGGCGGTCGATTGCGCTTGGAAGAATCCGTCACCCGATGCCGGTCCTGACAGCCGACACCCGCGGGATCCTCAATCCACACGAGGGCGCGACGCACTTCACGCTCACGCGCCACGCCCCCTCGCCCGAGATCGCCGACCGCGTCGAGCGCCACTGGATCGTCACCTGGGACCTGCGCGGCCGGTCGCCCTACACGCAGGACGTCCTCCCGCACCCGTGCGTGAACCTCGTGTTCGAAGGGGGCGAGCGCGGGGGCGCGGGCCGGGCCGAGCGCGGTGGCACGGGCCGCCCCTCTCGCGGCCGGGTCTACGGCCTCGTGAGGACGACGTTCAGCCGCCGCCTGGAGGGCACCGGCATGGCCGTGGGCACGAAGTTCCGTCCGGGCGCCTTCGCGGCCTACGTCGACGTGCCGATGACGCGCCTGGTCGGGCGATCGCTCGCGCTGACCGAGGCGTTCGGGCCCCACGCGACGCGTCTGGAGCGCGACGTCTCGAAGGCCGGCGACGTCGACGACCAGGTGGCCGCCGTGGAGCGCTTCATCGCCGACCGCGCGCCGGGACCCGATCCCGGGTTCGAGCTCGTGTCCGCGGTGATCGCCGACATGTTGATCGCGCCGCCCGGCATGAAGGTCGACGAGCTCGCCGCGCGCCACGGGCTCTCGGCGCGCACCCTGCAGCGCCTCTTCCGCCGGTACGTCGGCCTGGGCCCCAAGTGGGTGCTGCAGCGCTATCGCCTGCACGAGGCCGCCGAGCGCATGGCCGCCGGCGAGGCCGACGACCTCACCCGCCTGGCCCTCGACCTCGGCTACTTCGACCTCGCGCACTTCACGGGACACTTCCGCAAGGCCGTGGGGCGCTCGCCCGCCGCGTTCATGCGGGCGTGCGCAGCCGCCTGACGCCCGCGTGCAGCACCGCCATCGCCGCGTTGCGCCCCGGCACGCCGCTCACGCCGCCCCCGCGCCGCGCGCCCGCTCCGCAGACCAGCACACGGGGGTCGTCCGTCTCGACGCCCCACGTGCCGACCTCGTCCTCGCTCTCGGCGAAGGGCCAGCTCAGGTCGCGGTGGAAGATGTTGCCGCCGGGCAGGCCGAGCTCGGCCTCGAGGTCGACCGGCGAGCGCGCCTCGACGCACGGGCGCCCGTCGGCGTCGCGCCACACGCAGTCCATGACCGGCTCGGCGAGCACGCTGTCCAGCGAGGCCAGCGTCGCCCCCAGCGCCCGCGAGCGCGCGCCCTCCGGGTCCTCGGCGAACAGCCGCGCCGGAAGGTGGAGCGCGAAGCAGGTCAGCGTCTGCGCGCCGGCGGCCTGCAGCTCGGGACCGAGGATCGACGGGTCGGTGAGCGAGTGGCAGTAGATCTCGCACGGCACCGGATCGGGCAGCTCCCCGCCCGCGGCCCGCGCGTGCGCGGCCGAAAGCTGCGCGTAGCCCTCGTTGACGTGGAAGGTGCCGAGGAACGCGTCGGCGGGATCAACGGCGCTGTCGCGCAGGCGGGGCAGCCGCGCGAGCAGCAGGTTGACCTTGAGCTGCGCGCCCTCCGGCGCCGGCGCGCCGTCGGAGTCAAGACCACGCAGGCGATCGAGCGCCGCCGGCGCCACGTTGGCCAGCACGTGCTCGCCGGCCGCGACGCGCTCGCCGCCGCCCGCGTCGCGCCACCGCACCGCCACGCCGTCGGCGCCGGGCTCGATCGCGACGACCTCGGCCCCGCAGCGCAGCTCGGCCCCGGCGCCGCGCGCCGCCGCCTCCAGCGCGCCGGTCACCGCGCCCATCCCGCCCATCGGCACGTCCCAGTTGCCGGTGCCGTTGCCGATCACGTGGTACAGGAAGCAGCGGTTCTGGCGCAGGTCGGCGTCGTGGGCCCCGGCGAACGTGCCGATCAAAGCGTCGGTCAGTGCGATGCCGCGCAGCACGTCGTCGGCCAGGCACTCCTCTATCAGCTCGCCGATCGGCCGTTCGAACAGCGCGGTCCAGGCCGCTTCGTCGCCCACGCGGGCGCGCAGCCCGTCGGCGCTGAGCAGCGGCTCGGTCAGCGTCGGAAAGACCGCCCGCGCCACTCCCGCGCACATGTCGTACAGCCGCTCCCAGCCCTCGATCGCCGCCGGGTCGCCCGTCGCGGCCGACAGCGACGTGCCCGTGCGCTCGCGGTTTTCGCGGTCGACGAGCACGCCGCGCGCCGGATCAGTGGGAAGCGGCGTGTAGGACGAGATCCGCCGCCGCGCCAGCCGGATGCCGAGACCCAGCTCGTCGACGATCCGCTGCGGCAGCAGGCTGACCAGATAGGCGTAGCGCGACAGCCGGGCATCGACGCCCGGCCACGGGCGCTCGGAGACCGCCGCGCCCCCGACGTGGTCGCGCCGCTCGAGCACCAGCACCGACCGGCCC
>DATBKW010000188.1:0-12769 GCA_036555665.1 Solirubrobacteraceae bacterium | reverse complement strand
GCCGCGGCGGTCGCGGCCTGGGGCTCGGGCGAGGGCGCGGCGGTGCGACCGGCGGTCTCACCACCCCCGCCGCCGCACCCGACGGCGACAAGCAGCGCGATGACTCCCACGGCCACCGCGCACCCGCTGCGGATCGCCCCGGGCACGGGAGGCTAGGCGGGAACCTCGTCCCCGCGTGTGTCGGCGGGTTCGACCGACTCGTCGGCGGGAACACGCGGCTTGACGAGCGCCGGCCAGCACCCGGTCATGAGGATCGAGACGTGGACGGCGGCGAAGCACGCGTTGTTGACCGTGGCCGCGTCCGGCTCGTGAAGCAGGCCCCAGGCGCTGACCGAGACCAGGACGCCGACCGCCACCAGCGCGGGCCTGACCGCCCGTGGCTGGCGGGCCGCGGCCCCCTTCTTCGGCGTGACCACGAAGGAGCCCTTGCGCCGCAGCACGGTGTAGAACGTGGCCAGGATGTGGATCCAGAAGTTCGCGGCGGCGAGCGCGAACGCGGCGAAGGTGTAGGCGCCCGCGCCGGCCAGCGCGGCCATCATCAGCGCGACGGTGAAGTAGGGCGCGAAGTGCAGCAGGAACTCGGGCGCGTTGATGCCCGCGATCGGCTGGCCGCCGGTGAGGATCCGGATCACCGGGAAGCTCATGTAGATGAGCACGGTCCAGCCCGACAGGAAGTAGAGCCCGGACAGGAGGTATTGCAGCTTCAGCCGCAAGGGAAGCCGCGCCCGCAACGCGCGGGGCAGGCCGGAGAGACAGCCGCGCGCCCAGCGCAGTTGCTGGGAGACGTAGGAGGCCATGTCCTCGGGCCCGAGGCCGCGCGACAGGACGTCGGGCACGTACGCCGAGTGCCAGCCTCGCTCGTGCAGGTGGATCGACAGCTCGAAGTCCTCGGTCAGCGAGTTGGTGGGAAAGCCCCCGACGCTCTCGAACGCCTCGCGGCGGAACAGCACGTTGGTCCCGCAGCAGAAGACTGCGCCGAGGCCGTCCTTGCCGCGAGCGATGGCGCCGAAGAACAGCGCCTGTTGCGACCACGACGCGGCGGCGATGCGACTGGACTTGGCGTTCGCGTAGTACTGCGGCGTCTGCACGAACGCCATCAGGGGGTCCTCCATGTAGCCGAGGGTGGCCTCGAGGAACCGCGGATCCGCCACGTGGTCTGAGTCGAAGACGGCGATGAACGGCGCGTCGGTCAGGGCGAGCGCATGGTTGATGTTGCCCGCCTTGGCGCCCGTGTGCTCGTCGCGGCGTATGTAGCCCACGCCGTGGCGGGCCGCGAGGTCGCGCATGGCGTCGTCGTTGCCGTCGTCGAGCACCCACACCCGGACCTCCGCGCCGCGCAGCCCCGCCGCGCCCGCCAGGGTCAGATCGACGATGTCGGGCGGCTCCTTGTAGACCGGCACGAAGACGTCCACCGCCACCCGCTCGGGCAGGGCGCGCGGCTTGCGCACGCGCTCGTGGGCGCACGTCCACCAGAAGCCGAGCGCCTGGCTGAGATTGAAGATCTCGGCCACGATCAGCAGGCCGTAGAGGTAGGGGGTGCCGATGCGGCTCGGGTTCAGCAGCCAGCCGAAGTACCACGCCGCCAGGGGCAGCCCGATGATGGCCATGAGGCGCACGCGCGTGCGCACGCTCACCGTGGTCGGCACCGGCTGCCACTCGAGACGCCGCAGCCGAACGTCCCACGGGCGAGTGCTCATCGGAACTCCCAGACGAGGGTTTGCGCCTTCTTGAAGCGCCGCACGAGCTGTCGGTCGAAGTCGAGCTGGCCGACCACCTTGTTGGTCCTGTTGAAGAAGACGGGGTCGTCCTGGAAAGACGCGAGGACGAAGACCGGGCTTCCCGCGCTGCGCGGGGGCTTGCCGAGTGCCAGCGCGCGCTTGCGCAGGTTCGGCGCGTAGTAGTCGAGGACGAAGCGCATGTCGGGCGGCTCGAAGAGCACGAGGCTCTTCGGCCCGGCATCCGCGCGGATCTCCTTGATGGCGCCGCGGAAGTCGTACAGCCGCGGATTGTCCGAATTGGTCTGCTGGTCGGCCAGGCCCAGCAGCATCGTGAGGATGATCACGCCCGCGACGCCGTAGCGGGCGGCTGGTCGGCGCAGCCAGCCGGTGACGAGTCGTGCGACGAGGACGAGCAGCAGCGGCAGGACGACGATGAAGTAGCGCACCTCGAAGAGCTGGCGGTCGTACTCCGCGGCCACGACGAGCATCACGAGCGGGACGGCCGTGGCGACCGCGAGGATCACGGTCTGCCGCGAGCCGCCGCGCCCGAGCAGCAGCAACGAGAAGAGCAGGAGCAGCGGCCACGTCGCACCGAGGATCTCGGTGATGCCGTCGGGGTGATAGCCCCACAGCGCCCACGCCATGTTGGCCACGACGGCGTAGAACGACAGGCTGTCGTAGCGCCCGCTCGGCTGCGCGCCGAAGGCCTCGCTCGCGCCGGTCGATCGGAACTGCTCGGCGGCGAACACGCCGAGCACGACCAGCTGGAGGGCCAGCACCGCCGCCGAATAGGCGAACCCGATGGCCAGGGGTCTGACGGGCTCGCCCGCGCGCCGGCGGTGGATCAGGACGCCGACGAAGATGAACTGCTGCGCCACGATCAGCAGCAGGCCGAAGTAGTGCGACCACAGGAGCGCCGACGTGGCGAGGATGTACGCCGCCCAGTCCAGCGGTCGCCCGCGGCGGATCGTCAGCAGCTGCGTGTACACCGCGAGGAGCCCGAACAGTGTCACGAAGGCGTACATCCGCGCCTCCTGGCTGTACCAGACCAGGAGCGGCGAGACGGCGCCGAACGCGGCCGCGATCAGCCCCGTGCGACGGTCGTACAGCTCGCGTCCGAGGAGGTAGAGCACAGGGATCACCAGGGTCCCGGCGATCAGCGACGGGAGCCGGACGGCGAATTCGCTGTCGCCGAATGCCCGCACCGTCAGCCACAGAACGATGTAGTGCAGGGGCGGGTGGCGATCCGACACCTGCAGGCTTTCCATCATGTCGTGGAAAGACAGGTGGGCCTCGTGGATGCTGATCGCCTCGTCGAGCCAGATGCCGCGCGTCACGATCAGCCGCAGCACCAGTCCGGCGAGGGTCACACCGGCCAGGACGAGGAGCGCCGTCTTGCGGCTCGTGTCCGGCTCGCCGCGCCGAGGCAGCCGGCCGCGCGGCCCGAACAGCTCGGCCTCGCGCGTGTCCGACAGACGCCGCCAGAGCGTCCGCGGCGAGTTCGCTCTCACCGCCGGGAGCATGTGCGCGGCGACTGGGGAAGCGACGGACCGATGCCGCACTGTACGGCGTGGGGCGGGACCTGCTCAAGGCGCGACAGGCGTGCGGCGATGAGTTACGCTGGCCGCGCCGCAGACGCGGCAGCGATCAGGGGCGATGCAGTCCTAGGGCGCGGACCATGGCAGACAGCGAGAACGTCGCTCCCGAGCTGGCGCTCGGCTCCGTCTTCGCGGGCTGCCGTGTCGAGGGCGTCATCGGCCGCGGAGAGATGGGTGTCGTCTACCGAGCCGAGGAGCTCGCGCTCCAGCGCATGGTGGCCCTCAAGCTCATTCGCCCGGAGGATTCGCGCGACCGGCGCTTTCGCGAGCGCTTCCGCCGCGAGTCCACCCTCGCGGCGTCGATCGACCACCAGAACGTGATTCCCATCCTCGACGCCGGCGACGAGGACGGCGTGCTCTTCATCATGATGCGGTTCGTCGAGGGCACGGACCTCAGGGCCCTGATCGCCGCGCAGGGCCACCTCGAAGCGCGCCGAGCGGCGCGTATCGTCAATCAGGTCGGCGCCGCGCTCGACGCCGCCCATGCCCGCGGCCTGGTGCATCGCGACATCAAGCCGCCCAACGTCCTCCTCGCGCGCGGCGACCACGTGTACCTCACCGACTTCGGGCTCGCAAAGCAGGCCGACTCGGGCGGCGACCTGACGCGTGCGGGGTCCATCGTCGCGCGCGCCGAGTACGTGGCGCCCGAGCAGATCCTCAACGAGCGCGTCGACGCGCGCGCCGACGTCTACGCCCTGGGGTGCCTGCTGTTCGAGGCACTGACCGCAGAGGCGCCGTACGCCAAGGGCCAGGGTGTGCCCGCGCTGGCGCATCTCGAGGCTGCGGTGCCGTCGGTCGTCGAGCGGCGCCCCGACCTGCCGCGCGAGTTCGATGCGGTCGTGCAGCGGGCGATGGCCAAGCGACCGAGCGAGCGCTATCAGTCCGCGGGCGACCTGGGCCAGGCGGCGCTCGTCGCCGCCGGGGCGTTGCGGCGGGCGCGGGCGGAGTCGGTCGTCGCCACCGGTGACGCGGCACCGCTGGCTGCCGAGCTGCGCCGGCGCTCGCGCGCCGACGAGGCCGAAGAGGCCGGCGAGCCGGTGGCGGATGCCCGGGCCGAGCGGCCGCGGCGCCGTTCGCACCTGCTCCTGCAGGGCGTCGCCGCCGGCTTCCTCGTGCTCCTTGCGCTCGGCGTGGTCGCCGCCTTGGGGGCCCTTGCGAAGCTCGGCCCGGACCCGGAGGCCCGCACCCCGGTGGAAGTCGGCGCGTCGCCCGCAGCGCTCGCGGCCGGAGGGGAGGCGCTGTGGGTGGCGAACGCGGCGGACGGCACGGTCTCACGGATCGACCCGGCTTCGCGGAAGGTGACCGGCGGTGCCATCAAGGTCGGCCCGGTGCCGGCGGCACTCGCGGTGGGGGCCGGCGCGGTGTGGGTCGCCAACTCCGACGACGGCACCGTGTCGCGGATCGACCTGTCATCGGGGAGGGTCGTCGGCCGGCCGATCCGCGTCGGTGCCCAGCCGCTCGGCGTCGCCGCGGACGCGGACGCGGTGTGGGTCGCCAACTCCGCCGACGGGACCGTGTCGCGGATCGACCCGACGTCGGGGGCGGTCGTCGGCCGGCCGATTCGCGTCGGTGCCCAGCCGCTCGGCGTCGCTGCGGATCGCGACGGCGTCTGGGTCGTCAGCGGCCGCGGTCGGTCCTTGACGCACATCCGGTCGCGGACCAGCCGCGCCGACCGGAAGCTCGCGCTGCCCTTCGCTCCGACCGCCGTCGCCGTCGGTGCGGGCGCCGTCTGGGTGGTGAGCGCCGACCGCGGGACGCTGACTCCCGTCACGCCCGGCGCCCGTCAGGTCGTGGGAAGAGCCATCCGCGTGGGCACCGACCCGGTCGCCATCGCGATCGGCGCCGGCGCGGTGTGGGTGGCCGACGCGGCGGAAGGCTCGGTCAAGGAGATCGGTCCCAGGACCAGGTCGGTGGTGGCCACGACGCCCGTCGGGCAATGGCCGTCGGGAGTCGCCGTCGCGGGCGGCGCGGTCTGGGCGGGCAACTCGGCCGACGGAACGGTGACGCCGATCGACCCGTAGCCGACCCCCACCGCGGTGGGGCCAAGTCAACACCTTCGAGAGCGGGATACGAGCCCTGGGGTCCCTTGTGGCGCTTCGGGCGGCCCGGCACGGTTCTCCCATGACGCTGATCGGCAGATGGGATTGGGCTCAACCGCTGAAGTTCGGTGTGGTCGGCGCCGTCGGCTATGTGGTCAACGTCTGCGCGTTCGCGCTCGCGGTGGCGCTCGGCAGCCAGGACCTGATGGCAGCCGGGGTCGCCTTCGCGGTCGCCGTGGCCTGCAACTTCTGGTGCAACCGGCGGTGGACCTTCGCCCTCAGCGACCGTGCGGCCGGGCCTCAGGCGGCGCGGTTCTTCGTCGTCAGCGTCGTGGCCTTCCTGTTCGCGGCCGCGGTCCTCCAGCTGCTGACGGCAGTCGGGATGCCAGCGCTGCCGGCGCAAGCCGCGTCGATCCTGGCGGCGATGCCGCTGAACTTCCTGGGCAACAAGCACTGGTCCTTCGGCGACCGGATGCCGGCTCCCGAGGCGGTCGCGGCCGGAGGCGATGCGGTGGCGCCCAACACCTGGCTGGTCGTCCCGACCTACAACGAGGCCGAGAACCTCGAGCCGTTCGTGCGCGCGGTCCTGCCACGACTCGCCGCGGCCGCAAGCGAGCATCACGTGCTCATCGTCGACGACTCCTCGCCGGATGGAACGGGTGAGATCGCCGATCGCCTGGCCGGCGAGCTCGAACCGGTGCACGTGCTCCACCGCCCCGAAAAGGACGGACTCGGCCGTGCCTACGTGGCGGGCTTCACGCGCGCGCTCGCCGAAGGCGCGCAACTGGTGCTGCAGATGGACGCCGACTTCTCTCACGACCCCGCGAGCGTCCCGTCGCTGATCGCCGCTGCCCGGGAAGCCGACCTCGTGGTGGGGTCACGGTACGTGGCCGGCGGTGGGGTGGCCGATTGGGGGCTCGGCCGCCGGCTCCTCAGCCGCGCCGGCTCCTGGTACGCGCGGACCATCCTCGGCGTGCCGGTCAGGGACCTGACCGGCGGATTCAAGTGCTACCGGCGCCACGTGCTCGAAGGGCTGGGCCTGACGGAGCTCCAGACGGCCGGCTTCGGCTTCCAGATCGAGGCGACCTACCGCGCCGTCCAGATCGGGGCGCGGGTGCACGAGGTTCCCATCCGCTTTCGCGATCGCCGCCTCGGAGCGTCCAAGATGAGCTCCAGGATCGCCGTCGAGGCGCTCTGTCAGGTTCTCGCGCTCAGGCTGCGCCGGCGGATGGCGCCGGCGTTGCATCCGGTGGTCCAACCCAGCTGGTAAGTCGGCCTGTGCGTCTGGTCACACCTACCGGTAAGCGGTAGGCCGGGACGACCACCTCTGCTATACATGACCGATGGGGGGTGATATTCCGTACACGCCCCGGGTCGGCGCGGAGATCGGGGGCTACCGGCTCGAGTCGATGTTGCAGCGGGGCGGCATGTCCGTCGTGTACGCCGCCGAGCACATGCGGATGAAGCGACGGGTCGCGCTGAAGATCCTCGCGACCGAGCTGGCGGACGACGACCGGTTCCGCGAGCGGTTCCTCAACGAATCGCTCACCGCGGCGTCGATCGACCATCCGAACATCATCCCGATCTACGACGCGGGCGAGGACAACGGGATCCTCTACATCGCGATGCATTACGTCGCGGGGTCGGACCTCAAGGCGCTCATCGCCAGGGAGGCGCCGCTGGGGGTCGATCGGTGCGTGTCGATCATCTCCCAGATCGGCAGCGCGCTCGACGCCGCGCATCAGCACGGCCTCATCCATCGCGACATCAAGCCGGGCAACATCCTGGTGGTTCCCCGGCGCGAAGACGATTCGCCGGATCACGTCTACCTCTCGGACTTCGGCCTCACGAAGCACAACGAGTCCCACAGCGCGCTGACGCCGACCGGCCAATTCATGGGAACCGTCGACTACGTCGCCCCCGAGCAGATCGAGGGCAAGCCGGTCGACGCACGAGCCGACATCTACTCGCTCGGTTGCGTGTTCTACGAATGCCTCATCGGCGCCGCTCCGTTCGTGCGCGATGACGACGTGGCCACGCTCTGGGCTCATCTTCAGCTCGATCCGCCCAAGGTCAGCGAGCAGCGACCCGACGTTCCGGCGGCCTTCGACGAGGTGATCGCCACCGCTCTGGCCAAGTCCCCCGACGATCGCTACGGAGGCTGCCGTGCCTTCGTGTCGGCGGTCCGGACGGCCGTCACGACGCCCCACTTCGAGCTTCCCGGCGACCCGACGCGGCCCGCGCAGTACCTCGGGTCGGCGCCCGCAGGCGCAGTGCCGCCGCCGGAGCCCGCCTCCGCCGGCGAGCAGCCGTCGCAGATCACAGGTCCGCCGGCGCAGGAGTCGTCGCAGGTCACGCGTCCGCCGGCGCAGGAGCCGTCGCAGGTGACGCGTCCGCCCGCGGAGCAGCCGTCGCAGCCAACTCGGCCACCCGCTCGCGAAACCGGCGAGCGTGACCAGGACGCTGCAGCCGCTGCGGCGGTCGGTGGCTCGCTGCCGCCGTCCGGCCCGGTGCCCGCCGCGGTTGCGTTCGAGGCGCAAGGCGATCCTCCCAGCGATCCGCCGCCCGGCGGATGGCTGCGAAGGCACCGCGTGCCGGTGATCGCCGCCGCGGTTGTGGCGGCCTGCGCGGTCGCGCTGGCGGTGATCCTCACCGGCGGCTCGTCGGACAACTCGTCGAAGGGTGGTCAGCGCGCGGCGCAGCCCGTCGGCCAGCCCGTCAGCGGCCGTCTGGCCCCGGTTCCCACCAACCACGTCACCGGCGCCGGCAACGTGGTCATGCGGCTCAACGGCAACGTCGCGACGGTCACGATCACGACATCCGGCCTGCTCGACGGGAATCCGCACCTGCTCCACATCCACGCGGGCAAGCGGGGCATCTGCCCGCCGGCCTCGGCGGCCAGGCCGCACAACGGCCACCTGGCGATCAGCACGCTCGACGGCGTGCCGTTCTACGGGTCGCCGGTGACCGCGCTGACCACGAGGGGCAGCACGGGCCCCGGCAGCATCCTCGCCCTGACGCGCTTTCCCAGGGACGGCGCCATCCACTACACGCGCCGCGTGACGCTCGCCGCCCCCGTCGCCGCCTTCGTGCGCGCCGACAACGCGGTGATCGTCGTTCACGGCGCCGACTACAACAACAACGGGGTCTACGACAACTCGCTGGACCGCAGCGACCTGAAGCGCTCGCTGCCGGGCGAGCTGACGACACCGGCCCTCTGCGGGAAGCTCGTCCCGCAGAAGGCGGCGCCCGGCTCGACGGGGCAGACCAAGACAGCGCAGGCTCCCTCCGGGTCACAGGTCTATTACGCGTCGCTGAATCAGACCGATCCTGGCACGGGCGGCGTGCCCCTGGCCGACGTCCCCGCCTGGATCTGCCACCTCGGTGACACCACCGACGACGCGACGGGCGCCGCGGCGCGCGCGTGACTCGGCGGACGACGTCGTTCATCGCCATCGCCGTCGCCGCGGTGACCGCGCTGATCTTCGTGGTGGCCGTGCGCTCACCCGGCGGGAAGTCGTCGTCGCGGCACGCGACCGTCCCCGCGGCGCCAGGGCCCGACGTCAGCGTCGCTCGCACGGCGCTCGGGCGAATCCTCGTCAACAGCCAGGGACACACGCTGTATCTGTTCCTCGAGGATCACGGCGGCAAGAGCACCTGCGCGGGGGCATGCGCGCGGGTGTGGCCGCCCGCGGTCGTCGCGCACGCACCACGCGCCGGCGCCGGGGTCCAGGCCGCGAAGCTCACGACGACGCGGCGCGCGGACAACACACGGCAGCTTGTCTACAACGGTCATCCGCTGTACGCGATGGTGGAGGACACCCGACCCGGGCAGACCCAGGGACAGGGCTTCGTGGGCACGTGGTTCGTCGTGTCGCCTGCGGGACATCTCATCGGCCACCCTTCGCGCTCGGCCGGCTACTGACGCCCTTCCAGAAACCGCGTCACGACGTCGATCGCGGCGGCCACGTCGTCGTGCTCGACCGACTCGCGCGGGCTGTGGCTGACCCCTCCCGCGCAGCGCACGAACAGCATCGCCGCCGGAGTGAGCGAGGCCATGACGGCGGCGTCGTGGCCGGCGCCGCTCGTCAGATGCACGACCGGGTGGCCGCAGTCGCGCATGGCCTCGGCGAGGGCGTCGCGCATGGCCGGGGAGCACGCCACCGCCGCCGTGTCCTGCACGAGCTCCCAGTCGAGCGCCACGTCGCGCGCCGCCGCGACCGCGTCGGCGCGCTCGCGCAGGCGCGCGTAGGACGCCGTGCGTGTGGCGTCGTTGCAGTGGCGGACGTCGAGCGACAGCGCCGCCCGGCCGGGGATGACGTTGCTCGCGCCGGGCTCCACGCGCGCTTCGCCGACCGTCGCGACGAGGCCGTCCTGTCCGCGCGCCAAGGCATCGACCGCGAGGATCCACTCCGATGCGGCCGTGAGCGCGTCGCGGCGCAGCGCCATCGGCACCGTGCCCGCATGGCCCGCTGTGCCGGTGAAGGTCACCGCCGCTCGCGTCTGGCCGGCGATCGCGTCGACGACGCCGACCGGCACGCCCTCGGCCTCGAGCACCGGGCCCTGCTCGATGTGGATCTCGAGGTAGCCGAGCAGGTCGGCCGGGTCGCGGGCGGCGGCCGCCAGCGCCGTGGCATCGTCGATCGCGTCGGCCATCGCAACGCCGTCGGCGTCGCGGCGCTCCAGGAGCGCGGGGTCGAAGCACCCGGCGACCACGCTGCTGCCGAGGTAGGCGGTGCCGTAGCGCACGCCCTCCTCGTCGGCGAAGGCGTAGATCTCGATCGCGTACGGGAGCGCGTCGCGCAACCGTTGCGCGCAGGCGATGGCGATCAGGACGCCGAGCGCGCCGTCGTAACGGCCGGCGTCGCGGACGGTGTCGAGGTGCGAGCCCATCAGCAGCGTGCCTGCGCCGCCGCCTTCCAGACGGCCGACGACGTTGCCGATCGCGTCGCGCCGCACGGTCATCCCCGCGTCGCGCATGTAACCGCCCACCGCGTCGCCGGCGGCGCGCAGCGCGTCGGTGGCGAAGCGGCGCGTGAGCCGCCCGTCCTCCTCGCTGAAGGCGGCGAGCGCGTCGCAGCGCTGCAGGACGGTCGTGGCGATGTGCTCGGGTGTCATCACGCGGCTGCATCATGATCCAGGGCCGTGACGAGGCTGCACGATGCGATCGCCGAGCTGGCGGGCTTCAACGACGATCCGGCTGCCGGCGGGATCACGCGCGAGGTCTACACGCCCACCTATGCTGCGGCGCTCGAGCGGGTCGCGGAGTGGATGCGCGAGGTGGGCTTGGAGACGCGGCTCGACGCGGTCGGCAACCTGTTCGGCCGGCGCTCCGGATCCGAACCCGCCGCGCCGGCCGTGCTCACCGGCTCGCACGTCGACACCACGCTGAACGCCGGCCGTTACGACGGCGTGCTCGGCGTCCTCGGCGCGATCGAAGCGGTGCGCTCGCTGCCGGCGACGCGGCGCTCGATCGAGGTCGTCGCCTGGGCGGGCGAGGAGCCGCGCTTCGGCACGGGGTGCGTCGGCAGCCGCGCGGCGGCGGGTGAGCTCGAGCGTGCCGACCTCGACCGGCTGCGCGATCGCGCCGGCGTGAGCATGGCCGACGCGCTGCGCGAGGCGGGCTTCGACCCTGACCGGCTGGCCGAGGCGCGCATCGACCCCGCGACGGTCCACGCGCTCGTCGAGCTGCACATCGAGCAGGGCGTGGTCCTCGAGAGCGGTGCCGAGTCGATCGGCGTGGTCACCGCGATTGCCGCGCCGCACGACTTCCGCCTCACGCTGCGCGGCGCGGCCACCCATGCCGGCGCCACCCCGATGACCTTGCGGCGCGATGCGCTGGCGGGCGCGGCCGAGGTGATGCTCGTGCTCGAGCGCCTGGCCGCCCAGTCACCGAGCGGGACGACGGTCGGCACCGTGGGGGTTCTGCGCGCGCTCCCGGGAGCGATCAACGTCGTGCCGGGTGAGGTCGAGCTCGACGTCGACGTGCGCGACTCGGACCTCGCGGCGCGCGAGCAGGTGGTGGCCGCGATCCTCGCCGCGGCCGGCGAGATCGCCGAGCGCCGCGGGTTGTCGCTCGACGTGACGCCGATCGTCGAGGACGTCCCCGTCGCCTGCGACCCGCGGGTCGTCGAGGCGGCCGAGGCGGCCTGCCGCGAGCTGGGCCTCGCGCACCGCATGATGACCAGCGGCGCCTACCACGACGCGATGATCCTGGGTCGCGGCGTGCCGATCGGCATGGTCTTCGTGCCGAGCGCCGGCGGCGTCAGCCACCACCCCGACGAGTACACCGCGCCCGAGGACCTCGAGCGCGGCGTGCAGGTGCTGGCCGGGACGCTTGCCCGGCTCGCTGAGTAACTCTCAGCGCGGCGGCGCGGGCCGGGCGCTGAACGAGCCGCCGGCGAGCCGGACGGCGATGCGGTACACGCGCCGCGGCGTCGCACCGTCGAGCTTCGTCACGCGGTAGAACGTGAGCTCGGCGACCGCGGTGCGGGTCGGCAGGCCGGCCACGACGAGCCCGCGGCGCGTGCGCGTCACCGTCGGCCTGCCCGGCGCGCGCAGCAGCACGGTCTTCTGGCCGCGCTTGGGCAGCGTGAGGTTGAAGCGCACCGGCTTGGCGCGGCCGGCGATCGACAGGCGCACGAAGCCGACGGAGCGCCTGGCGGCGGCCTGCTTGGGCAGCAGCGCGGCCGGGACACTGAAGGTCATTGCCTTGAGGGCCGTGCGCGAGTCGACGCGCAGGCGCAGGCCGGCGCCCGCCGTCGTGCGCCAGCGCTGCGCGGTGAACAGCGTCTGGCAGGGCACGGTGGTGAGCTTGAGGACGACGGTGCGGGCCGCGCCCCGGCGGCCGCGCACGACGGTGCGCAGCGTGTGCGCGCCGACCTTGCCGAGCTGCGCCGGCGTGAGCTTCGCGGGGTGCACCGCCCCGGCGCGCGCGGCCACGGCGCGCCCGTCGATCGTGTAGCGCACGCTCTTGGCGCGGCCGCCGGTGACCTCGGTGGTCAGCCGCACGGGCGACGCGTCGCGCGCCGGACCGTTCGTGTACGCGCGCACGCGCACGGTGCCGATGCCGGCCAGGGCGACGCGGCGGTACTTGGCCCCGCCGACGAGCTGCTGGCAGCTCGTGGCGCCGACCAGGCTGCCGGGCACGGAGCCCAGGTCGTTCGGGTCCGCCGCCGCGGCGACGACCGCGCTCGCCGTGGTGGTCGTGGTGGCCGAGCCCGCGTCGTTCGTGGCCGTGACCACCGCGCGCAGCGTGTGGCCGACGTCCTGCGCGGCGGGCGTGTAGGTCGCGCCATTGGCGCCGCCGATGTCGACACAGTTCTGGCCGGCGGCGTCGCAGCGCTGCCACTGGTAGCCGTACGAGGCCGCGGGGCCGCGCCACGTGCCGGTGCCGGCCGTGAGCGGCTGGCCC
>DATBKW010000187.1:0-10191 GCA_036555665.1 Solirubrobacteraceae bacterium | reverse complement strand
GACGCGAGGCCATGGGTCGCGGCCAACGCGATGATGGGCGCGCACCGCGCCGTCGTGGCCCACGCCCGCCGCCGTGTCGTCGAGGGCGCCCGCCACCCGGCGCTCGCCCGCGAGGTGAGGGCCCGCGCCGAGGAGGCGCTCTCGCTCCTCGAACAGGGACTCGGCGACTACGCCGTCAAGACGCCCGGCTAGAAGCTAGTGGGTCTTGAGGTGACGTTGTGCGTGAAACGGCGGAGTGGCGACGCCGTCAGGCAAGGACGCAGACCCGAAGGAATACCGGAGGTATTTCGAGGGTCGAGGACGCCGCCTGGCGGTGATCGACGCCCGCCGTTTCGCGTGCAACGTTGCCTCAAGGCCCACTAGTGGGCCGCCCGCAAACGTCGCGGTCATTGGAGACCCGCTAGTGGCGCGGACCCGGGTCGAGTGGCTTGCCGCCGGCCGGGTCGGCCGGCCGCACGGTCTCGACGGCTCGTTCCACGTCACGCGCCCGCGCGGCGTCCTGCTGGCATTGGGGACGGTCGTGCGAGTCGACGACGACGAGGCGGAGATCGTCCGCCGCGCCGGCACGGACGAGCGTCCGATCCTGCGGCTGGCCGGCTACGAGGGCCGCGCCGCCGCCGAGGCGCTGCGCGGGCGCGACCTGCTCGTCAACCGCACGGCCGCGCCGGCGCTGGACGACGACGAGTGGTACGCCGAGGATCTCGAGGGCTGCCGGGTGGTCGATGGCAGCTCGATCGTCGGCGAGGTTCGTGGCCTCATGGCGCTGCCCTCGTGTGAGGCGCTCGAGGTCCGGCGGGTGGACGGCAGCGACCTGCTCGTCCCACTCGTGCGCGACGCCGTACGGTCGGTCGACGTCCGCGCGAGAGTCGTCGACGTCGATCTCGGCTTCCTCGGTGAGGACTGATGCAGCTCGACGTCCTCACGCTCTTCCCCGAGTGGTTCGAGTGGTTCCGTGGCCAGCGCCACGTCGGCAACGCGCTCGCGCGCGGCCACGAGCTGCGTACGCTCAACCCGCGCGACCACACCCCGCTGAGCGGAGGCCAGGTCGACGACACGCCCTTCGGCGGTGGCGCGGGCATGGTGCTGCGCGTCGACGTCGTGGACGCGGCGATGCGCGGCTTCTACGGCGTCGATCCGGTCGACCTGCGCCACCAGCGCCGCGTCCTGGCGCTGACGCCGGGCGGCAGGATCCTCGACGACCGCTTCGTCGAGGAGCTCGCAGCCGAGCCGGCGATCACGCTGCTGTGCGGACGCTACGAAGGCTTCGACGAGCGCATCGTGCAGCACTTCGCTTCCGACGCCGTGTCGGTCGGCCGTTACGTCCTGTCCGGCGGCGAGCTGGCCGCGATGGTCGTCATGGACGCGATCCTGCGCAAGCTGCCCGGCTCGCTCGGGCACGCCGACTCGGCGCTGGAGGAGTCCTTCAGCGCCGCGCTCGGCGGCGATCCCGAGTATCCGCACTACACGCGCCCGGCCGAGTACCGGGGGTGGAAGGTGCCCGAGGTTCTCCTGTCGGGCCACCACGAGGAGATCCGCCAGTGGCGCCGCGCGCGCAGCCGCGAGCGCGGGGCGGTGGCCGGCGGTTCTCCGCTACCATGAACGGCCGCGCGCGGGACCGTTCTACCTCGTCCTCCCGCGCCTTCTCTTTGTCATGAGCACCGTGATCGACAGCCTCGAGCGCGCGCAACTTCGGCGCGTCCCGCAGTTCGCCGCCGGCGACCGCGTCCGCGTCCACTTCCAGGTCATCGAGGGCACGCGCCGCCGTACCCAGGTCTTCGAGGGCGTCGTCATCAAGCGCCAGGGGCACGGCCTGCGCGAGACGTTCACGGTGCGCAAGCAGTCGTTCGGCGTCGGCGTGGAGCGGACGTTCCCGCTGCACTCGCCGAAGATCGAGAAGATCGACGTCGCCGCCCGCGGCGATGTGCGCCGCGCCAAGCTCTACTACCTGCGCGAGCGCGTCGGCAAGCGCGCCCGCGTCCGCGAGCGCCGCTACACCGGCCCGGAGGAATCGGTCCAGCCCGGCCTGCTCCACGACCCGGTCGCCGCGCTCGAGGCCGAGGCCGCCGCTTCCACCGAGGCGGTGGACGCCGAGGGCGTCACCGCCGAGGAGGTCGTCGACGCCGGCGGCGCCGCCGATACCGCCGCGGGGGAGGTCGAGGCGGCTGAGGCCCAGACCACGGGTGAGGCTGAGGCGGCGCCGGAGGCTGAGGCCGACACAGAGTCGGCCGCGGAGGGCAGCGCAGACGCTGCAACCGAGGGCGGCGCGGAGCCGGCCGCGGAGGCCGCGGAGGCCGCGACTGCGGCCGGCGCGGAGCCCGCCGAGGAGGCTGCCACTGAGGCCGACGCGGAGCCGGCGGCCGACGCCGCCGCTCAGGCCGACGACGAGCCCGCCGCTCGAGCGGAGGCCGACGCCGACGAATCGGAGGACGGCCAGTCCGACGCCGAATCGGACGGCGCCCAGCGGGCCGCAGACGCGCAGCCCGCCGCCGATGACAAGGCGTAAGTGAAGACCAAGGAGAAGACGACCGGAGGGTCGCTCCTCGAGCTCGTCGTCATCGTCGCCGTAGCGCTCGGCCTCGCGCTCGGCATCCAGGCCTTCCTCGTCAAGCCCTACCGGATCCCCAGCGAGTCGATGGTGCCGACGCTCGAAGTCGGCCAGCGCGTGCTCGTCAACCGGATCGGCAACCGCTTCGCCGATCCCAAGATCGGGGACGTCGTCGTCTTCCATCCGCCCAAGGGCTCCGACGACGACACATGCGGCGACGGCGACAAGCAGCGCGGTCAGGCGTGCGACCGTCCCACTTCCCAGCGTTCCGGCGTCAATTTCATCAAGCGCGTCGTTGCCGGACCGGGCGACACGCTCTACGTCAAGGACGGGCACGTCTACCGCAACGGCAAGCGCGAGAAGGACCGCTACATCAACGGGACCTGCCAGGGCGGCGAAGGCCGGGGCTGCAACTTGACGACCCCTATCACCATCCCCGCCGGCCATTGGTTCATGATGGGCGACAACCGTGGCGAGTCCGACGACAGCCGCTTCTGGGGCCCGGTCCCGCGCAAGTGGATCATCGGCGAGGCCTTCGCGACCTACTGGCCGCCCAGGCGCATCGGCCTGCTCTAAGGCCGGCCGATCCGGTCCCACGCGCCGCCGTCCGGCTCGATCCGCCGGAGCGCCCGTTACGGTGATGGCCGTCTTGACCGACGCCGCCGCCGAGCCCGTGGTTCCGCCCGCCGAGGTCCCGGGCCCCGACGTGCCCACGCCGTCCGTTCCGTCCGCCGCGGCGGCAGCGCGGCGCAGGCGGCGCGCCAAGCGCCACACCGGCCGGCGCCTGTTCAAGTTCGACCGCAGCCTCGGCGTGAGGTGGATCGCGGGCGCGGACGAGGCGGGGCGCGGGTGCCTGGCCGGCCCGCTGGTCGCGGCCGCGGTGCTGTTCGACGTCGACGCCATGGGCGTCCGCGAGGTCCGCGCGCTGACGGCGCTCAACGACTCCAAGCAGCACGACCCCGAGGCGCGCGACGAGCTCTATCCGGTCGTCCTGCGGACGGCGACGAGGATCAACGTGGTCTCGCGCTGCGTGCGCGGCATCGACGCGCGCGGGCTGCACAACACCAACCTCGCGGCGCTGCGCGACGCGCTGGCCGGCGTGGCGCGACCCGGCTGCCTGTGTCTGGTCGACGGCTTCGCGGTCCCGGAGTTCGGGCATGAGCAGCGGCCGATCGTCGACGGCGATGCGACGAGCGCCGCGATCGCCGCCGCCTCGATCGTCGCCAAGGTCACACGCGACCGTTTCATGCACCGCGCCGACGCGCTGCATCCCGGCTGGGAGTTCCGCTCGCACGTCGGCTACTCGACGCCCGAGCACCGCGACGCGATCCAGCGCCAGGGCGTCTCGCCGCTGCACCGGCTGTCGTTCCAGAGCACGGCCTACCAGCAGCTCGCCCTGTAGCTGACGCGCCCGTCGCATCAGAGCGCCGCCCTCCAGCTCAACCGTCCGCCGCATCAGAACGCGGCCTCCAGGTGGTCGAGGCGGACCAGGCGACCCTGGCCGTCGATGAGCACGCCGATGGCGTCGAAGCGCAGGTCGGCCGAGTGGGGGCGGTCGGCGACCTCGAGCAGGAACGCCGAGGCCATCCGGCGGACCTGCTCGCGCTTGCGCTCGTGCAGGGCCTCCCACGGTCCCCGGCCGGCACTGTTGGCCCGCCGCGTCTTGACCTCGACGAAGACCAAGGCGCACCCGTCGAAGACGACGAGGTCGATCTCGCCGTGGCGCGTGCGGTGGTTGCGCGCGACGAGCGTGTGGCCGAGCCGCTCGAGGTGGGCGAGCGCGAGGTCTTCGCCGAGACGTCCAAGATGCTGTCGGAGGTGGGCAGGCACGGTCGGCGACGCTACGGCGCTTCGCGTTACATGTGACACACGGTCTGTAAAAAGTCTGCGTAGCGGCTGCGCAGTGACTCCGCGGTGTGCCGGGGCGTGGGGGACGCGTCGGCGGCGCGCGGAAAGTCGCGCGACGCGTTGCGCAAAGTTGTTGCAGTTGCGCGGTTCAACCGTGACGCGACCCCGCCTACCGTGGCTCTCATGCTCGCCCGCGTCACGACCTTCACGATCGACGGCCTCGAACCCCGGCGCGTCACCGTGGAGGTCGACGTGCGCGCCGGCCTGCCGAACTTCACGCTCGTCGGCCTGGCCGACCGCGCGGTGCGCGAGGCGCGCGAACGCGTCCGCGGAGCGATACTCAATTCCGGCTTCGAGTTCCCGCTCAAGCGCGTCACGGTCAACCTCGCGCCCGCGTCGCTGCGCAAGTCGGGCCCGGGCTACGACCTCGCGATCGCGTGCGCCATCCTCGCGGCGGGCGGGCAGCTTCCGGCCGATGCGCTCGAGCGCTACGCGGTCTTCGGCGAGCTCGCGCTCGGCGGCGAGATCCGGCCCTGCCGGGGCGCGCTGGCGGTCGCCGAGGGGACGGCTCGCGCCGGCCTCGCGGGCCTGATCGTCCCGCGCGAGCGCGTGCTCGAGGCCACGCTCGTCGAAGGCCTCGACGTTGTCGGAGCGGGGAGCCTCGCACAGGTCGCCGAGATCCTCCGCGGCGGTGAGCGCCCGCCGCCGCCCGAGCCCGGCGGCGTGGTCGTCGCGCTGCCGCGCGCCCAGCTCGATCTTGCCGACGTCCGCGGTCACACCACGGTCGTCGAAGCGCTGACCATCGCCGCGGCCGGCGGTCATAACCTGCTGCTGTCCGGCCCACCGGGCGTGGGGAAGACGATGCTCGCCCGGCGGCTGCCATCGATCCTGCCGCCGCTCACGCGCGCCGAGGCGCTCGAGGTGACCAGGATCCACAGCGTGGCCGGTGTGCATCATGGCGCCGGCCTGGTGGCGGAGCGTCCTTTCCGCGCGCCACACCACCTGATCTCGGCCTCCGGGCTGGTCGGAGGCGGCCCGGTGCCCGTGCCGGGCGAGGCCAGCCTCGCCCACAACGGCGTGCTGTTTCTCGACGAGCTCGCCGAGTTCCCGCGCCCTGCACTGGAGGCTCTGCGCCAGCCGCTCGAGGACGGCCGCGTCGCCATCGTCCGCGGCCAGCGCACCGCGATCTTTCCGACGCGCTTCGTGCTCGTCGCGGCCACCAACCCCTGTCCCTGCGGCCACGCGCCGTCGCGGCGATGCCGTTGCACCGAGGGCGACCTCGCGCGCCACGCGCGGCGCCTCAGCGGCCCGCTGCTCGACCGCATCGACCTGCTCGTCCACGTCCAGCGCCCCGCGGTCGAGCGCCTCGCGGAGGACGCGACGGCCTCCTCCGCTGTCGAGCGCACCCGCGTGCGCGAGGCGCGCGAGCGCCAGGCCGAGCGGCTCGACGGATCGGGCGCGACGTGCAACGGCCAGATGGACGCGCGGCTCCTGCGCCGCCACGTGCGCCTGGACTCGGAGGCCGAGCGGCCGCTGCTCGACGCCTACCGTCGCGGCGACCTCAGCGCCCGCGGGCGCGACCGCACGCTGCGCGTCGCGCGGACGATCGCCGACCTCGCCGGCGCCGAGACCGTGGTCCGCGACCACGTTGTTGCCGCGCTCGGCTACCGCCATGACGCCGGTGCCGTGCTCGAGGTGGTCGCATGAGCGCCGCGGCGTGCGCCGAGTGCCTGGCGCGGACATGGCTGATCGCCCGGCTCGCCGGGGCGATCGAGATCGCTCGCCACCAGAAGCGCCGGCTCCGCGAGATCCTGGCGCTCCCGGGGGAACAGCTCATCGCCGCGCTCGGCGGCGACCGGGCGGGCACGATCTCCGACGAGCTCGAGCGCCTCGACGTCGACGGCCTGCGCGAAGCGGTCGCGGACGCCGGGCTCGACGCGGTGTGCCGCCACGACCCGGCCTATCCCGCCCGCCTGGGCGACCTCGACGACGCCCCAGCCGTGCTCTTCGTCGCCGGCGGAGCGGAGCGCCTGGCCGCGCTCGCGGGCGGTGACCTTGACCAGGGCCCCCGCGCCGTGGCGGTTGTCGGAACGCGGCGAGCCTCGCCCGACGGGCTCGAGGTCGCGCGTGGCCTCGGCCGCGGACTCGCCGCCGCGGGGGTGACCGTGGTCAGCGGCATGGCCCTCGGCGTCGACAGTGCCGCGCACGCGGGAGCGCTCGAGTCGAGCGGCCGGACGGTCGCGGTGCTGGCCGGCGGGGCCGACGTTCCGTACCCGCCGAGCAAGGCGCGGCTGCACCGGTTCATCGGCGAACGCGGCTGCGTGGTGGGCGAGCTGCCGCCGGGGTTCGTGGCGCTGCGGTGGTGCTTCCCCGCGCGCAACCGGATCATCGCCGCCCTGGGGCACATGACGATCGTCGTGGAGGCGGCGCGGCGCTCGGGCTCGCTCATCACGGCCGAGATCGCCGCCGACCTCGGGCGCGAGGTCGGCGCGGTGCCAGGCCCGGTGACGGCGTGGCGGGCGGCCGGAACCAACGCGCTGCTGCGCGACGGCGCGACGCTCATCCGCGACGCCGCCGACGCGCTCGACGCGGCCATCGGCGTCGACCGCCACGAAACCCCGCTGCTCCACGTCGAACCACGCCTCCGAACCCTGCTCGGGGCCGTCGCCGACGGCCGCGACACGCTCGCGGCGCTCACCCGCGTGCCCGGGGACGTCGCCCCGACCCTGGCCGCGCTGACCGAGCTCGAGCTGCTCGGCCACCTGCGCCGGGTGGCGGGTGGGCGCTACGTCGTGATCCCGCAGTGAGCGTCGGAGCAAGGTCGCCTCGCTGGCGTTCGGACCCAGTCCGGAGGTCGGCGTCGTCCTGCAGGCGATGGCTCTCGGCGGTGCGCTGGGCGCGCTGGCTGCTACGCGCTCTTTCAGGCGCACCGGCGATGCCGATCGCCGATGGCTGATCACGACGCGCTGGGCAACCGCCGGGACGATCGCCGGCGCGCTTGTCGTGCTCTCACACGTGTTGCTCGGCGCACGATGAGTCACGTGCGTGACCACCTGGTCCCCTTCTGGGTCGCGATGGTCGTCGGGATCGTTGCGCTCTGCATTGCGGGGCTGTGGGACTGGAACCCGTGGCTGCGCCTCGCGGCGCCGCTCGTCCTGATGATCGTCTACTCGCGCCTGCTTGCTCCCGTCTATTACGGCAGGCGCGAGCCCGAGGACTACCCGGGCCGGCGCACGCGGCGCTAGCGAACGACCCGCCTATCCTTCGCTGCCTTGCCCGGCTCCGGCCGCATCCCCGTCTGCCTGTCCATCGCCGGATCGGACTCCGGCGGCGGCGCCGGCATCCAGGCCGATCTCAAGGCCTTCGCGCGCGCCGGCGTGCACGGGACGACCGCGATCACCGCGATCACCGCTCAGAACACGATGGCCGTGACGGCGGTCGAGCCGGTGTCGCCCGCGATGGTGATCGAGCAGGTCCGCGCCGTGGTGACCGACATCGGCGTCGATGCGGTGAAGGTCGGCATGCTCGGGAGCGTCGCGACGGCGCAGGCCGTGGGGGAGGCGTTCGACTTGCTGGTAACCGGAACGCCGATCGTCGTCGACCCTGTCATGGTCGCCGAGTCCGGCGCGCGGCTGCTCGACGAGGACGCACAATCGGCGCTCGTGGAATTCGTCGTCGCGCGGGCGACGGTGGTGACGCCGAACGTGCCCGAGGCACGCGTGCTCGCCGGCGACGACTCGCTGGAGGGGGCCGAGCTCGCGCGCGCCGTCCATGCGCTCGGCCCGCGCGCCGTGGTGGTCACCGGAGGTCACCGCGAGGAGGCCGTCGACGTCGTCTACGACGGCGAGCGGGTGATCGAGATCGCCGGGCCGCGATACGCCGACGGCGCCGCCCACGGCTCGGGCTGCACGCACTCCGCGACGCTCGCCGCGCGGCTGGCGCTCGGCGACGATCTCGAGGCCGCGGCGCGCGCGGCCAAGCGGGTGGCCTCCGAAGCGGTGCGCGACGGCCTGCGCGACATCGGGGCGGGAGCCGGCCCGGTCGACGTGCTCGGGCTCGCGAGCCGCGCCTGAGCGCGCGGGCCTGAGAACACCGGTGGAGGCCCGCGCGGAGTTGGCGCGCGAGCCGCGCCTGCGCGCCGGTCGGCGCCGCGCGGAGCGGGCGCGCGCGAACCGCCGCGCTGAGCGGGCGCGCGCGAACCCGCCGCGCTGAGCGGGCGCGCGCGAACCCGCCGCGCTGAGCCGGCGCACACGCACCCGCCGCGCGATGTTTGCGCTTTGTCATAATCGCCCCACACCATGAGGTTCCTTCGCATGAAGCCCGGCCACGGTGAGGTGCTCATCGCCGAAGGGGACGTCGAGGTGGCCGAGGAGGAGGAGCTGCTCGTCGAGGAGTTCCGCCGCCAGCTCGATCAGGGCATGTGGGCCGCCGTCCCCGAGCGGACGACTGCCGGGCGGCGCGAGGCGCGCATGGTCAAGGCCTTCGACGAGATCCCGCGCGACGCCGACCGCGTGATCTTCTTCCCACGCGCGGCGGGAGGGTCCTGAGCCGGCCGGCCCAGGGGACGACACGATGCTGCTCGCCGTCATCGCCATCGGAGTCGTCATCGTGGCGCTGCTCTGGGACCTCGTCCTGCCGTCGCTGAAGGAGAAGGTCGAGCGCTACCGCGCCCGCCGGGCGATCATCCCGGGCACGAGCTACGACCCCGGCCGCGAGCGCCGCGCCGAGCAGCGCGCCCGCCAGCTGCTGAAGTCGTGCGTCAACGACGAGGAGTGGGCGATGTACCGCGACCTCGGCTTCATCCGCGTCTGGGGTGCCATGGCGCGCGCGCCACGCCGCGGGCGCATCGGCGACGACCCGCGCGCCGGCGCGCCGTACGCCTACCTCGTCTACCCGCACAAGCCGATCGTCGCCTACCTGCCACAGACCCGCGAGCTGCTCAACGAGTACTGCGTCGAGTTCCCCGACGAGACGCGGCCGTACGGCAGCGCCCGCCTGCCCGACTCCGACGACGTGCTCGCCAAGTGGATGGCGCTGACGGGCGACGAGCGACGCCTGATCGCCACGGCGAACATGCACCTCCCCGGCCGGCAGGTCGACCCCAAGCAGGTCCGCCGCGACCTCTGGCGCCTCGGCCAGTGGGAGAGCGAGCGTATGCGCCGCACGCCGCGCTCGCCCGGCGAAGTCACCGCGCCCTGAGCGGCCCCGGGCGCGCCGGCGACCCGCCCGAAGCCCGCTCCGACCGGGCTGTAGTGTCCGGACCGTGAGCACCAACGGCTTCGATCTCAAGCACCGTTCCCGCCTGCTGCTGGAGGGCCCGTCGCGCGCCGGCGCCCGCGCCCAGCTGAAGGGGATCGGCTACGACGAGGAGGCTCTGTCGAAGCCGATCATCGGCGTCGCCTCGACCTGGATCGAGACGATGCCCTGCAACTTCCACCTGCGCGCCCTCGCGGCGAAGGTCAAGGAGGGCATCCGCGACGCGGGCGGCACGCCGATGGAGCTCAACACCGTCGCGATCTCCGACGGCATCACGATGGGCACGACCGGCATGAAGACGTCGCTGGTCTCCCGTGAGGTCATCGCCGACTCGATCGAGCTCGTCGCCCGCGGGCACTTCTTCGACGGCGTCGTCGCGCTGAGCGGCTGCGACAAGACGATCCCGGGCACGGTCATGGCGCTGTGCCGGCTGAACGTCCCGAGCGTGATGCTCTACGGCGGCTCGATCCCGCCCGGCCACTTCCACGGCCACGACGTGACGATCGGCGACGTCTACGAGGCGATCGGCGCTCATGCCACCG
>DATBKW010000186.1:0-2499 GCA_036555665.1 Solirubrobacteraceae bacterium | reverse complement strand
TGGCCGCCCCGGTGCCGGTCATCGCCGCGATCGACGGCGTCTGCATCGGCGGCGCCCTGGAGTTCGCCGCGAGCTGCGATCTGCGGCTGGCCACCGACCGCGCGCGCTTCGGCACGCCGGAGGTCGGCATCGGCCTGACCTACACCAACGCCGGCTCGCACTTCCTGCCCTCGACCATGGGTGAGACGGCCGCGCGCGAGCTGCTGCTCACCGGCACGCTGCGCGACGTCGAGTGGGCCGAGCGCCACCGCTTCGTCAACGAGGTCGTCCCGGCCGCGCGGTTCGACGAGCGCATCGCGGCGTGGGCGGAGGGCTTCGACGGCGTCTCGCGCGCGGCCGTCGCGCGCACCAAGGCGATGCTCAACGACCGCTTCGGCGACCTGCTCGGCGCGGCGATGGAGCGCGAGGAGCGCGCCTGCATCGAGCTCTTCGACGGCCCCGACGCGCCGGCCGCGCTCCACGCGTTCGCCCAGCGGCGCTGACTATCCTGCCCGCGGGTGCCCGAGCCTCTCTCCATCGCCCAGGTCACGCCCTACCCGTGGGAGGACCGCCACGACGTCAACACCTTCGTCGAGCGCGTGTCCGAGGAGCTGGCCGCGCGCGGGCACCGCGTGCTGGTCGTCGCACCGTCGTCGTCGCACGAGCTCGTGCGCGAGTCGCGCAAGGCGGTGCGAACGGGGTCGCTGCAGGCCGAGCCCGGCGAGGTGCGGGTGCTCGCCGTCGGCGAGGCGCTGCCGCCGTTACCGGGCCGGCGCCGCGCGGCCCTGCCGCTGGACGTCGCGCGCACGATCTCCGACCTGCTCGAGCACGCGGCCATCGACCTCTGCCACGTCCACGAGCCGTTCGCGCCCAGCGTCGCGAGCACCGCGCTGCGCCATTCGCGCGCGCTGAACGTCGGCACCTTCCACGCGCCCACCGAGCGCGTCGTCGCCACGCAGGTCGCCCGCAAGGTCGTGCAGCTCGTCTTCGGTCGCCTCGACGCGCGCACGGCGACCTACGCCACGACCGCCGAGCTCCTGCAGCGCTTTTTCCCCGGCGACTACACCGTCATCGCCCCGGGCGCCGACGCGCTGGACCGGCCGGCCGACGCCGGGGCGCGGGTCCGCATCGCCTACGTCGAGCTCGAGGAGCGCGGCGCGCTGCGGCTCTTCCTGCGCGCCCTGCGCCGCCTGGATCCGGCGCTGCCCTGGGAGGCCGTCGTGCACTCCGAGCGCGGCCCGTCGTCGACGACGCCGCTGCGCGCCGACCTGCAGGCGCGCGTGCGCTGGGTCGACGACGCCGAGCAGGCGCTGACCGGCGCCGACCTGCTGGTCGCCGCCTCCGATGGCGTCACGCCGGCCCCCGGACTGATCGCGCGCGCCATGGCGGCGGGCGCCGTGCCGGTCGCGTCGCGCCTGGAGGTCTACGAGGAGACGCTGCGCGACGGCGAGGCCGGGCTGCTGTTCGAGCCCAACGACGTCGAGACGCTCGTCGCGCAGCTCGCGCGATTGGTGAGCGACGAGCAGCTCTGCGCGAGCCTGCGCGCGGCGGCGCGACCGCGGCCGTGGAGCGCGGTCGTCGACGAGCTCGAGGCGCTCTATCGCACGCTGACCGCGCGCCGCCACGACACGAGCGGCAACCCGCGCATCGCGCGTGCGCTCGAGGGGCGGCGGACGATCGACGTCGACCTCCACATGCACACCGACCACAGCCACGACTGCGCCACGCCGGTCGAGGTGCTGCTGGCCACCGCGCGCGACCAGGGGCTGGGCGCGATCGCGGTCACCGATCACAACGAGATCTCGGGCGCGCTCGAGGCCGCCAAGAAGGCGGCGGACTATGGCGTCAAGGTGATCGTCGGCGAGGAGGTCAAGACGGGCAACCAGGGCGAGGTCATCGGCCTCTTCCTCACGGAGAAGATCCCGCGCGGGCTGACCCTGGCCGAGACGGTCGCCGAGATTCGCCGCCAGGGAGGCGTCGTCTACGTCCCGCACCCGTTCGACCGCATGCACGCGGTGCCCGACTACGAGCACCTGCTCGACGTCGTGGCCGACATCGACGCCATCGAGGTCTACAACCCGCGCGTCGCGATCGGCTCCTTCAACGAGGAGGCCGCTCGCTTCGCGGCCAAGTACCGGATCCTGGCCGGCGCCGGGTCCGATGCGCACGTCGCGCCGGGGCTGGGCACCGCGCGCGTGCGGATGCCCGACTTCGACGGGCCCGAGGAGTTCCTCGAGGCGCTGCGCGTGGCGCAGATCGTCACCAAGCCGTCGAGCCTGCTCTACGTGCAGGCGCTGAAGTTCCTGGAGACGAAGGCCACGCCGCCGGGGGCGCGCGAGCGCCGCCGCGAGCGCCGCGTGCGCCGCGCGATCCGCAAGGCCTGATGCAGGGGCAAGGACGACCTGCGGACCCGTCGAACCCCGCAGGACCCATGCCCGCGACCGACGACGAGATCCGCGAGAAGTACCTCGAGCGCGCCATCCGCGAGCTCAACTCCCTGACCCGCGAGCTGCAGAGCTG
>DATBKW010000185.1:0-12880 GCA_036555665.1 Solirubrobacteraceae bacterium | reverse complement strand
GAACCGCAGCGCCTCAGAAATGTCGGAGGTGCGCAGCATCTGCTCGGCGGGGACGTGCTCCTTGACGAACTCGCTCATGTCGGTGTCCACGAACCCGGGACAGAACGCCACGGACTTCACGCCGTCCCCGTTGAGCTCTTTGTTCATCGCCTGCGTGTAGGCGACGACCGCTGCCTTCGTCGCCGAGTACACCGACAGCCACGGTTGCGGCGACTTCCCCGCCATCGAGGCCATGTTCACGACCAGGGCGTTGCGGTGCTCGCCGCCCGCGGCGCGCAGGAGCGCGGCGCACTCGCGGTAGAACAGGACGATGGCCCGGACGTTGACATCGAACTGCAGGTCGATGTGCTTCGTCTGGTGGTCGGTGACGGTCGCGCCGATGCCCACCCCGGCGTTGTTGACGAGCACGTCGAGGCGGCCGAACGCGGCCTCGTGCTGTTCGACCACCGCTCGCACCGCCTCGTCGTCGGCCATGTTGGCCGGGACGTGCTGCACCTCGAAACCGCGTTGCGCCAGCGCCGTCGCCGCGTGCTCGAGCGTGTCGGGCTTGCGCGCGGTGAGGGTGAGAGCGTAGCCCTCCTCCCCGAGTGTCTCGGCGAGGGCGAAGCCGATGCCTCGTGAGGCTCCGGTGACGATGGCGGCGCGGTCGGGCATGCCGCGCACTCAATCACGCAGGCCGTCACTAGGCCACCCTCGGGGCTGAGCACCACGCTCTCGTCCCGTTGGGCTAGCCGCCTTCCTTCTTAGCTGTCGCTGTCCGTCTCCTCGTTGGGCGGCGACTCTTCGCCCGGAACCGTCGGGTCGGCCTCGGGCGCGCCTCCCTGCTGCTGGTCAGGGTCGCTCGGGGGCTGCTCGGCGGGCGACTCCGGCGTCTGGCCCTGCTGCTCCTGCTCTGACATACGTACTCCTTGTGGGTTGCCGACCAGGAGGTCGTACCCGGAGCCCGAGTCCTTCGCACACTCCCTTTGGGAGTAGCAGTGGAGACGGTGGGAATCGAACCCACGTCCGCGATCGCGCAAAAGGTGGCGTCTACGAGCGTAGCCGGCGCTCTGGTCTCGTCCCGGGGTCGCCTCGCCGGCGGGGTTCCTCGGCACCAGCCTCCTGGACATGTCCCCGGTTTGGCGGAGGCGGACCGCCCCGGGTGAGCCGGCATCTGATCCGGGCGATCCCCGCGGCCGGCAGGCGGGGGCCCAGAGCTCACGGCTTAGCTAGTTGCTAAGCGGCGAGCACGTACTCGTGAGAGTCCGCACGTATTGGTTTCCCGGGTGTTTTACGAGGCCTCCCGGGACCTCGACTCGCAACCACCCCTGCGAACCAACCGCGTCGAAGCCTGTCGTCCCCAGGGATTTATGTCTGTGCTCCATTCTACCGGCCGTGAGCGTCGAGTCCGATCGCAAGGAGTTCCTGCGCGTGATGGCGCGCGCGCCGCGCCCGGAGATGGCCGCGGTGCATGACCTCGAGGTGTCCGGCGGCGACGGCCCGCTGCGCGCGCGGATGCTCGTCGCACCCGACGCCGGCGACGACGTGCTGGTCTACGTGCACGGCGGCGGCTGGTTCCTCGGCGACCTCGACAGTTGGGAGCCGATCGCGCGCGTCATCGCGCGGGCGACGCGCTGCCGGATCCTGGAGATCGAGCACCGCCAGGCGCCCGAGCACCCCTTCCCCGCGCCGCTCGACGACGTCCGCACCGCGCTGAGCTGGGCGGTGGCCGAGCTCGACGCGCCACGGGTCGGCGCCGTCGGCGACAGCTCCGGCGGCAACCTCGTCGCCGCGGCCGCGCGCTACGTCGACGGCCTGGCGATCCAGGTGCTCGTCTATCCGGCCGTTGACCTGACCCCGCGCGAGAGCCAGCACTACGCCGCCCGGGCCGAAGTCGCCAACCCCGACGTCTCCCCGCTGCTCGCCGACGACTTCACCGGCCTGCCGCCCGCGGTGGTGTGCGTGGCTCAGGACGATTGGCTGCGCGGGCAGGGCCTCGCCTACGCCGAGCGGCTGCAGGCCGCCGGCGTGCCGGTGCGCGTCGTCGAGGGCCGCGGGCTCGGGCATGCCTTCCTCGGCTGGGGAAGCTTCTCGCCGCGGGCCGCGGAGGCGATCGCGGAGCTCGGCGACGCCGTGCGGGCGATGCTGGCCGAGCATTAACGAAGACGACGCGGCCCCGAGCCACTTGGGGTGCTCTCCGCCACTTCGTCTCCCAGAAGGAGTCTCCGTGGCCTCAGAGCGGCGGGCCTCACAACCCCTTGGCCTCGCTCTCTGCGGCTCGGTTCCGCGTCGGCGCGCAACTTAGGTGGGCGCCCGGTGGCGGTCAAGGGGCCGCGCGCGAAGAAGCCGCATCCTGCGGAGATTTCGCGCCGGGGAGTGTTCGGCCGCTGTGTCAGCCGTGGTTGCGCAGCGCTGCCGCCCAGCGCCGCAGCGCATCGAGCTGGTCGCGCAGCAACTGCGCGACGTCGTCGTCGACGAGGGCCAAGTCGTCGTCGAAGCGGTCCTTGGCGAAGCCGATCTGCACGTCCGGCTCGGGGAGCGTGTAGGCCTTCAGCGACTGCAGGTGCTGCCGCGTCTGCAGCTGCGCCCGCCCGGTGCCGGCAGGGCCGCCCGAGCAGCCGATGAGGGCGACCGGCTTGTGCCGCAGGGGGCTCTCGGCCGGCGGGCGCGACGCCCAGTCGATCGCGTTCTTGAGCACGCCGCTCGGACCCCAGTTGTATTCGGGGCAGGCGAGGACGACCGCGTCAGCCGCGGAGATCGCCTCGCGCAGGGCCACGACCGCGTCGGGCATGTGGTCGCCGCCGCGGTATTCGTCGTGGTCCTCGTCGTAGAGCGGCACGCCATCGAGGTCGAAGATCGTGAACGTCACGTCGTCGGGCGCCAGCTCGGCGGCGGCGCGCAGCAGCGCCCGGTTGTAGGAGTCGTGGCGCAGGCTCCCGGCCACCCCCACGACGGTGAAGGGCGTCATGCTGGCAATGGTGCCCGTAACCGAGCGGCTTCAGCTACGAAGCTGGCGCAGCGCCGACCGCGAGCCGTTCGCCGCGCTCAACGCCGATCCCGAGGTGATGCGCTACGTCGGCGACGGCCGGCCGATGACGCGCGCCGAGAGCGACGCGCTCATGCGCACGATCGAGGCGCACTGGGCCGAGCACGGCTTCGGGCTGTGGTGCGCCGCCCCGCGCGTGGACCCCGACGCGTGCCTGGGCTTCATCGGGCTCGCGGTGCCGTCGTTCCTGCCCGCGGTCCTGCCCGCCGTCGAGGTCGGCTGGCGCCTCGCGCGCCCCGCGTGGGGCCGCGGGCTGGCCACCGAAGGGGCGCGCGCGTCACTGCGCCACGCCTTCGAGACGCTCGGGCTCGAGTCGGTCGTCTCGATCATCGACCCCGCCAACGATCGCTCGATCGGCGTGGCCGAGAAGCTCGGCATGAGACCCGGTGGAGCGCACCTGCATCCCGCAACGGGCCGCAGATTGCGCGCCTATGAGATTTCCTCGCACGATGCGGGTTTTTCACGTTTGGGCGCTTGACCGGTGCTAAGTCGCCACATAGGTTCAAGACAGACGCGGAACCGAGTCGCAGAGAGCGAGGCCCAGGGGTTGTGAGGCCCGCCGCTCTGAGGCCACGGCGCTCCTCCGGGAGCCGACGTGGCGGAGAGCACCCCGAGCGACTCGGGACCGCGTCGCTTTTGTTCTCCGGGTCCGACGCCCTCGATACGGCACACTGATCGCATGACGGTCATCGATGTTCAGGACGTCGCGTGGGACCTCGATCCGCTCGTCGACGGCGACGGGCCCGACGGTGCCGACCGCCTGCTCGACGACGCCGACGCGCGCGCCGCGCGCTTTGCCGAGGCGCATGCGGGGCGCGTCGGCGAGCTCGACGGGCCCGGCCTCGCCGCCGCGATGGGCGAGCTCGAGACGATCGTCGACCTGCTCGGCCGCGCCGGCTCCTACGCGATGCTGCGCTTCGCCGTCGATACCGCCGACCCCGCCAACGGCGCGCTGCTCGCGCGCGTGCAGGAGCGCGCGACCGCCGTCGAGACGAAGCTCCTGTTCTTCGAGCTCGAATGGGCCGCCCTCGACGACGAGCGCGCCGACGAGCTATTGGCCGCCGACGGCCTGGACACGACGCGCCACCACCTGCGCACGATGCGCCGCTACCGCCCGCACCTGCTCTCCGAGCCCGAAGAGCGGCTGATGACCGAAAAGGGCTTGACCGGCCGCGACGCGTGGACGCGCCTGTTCTCCGAGCTGACCAGCGCGATCCGCGTGGAGCTGCCCGACCTCGACGAGGGGGCGCCGCTCGATCTCGCGCTCAGCCGCCTGATGTCCCCCGACCGCGAGGTCCGGCGCACCACCGCCGAGGCGGTCACCGCCGCGCTCGAGCCCGGCCTGCGCACGCGCGCCTACATCTTCAACACCCTCCTGCTCGACAAGGCCGTCGACGACCGCCTGCGCTCCTATCCCAACTGGCTGGCCAGCCGCAACCTGGCCAACGAGGCCAGCGACGAGTCGGTCGAGGCGCTGCTGTCGGCGGTGCGCGACAACTACGATCTGCCGCAGCGCTGGTATCGCCTGAAGGCCGACCTGCTCGGCCTCGACCGCCTCGCCGACTACGACCGCATGTCGTCGGTCGCCGACGAGGAGATCCACGTCGAGTGGCCCGACGCGACCGCGCTGGTCCTCGGCACCTTCCACGAGTTCTCGCCCGTCCTCGGCGACCTGGCCCAGCGCTTCTTCGAAGAGCGCTGGATCGATGCGCCGGTGCGCCCGAACAAGCGCGGCGGCGCGTTCTGCGCCTACACGACGCCGAGCGTGCACCCCTACGTGATGCTCAACTACACGAGCCGCCGGCGCGACGTGCTCGTGCTGGCCCACGAGCTCGGCCACGGGCTGCACGCCGCCCTGGCGCGGCCGCGCGGGCCGCTGGAGCAGCACACGCCGCTGACCGTGTCCGAGACCGCGTCGGTCTTCGGCGAGACGCTCGTCTTCGGGCGCCTGCTCGACGCGGCCGAGACGCCGCGCTCGCGCCTGGCGCTGCTGGCCGAGAACATCGAGGGCTCGATCGCGACGGTCTACCGCCAGACCGCGATGAACCGCTTCGAGGCGCTGGTCCACGGCGCGCGCCGCGAGGAGGGCGAGCTCAGCGTCGATCGCTTCGGCGAGCTGTGGGTGCAGTCGCAGGCCGAGATGCTCGGCGACGCCGTCGAGATCACCGACGGCTATCGCATGTGGTGGTCCTACGTGCCGCACTTCATCGGGACGCCCGGCTACGTCTACGCCTACTCCTACGGCCAGCTGCTGGCGCTCAGCGTCTACCGCCGCTACGTCGAGGAGGGCGAGGAGTTCGTGCCGCGTTACGTCGAGCTGCTCTCGGCGGGCGGCTCGCGCAGCCCCGAGGAGCTGGCCGCGATCGCCGGGCTCGACCTCGAGGATCCGTCGTTCTGGGCGCAGGGCCTGGACCTCGTGCGCGAGCAGCTCGAGGCCGCCGAGGCGGCGGCCGCCGAGGTCAAAGCCGGCTGAGGAAGCCGCGCACCGCCGCCAGGTAGGCCTCGTTCTCCTCGATGAAGGTCATGTGGCCGCTGGCCTCGAAGACGACGAGCTCGGCGTCGGGCAGGCCCGCGGCCATCGCCTCGGCGGCGGCCACCGAGCACGTGCGGTCGTGGCGGCCGGCGAGCACGAGCACCGGATGGGTGACCTCGCCCAGGCGCTCCTCGACGGCGATGTGCCCGTAGCCGGCCGTGGCGGCGGCGCGCAGCACCTCGGGGCCGTAGATGGCATCGCCCATCGCCGCGGTGAGGTCGCCGATGCGCGGGTCGCGCGGGTCGGCGAAGTGGAAGGGCATCTGGTCGACGATCAGCGCGGCGACCTCCTCCTGGGTCTGGGCCTCGGCCTCGCGCGCCCAGGATGAGGTGACCTGCTCGCGCAGCTCGACGGGCTCGAAGGCCTCGAGCTCGCGCAGGACGCGATCGAGGTAGCGCGCGTCCGGCAGCCCGCTGGAGACGATCGTCCCCGCCGGCCGGCCGGGAAAGTCGACCGCGTGCTGCAGGGCCAGGAAGGCGCCGTAGGAATGGCCGAGCACCGCGTAGCGGTCGAGCCCCATCGCGGCCGCGAGCGCCTCGACGTCGGCGGCCTGGCGCTCGATCGTCCACGTCTCGGGCGCCGACGGCTCCGAGCGCCCGGTCGCGCGCTCGTCGACGAGCAGCAGCCGGCAGAGGTCGCCGAGCGGATCCAGATATGAGCCGAACATCGTGTGGTCGAGGCCCGGCCCGCCGTGCAGCGCGAAGAGCGCGAGATCACCGCTGCCGCGCTCGGTCACGTGCAGGCGCGTGTCACCGACGTCGACGAGCATGCGCGCACCCTATCCTCGGGTGGGAATGAGCGAGCAGCACACCCCCGAGCTTCCGGGCAACTTCCTGCCACCGGCCGCGCCGGAGGCGCAGTCGCCGTTCGGCGAGCCGCGCCGGCCGTGGTGGCGGCGCGCAGGCGGCACCCTGCTCGCGACGCTCGCGGTGATCGGCGCCAAGCTCAAGACGATTTTGGTGCTGCTGCCCAAGCTCAAGGTGCTGACGACCTCGGGCTCGATGCTGGTGTCGGTGGCGGCGTACTCGCTGATCTGGGGCTGGCGTTTCGCGCTCGGGTTCGTGGTGCTGCTCCTCGTCCACGAGATGGGCCACGTCTTCGCGCTGCGGCGCGAGGGCGTGAAGGCCAGCGCGCCGGTGTTCATCCCCTTCATGGGCGCGGTCGTGTGGGCCAAGTCCCTGGGCGGCAATGCGCTGGCGGAGGCCCGCGTCGGGCTGGCCGGGCCGGTGCTCGGGACGATCGGCGCGGCCGCGTGTCTGCCGATCGCCTCGGCGACCGGCAGCGACTTCTGGACCGCGCTTGCCTTCACCGGCTTCTTTCTGAACCTCTTCAACCTGCTGCCGGTGGTCCCGCTCGACGGCGGCCGCGCGATGGCCGCGTTGGCGCCGTGGATGTGGTTCGTCGGGCTCGGCGCCGTCGTCGCCCTGGCGCTCGCCTTCCCCAATCCGATCATCGTCATCATCGCCCTCCTCGGCGCCTTCGACGTCTACGGCCGCTGGACGCGGCGGCGCCGCGGCGACGAGGGCGCGCGCGCCTACTACAAGGTCCGCCCGCGCGACCGCGCGCTGGTCGGGCTCGTCTACCTCGCGCTCATCGCGCTGCTCGTGCTCGGCATGGACGCCACGCACCTGCAGCGGTCGATCTAGTGGGTCTTCTCGTGACGTTACGCCGGGAAGCCCGGGATGCCGGCGCCGCCGGGCAAGGACACAGACCCGAAGGAATACCGGAGGTATTTCGAGGGTCGAGGACGCCGCCCGGCGGTGATCGGCGCCCGGGATTACCGGTGAAACGTTGCGAGAAGGCCCACTAGCGCGAGAGCAGTCCGCCCTCGACGCAGAGGGCCTCGCCGGTGACGAACGACGAGCCGTCGGAGCTCAGCCAGGCGATGGCGTGGGCGACCTCGTCGGGGCGGCCCATGCGGCCCATGGGCACGAACCCGATCAGGCCCTCGCGGAAGCCGGGGAAGCGCTCGAAGGTCTCGTCCATCATCGGCGTGTCGATCGCGCCGGGGCAGACGGCGTTGACGCGGATGCCCGCGGCGGCGTACTCGACGGCCGCGGTGCGCGTGAGGCCGATGACGCCGTGCTTGCTCGCGCTGTAGGGCGAGCTGAAGGGCGAGCCGCGCAGGCCCAGCGTCGAGGCGACGTTGACGATCGTCCCGCCGGCGGTCATGGCCGGGACCTCGTGGCGCATCGCCAGCCACATGCCGCGCAGGTTGGTGTCGACGATCCGGTCCCAGTCCTCGTCGGGGTACTCGTGCGTCGTCGCGTGGCCGGCGCCGACGCCCGCGCAGTTGGCCGCGCAGTCCAGGCGCCCGTGCGCCTCCACCGCCCGCACGACGAGCGCGCGGAGCGCGTCGTCGTCGCGGACATCGGCGGCGGCGTAGAGCGCGTCGGCGCCGAGCGCCGCGAGAACCTCGTCGCCGCGATCGGCGTCGAGGTCGGACGCGACGACCCGCGCGCCCTCGCGGGCGAACAGCTCGGCCGTGGCGCGTCCGATCCCCGACGCCGCGCCCGTCACGAGCGCGACCTTGCCTCTCAGCCCGTAGTCCACGGGCGGCATCCTTGCGCAATCAGCGTGACGCCGGGGAGGTCCAGCCCATCCTCGGTCTCGTAGGGACGCACGGCCTCGCGCGCGCGGCTGCGTAGCGCGCCCGCGGCCGCGGACGGCAGCGAGGCGAGCACGTTCGCCAGCGGCCCCGCCAGGGCCACGGTCCGCGCCCACCACTCGTCGAACGACCCGGCGTGCAGGGGCATTGGCAGCTCGTCGACCTCGACGTCCCGGAGTCCCGCGCCCGTCAGCAGCTCCGCGAGCCGCTCGGCGTCGTCGAGCGCGAACGGGCCCGGGATGCCGGGCGGCGGCATCGGCGCACCGAGCTGGGCGCTCATCGCGTCGAGGACGATGCCCAGCCACGGGTTGCGCTCGCGCGGGCCCCAGACCGCGATCCCGACGCGCCCGCCGGGCACCAGGACGCGGCGGATCTCGGCGCAGGCGCGCGGCGGGGTCGAGCGCGAACATCAGCCCCTCGCGGCAGAGCACGACGTCGAAGGAGCGGTCGGGCTGGTCGATGGCCTCGATGTCGAGCACACGGGTGCTCACGTTCGTGCGCCCGAGCGCTCGCGCCCGCGCCGCCGCGATCGTGGTCATCTCGGTGACGACGTCGGAGAGGACGACCTCGCCGCCGGGCGCCACGTGCGAGGACCTCGCGGTACCAAGGGCGCTGCGGGATGGGGGCCCGGCGACCCCGACCCCGAGCGCCAGCTACGGCTCGGAGCGCACAACGCCCGCCTGGTCAAGCAGCGCGCCGCCGCGCTCCTGGGGGTGATCCGCAGCGCGGCGGCGGCCGATCCCGACATCGAGAGCCTCTGGGCCCGGATCGAATCGGACTGCTACGAGAACCAGCGGGCGATCGTCGAGGTCCTGGACGCCAAGGGCGCGCTGCGCGACGGCCTCGACGTCGCGCGCGCCGCCGACATCATGTGGACGCTCAACCACCCCGACCTCTGGCACCTGCTCGTCGGCAAGCGCGGCTGGTCGCCCGAGGCGTGGGAGCAGTGGTTCGCGGACACGGTGTGCGACCAGCTGCTGGGAACCATCTAGCGGTCGTAGACCTCGGACAGCCGGCCCAGCGTCAGCGCGCCGAGCATGAGCCCGAAGTCGCGCAGAGCGACGTCGTAATAGCCCGAGTAGGTGACCAGGTTGAAGATGATCCCGGCCAGCCACGCGGCGACGACATAGGCGCCGTAGCGCGGGCGGATCGCGACGACGATGCCGGCGATGATCTCGATGACGCCTACGGCGTACATGAACTGATCGGCGCTGCCGGGGATGATGTCGTTGATCCAGGGCGCCAGGTACTGGCTCCAGTCGACCAGCACGTTGGCGAACTTGTCGAGGCCGAAGAGGATCGGCGCGACGGTGAAGCCGATGCGCAGCAGGGTGAAGGCCTGGTAGGCCGGGTCGGTGCGCAGCTGAGTGGACGCGGACGTGGGTGCGGCGGCCGGCGCGCCGGCGCCGACGGTGGTCGCAGACATGCGGTTCTCTCCTTAGACCGGGGTTTGACCCGGTTGGCGACGGCGCGCCGCGGCGTCTTACGTCGCGGTGTCGTCAGCCAGGAAGTCGCGCAGGCTGTTGTGGTCCTCGCGACACGCCGGGCAGCCCTCGAGATGGGCGCGCATGCCGGGCACGGCCGCGTCGGCGTCGGCCCCGACCAGCTCGAGCTCGACGTAGCGATCGAGCTCCTCGAAGCAGACCTCGCAGGTCAGCTCGGGGCCCGGCGGACCCAGGACGCGGCGGATGTCATCGCGGTTCATGGTGCCTCCAGCCCGCGCTCGGCCAGCGCGGAGCGCAGCCGGCGCCGGGCGTCGTGCAGGGTCTTGTACAGCGCGCCGCGGGTCGTGGTCATCCGCTCGGCGAGCACGTCGATGGGCACGTCGTTGAGGGTGACCGCGACAAGGACGTCGCGCTGGTGGGGTGTGAGGTCGTGGGCGATCGCATCGCGCACCGCGTCGAGCAGCTCGGCCATCTGCGCGTCGCGGTGCGGGGCTGCCGTCGGGTCGGCCATGACCGGCCAGCCCGCCGGCTCGAAGCTGACCTCGCGGTCGTGCCAGGCGCGGCGGCGCATCTTCACGCCCGCCTCCAGCAGCGCGAACTTGTAGGCCCAGGTCGTGAAGCGGCTCTCGCCGCGGAAGCTGTCGAGCTTGCCGAGCACCGCCACCAGCGCGTCGTGGGCGCTCTGATGGGCGAGGTCGTCGAGCTCGCGGCCGGACACGTGGCGCGCGGCCGCGGCCCTGCGGCCGACCTCGAAGCGGGCTGCGCGCAGCAGCAGCTCGTGCAGCCGCGCGATGGCCTCGTCGCGGACGTGCTCGTCGTCGGCGCGCAGCGACTCGAGCCACTCGTGCGATTGGGTGTCCGGCATGGGTTCTGCGAGCCGCAGCACACCGTTCTTGGCGACGGCCGCGTCCGCGACCTTACGTAAGACGCCCGCCCGGCGGGACGCAAATGCGCCATGACCGACACGGCTCTTCATCTACTGGACAGTACCCCCCGAGCCACGGGCGGCCGGCGGATCGACCTCGATGGCGCCCGCCGCGCCGCCCGCGAGCTCCTGATCGCGCTGGGAGCCGACCTCGACGACGAGGGCCTGCGCGACACCCCGCGGCGGGTCGCCGAGGTCTATGCCGAGCTCCTGACCCCGACCGATTTCGAGCCGACCACCTTCCCCAACGACGAGGGCTACGACGAGCTCGTCGTAGCCTGCGAGATCCCGTTCCACGCGCTCTGCATGCACCACCTGCTGCCCTTCCACGGCGTGGCTCACGTCGGCTATCTGCCGGGCGAGCGCATCATCGGGCTGTCGAAGCTCGCGCGGATCGTCGACCACTTCGCTCGCGACCTGCAGGTGCAGGAGCGCCTCACCGAGCAGATCGCCGACTGGCTGGACGACCACCTGCGCGCGAAGGGCCTCGGCGTCGTGCTCGAGGCCGAGCACCTGTGCATGTCGCTGCGCGGCGTCCAGAAGCCGGGGGCGCGCACCGTGACCTCGGCACTGCGCGGCGCGGTGCGCGACGATCCGCGCACACGCCAGGAGTTCCTGGATCTCGCGCGCCGGCGGAATTAGTGGCGCTTCGCCTTCTTCTTCTTGATCTTGGCGAGCTTGACCTTGCGCTTGAGCGTCGTCTTCTTGACGTTCCCTGCCGTGTCCTTGGCGGTGACGGTGATCGTCGCGGTGAGCGTCTTGCCCGCGTACCTGCGCGCGACCGACTTGGGGATCTTCAGCTTGACCGCGGTGGGCTTGCCGGCGGCCACGCTGACCGTGCGGGTCTTCAGCTTGACCTTCTTCGGCTTCTTCTTCTTCTTCGCCTTGGCGGCGCTCGCCGCCCGGCGGCCGCTCGTGGGCGGCTGAAGCGTCGTGGCCACCGAGACGGTCGCGCCCTCGCCGCAGCTGACGTTGATGACGAGCGGCTTGCCGGAGCCGCCGCCACCGGGCAGCGTTCCGCTGACCTTGATCGTGCATGCCGGCGGCACGCTGTCGACGAAGGTCGCCAGCGCGGTGGCCTGCGGCTCGACCGGCTGGCGTACCCCGTCGTTGTTGAAGTCGACGAAGACCGTGACGTTGTCGGTGCCCGCGTGCGCGCCCGGATCGGTCACCACGGCCGAGCCGGTGGCGCCGAGCGTGGCGCCGCCGGTCGTCGCGTTCGGACCGGCGATCGTGTAGCGCAGGATCTTGCCCGCGTACGGCTGCCCGTTGCTGTCGGTCGCCGTCGCCGTGATGTTGATCGGCACACCCTGGCGCGAGCCGGCGTTGGTCGGGTTGAGCTGGAGCGCCGACGGCACGGCGCTGCGGATGACGAGCTCGTACGAGCTGGTCGCGCCGTTGGCGAGCGTCTGATCGTCCCACTCGACACCGCCCGCGTTGTCGGCGGGTTGGTCGAGCACGGTGTCGTCCCACACCTGGCCGGTGGTGTCCGCGGCCGCCCGCACCTTGCTCCAGACGGTTGGGAAGTCGAGCGCCTGGTAGTGCGACCAGGCGGGCGAGACCTCGACGAAGCCGCCGGAAGACCCGCTGTCGACGTTCGTGCCGCCGATGAAGCGCGGCGGCCCTTGGGTGAAGATGCCGGTGCCGGCGTCGTCGCCCTCGAAGAAGAAGTCGGCGGCGGCGATGGCCTTGAACGCGACAGTAGTGCCGTTGTTGTGGACGTCCCAATGGACGCGGAACTCCTGCGAGCCGTTCACGTACGTCGTCGTCTGAGTCACGGTGACGGCGCCCGCCGCGGCCGAGTAGACAGTCATCTGGCGGAGCGGGTCGGCCGCGCTGCCTGAGCCGGTGACCCCACCCTGGCTCACGGCGGTGTACTGGTTCGTGAGATGCGGCCCCGCCGTACCGGTGAAGCCCCACACGGCCGGCGTCGCCGGGAACGCGAGGAAGAACCCCGCGTCGCCGAGCTGGAGCTGCGGCTGATAGAAGATCCCCGGCGGATCCGCCGGGTTCGTGCGATCGATGCGGAAGGCCTGCAGTTGGCCCTGGTCTCCGACGATGACGTTGAGCGGGCTCCCGCCGAGTGGGACCGGCGCGGCTGACGCCGGCGCGGCGAGAACGGCGGCGAGCAGCAGCGTGATCAGGGAACGGGTCACGCGCGCGACCGTCCCAGACCCGGCGCGCCCGGGTCAACAGCCGTCTGGCTAGTAGCGCTCCTGCATCGCGCGCTCGACGTCGCGGCGCTGCTCGCGCGCCTTGATCGACTCGCGCTTGTCGAAGCGGTCCTTGCCGCGCGCGAGGGCGATCTCGACCTTCGCGCGCGGGCCCGAGAAGTAGATGCGGG
>DATBKW010000184.1:0-16555 GCA_036555665.1 Solirubrobacteraceae bacterium | reverse complement strand
GCGCGGCACCCTGTTCATCGACGTCACCTTCCCGGCTCCGCGGCTGATGATCTTCGGCGCCATCGACTTCGCCGCGCAGCTGTGCACGCTGGCGCGCGTGAGCGGGTGGCGGCCGTACGTGATCGATCCGCGCGGGTTCTTTGCCCGCCCCGATCGCTTCCCCGATGCCGAGGAGGTGGTGGCGGCGTGGCCCGATGACGCCTTCGAGCGCCTCGGGGGGATCGATCGTGCGACGTCGATCGCGGTGCTCACCCACGATCCCAAGCTCGACGACGCGGCGCTGCAGATCGCGCTGCGCTCCGAGGCCGCCTACGTCGGCGCGATGGGCTCGCATCGCGCGCAGGCCAAGCGCCGCGATCGACTGACGGCGCTCGGCTTCACCGACGAGGACCTCGAGCGCCTGAACGCGCCGATCGGCCTCGATCTCGGGGCGCTGACGCCCGAGGAGACCGCGCTGTCGATCATGGGGGAGATCGTGGCCCACCGCCGCGGGCGCGAGGGAGGGCGCCTGGCGCACCTCCGCGGGCGCATCCACGAGGTCGTCGATTGATCGCAGGGCTGCTGCTCGCCGCCGGCGGGGCGTCGCGGTTCGGGTCGGCCAAGCAGCTTGCTGAGCTCGACGGGGTGCCTCTGCTGCAGCACGCGCTCAACGCGCTGGTCGAGGTCTTTGCCATCGAGCGCACCGTGGTCGTGCTCGGCGCGCGCGCCGACGACATCCGCGAGGCGATCGACTTCCGCGGCGCCGACGTGGTCGTGTGCGAGGACTGGGAATCCGGGATGGCGGCCTCGCTGCGCTGCGGCGTCGAGGCGCTCGGCGACGTCGACTGGGTGGTCGTCACGCTCGGCGACCAGCCGCTGATCACACCGCAGGTCATCTCGTGGGTGTGCGACGAGGCGGCTCGCGCGGGCGACTGGGTGGCCGCCGTGCGCACGACCTACGACGGCGAGCCCGGACATCCGGTGGCGCTGAGCCGCTGGCTGCTGGACGAGGTGCGTAGTCTGCGGGGCGACGTCGGCGCCCGCGAGCTGCTGGCCGCCCACCCTGTCCTGACCGTCGAGGCCGGCCGCGACTGCCGCCCCGGCGACGTCGATACCCCAGCCGACCTGGAGGGACTCCGACCATGAAGCTCGAGCAGTCGTTCACCGTCACCGCTCCGGTGGAGCAGGTGTGGGCCATGCTCGTCGACGTCGAGCGCGTGGCCCCGTGCCTCCCGGGCGCCGAGATCACCGGCCAGGGGCCCGACGGCTCCTACGAGGGGACGTTCAGCGTGCGCCTCGGCCCGGCGACCGCCGCCTACAACGGCTCGCTGAAGATGGACTCGCTCGACGAGGCGTCGCGCACTGCGACGATGCACGCGAAGGGCACCGACAAGCGCGGCCAGGGCGGCGCGAACGCGACGATCGTGAGCACCCTGCGCCAGGAGGGCGAGGAGACCACCGTCGACGTCGCGACCGACTTCACGATCACCGGCCGTTTGGCGCGCTTCGGCCGCGGCGGCATGATCGAGGACATCTCCAAGCGCCTCATGCGCGACTTCGCGCAATGCCTCCAGGCGACGCTGGCGGCCGAGCAGGAGGCGGGGGCGGCGCCGGATGCAGCGGCCGAGGCGGCCGGCGCCGACGCGGCCGCTGAGGCGGAGCAGCCTCCGCCGGCCGAGCGAACGCCCGCCGAGGCGGCCGCGGCGGGCGCCGCCGCTGCGGCCGCTTCCGCGGAGCCGCCCGCCCGGGCTGAGCCCACCGAGGCTCAGGCCGCCGCGGCCGCGCCGCTCCCGGGCCAGGAGGCGCCCGACGAGCCGCTGCAGCCCGCGCAGGCCCCGTGGCCGCCGCGGGCGCCGGACGCGGAAGAGGAGGCGCCGTCCGCCGTCGCTGCCGCGGAGCCGTCCGCTGCCGAGCCGTCGGCTGCCGCGGAGCCGTCCGCTGCGGAGAGTGAGTCGGCCGCCGCCGCGGAGCCGTCTGCTGCCGGGGAGCAGACGGGCGGTGCGGAGCCGTCCGCTGCCGCGGAGCCGTCGGCGTCCGCTGAGGCGCCCGCGCCGGGTGCGCAGGAGTCGGTCGCTGCGGAGGCGCCGGCTGCGGAGCCGCCGGCCGCGGAGGCCGCCGCGCCGGCGGCCGCGCCCGCGCCGCCCCGTACCGGCTCGATCCCGCCGCCGAGCGCGGCCCGCAGGCCCGCTGCTCAGCCGGCCAAGCCGATCAAGGGCTTCTCGCTCCTGTTCGGCGTCCTCTGGGATCGCATCAAGCGCTTCTTCGGACGCCTCTTCGGCCGCGGCAAGAAGTAGTCGTGCCCGAGGTCCGCTTCTGGCACGGCGCCACCTATGACCGGCTCTCGACGCCGATGGAGGAGATGGGCCGCGAGGTGCTCGACCGTCTGCCGCTCGAGGGCGGCGAGACGGTCATCGACGCGGGCTGCGGCTCGGGCCGCGTGACCGAGGCGCTGCTCGCGCGCCTGCCGCGCGGGCGCGTGATCGGCGTCGACGCATCGGCCTCGATGATCGACGCCGCCCGTGAGCGCCTCGGCGATCGCGTGGAGTTCCACGTCGCCGACCTGTCGACCCTCGACCTCGGCCTGCAAGCCGATGCGATCCTCTCGACCGCCACCTTTCACTGGATCGCCGACCACGACGCGCTCTTCGCGCGCCTGCACGCGCACCTGCGCCCCGGCGGCCGGCTCGCCGCCCAGTGCGGCGGCCATGGCAACATCGCCCACGTTCACGCGGCCGCCCGCGACACGATGGCCGAGGAGCCGTATGCGCCGCACTTCGAGGGCTGGCACGCCCCGTGGAACTTCGCCACGCCGCAGGACACCGAGCGCCGTCTGCACGAAGCCGGGTTCGCCGAAGCCAGCGCCTGGCTGATGGAGCGCCCCGTCACCCCCGACGACGCGCGCGCCTACCTGACAGAGATCAACCTCGGCGCCCACCTCGGCCGCCTGCCCGAGCAGCTGCGCGCGCCGTTCGTCGACGCAGTCATCGAGCGCTTGGGCGGGGCGCCGATCACGATCGACTACGTGCGCCTGAACATCGACGCGGCTGCGTAGCCACGAACTTGAGGCGCCCGTCGCCACAATCGTTGCAAAACCCCTGCACACGGTAACTTCGCGCCTCGCGAGAGGTATACGGTCCCGACAAGTTCTCCGAGAGGAGGGAACATGGTAGGGGCTCTCATTCTGGGTCTCGTCGCCGGCTTTATCGGCCGCGCTCTCGTGCCCAACGACGTCTTTCAGGACATGTCGGGGCCGAAGTCGTGGGCGGTATCGATCGTCCTGGGCCTCGTCGGTGCGTTCGTCGGCTACCTCATCTTCACGAGGCTGCTCGGCATCGGCGACAACGACGCGTTCGATCTCGGCGGCATTCTCAGCGCGATCATCGGCGTGGTCATCGTGCTGATCGGCGCCGGCTTCGTGATGCGCCGCGTCGGCGGGCACGGCGGCGCCACTCCCGCAACCTAGACCCGGCGTGCAACTAGCGGGCGGCCGACGGCCGCCCGCTAGAGTGGATCGAGGACGGCCGCCGATGCCCGTGAGCGGTCGTTTGTCCTGCCCAGATGGCCCTCAGACCGCTCCTCGCACGCCTCCAAGAGCACTCCGACGGCGCCGCGCTGATCCGCGACGGCGGCCGGGCCTTCGTGTCGCAATCGATGCGGCCGTACCTCATTGCGGCGCTGGCCGACGGGGCCGCCGCAGACCGGCCGACGCTCGTGGTCGCCGGCGACGATCGCCAGGCGCGCGACCTGGCCGCCGACCTGCGCGCGTGGCTCGAGCCGCGCCCGGTGCGCTTCTACCCCAGCCGCGGCGTGGCCTACGAGTCGCACCTCGCGCCGCCGCCGCACCTGGTCGGCCTGCGGGTGGCGGCGCTCGACGCGCTGCTGGCGAGCGGCGCGGACGAGGCCGAGCCGCCCGTCGTGGTCGTCAGCGCGGTGGCGCTCTCGGAGAAGGTCCCCGACCCCGAGCTGCGCCCGCACTCGTTCGCGATCCGCGTCGGCGACCTGCTCGACCTCGACGAGGTCGGCCACCAGCTCGTGGCGGCCGGCTACGAGCGCGTCGACCAGGTCGACGACCGCGGCCAGTTCGCGGTGCGCGGCGGCATCCTCGACGTCTATCCGGCCACCGAGGACCGCGCGGTGCGCGTCGACCTCTTCGACATCGAGGTCGAGTCGATCCGCTACTTCTCGACCTTCACCCAGCGCAGCCTCGGCGACAGCGAGGCGATCGAGATCGCGCCCGCCGCCGAGCTCGCGCCCGAGCACCGCGAGCTGGCCGAGATCGCCGCGCTGGAAGCGGCCGAGGACCGTCCCGATGTCGCCGAGCTGCTGCCGGTCGACCGCTTTCAGGCCTTCCTGGACCTCGCGCCGGAGGACGCCGCCGTCCTCATCGCCGCCGAGGAGGACGTCGCGCCCGCGCTTGCCGACCACTGGCAGGACGTCTGCGCCGCCTTCCACGACGACGACGCCCACCACCTCTACGTCAAGCCCGACGCGATCGCGCAGGCGCTCGACGAGCGCGCCGGCGCGCGCCTGAGCTCGATCGCCTCCGACCAGCCGATCGAGTTCCGCGCCCAGGCCGCCGACCTCGCCGCGCGCTCGCTCAAGGAGGCCGAGCCCGAGCTCGAGAAGCTCGTCCGCTCCGAGTACCGCACCATCGTCACGTGGACGCGCCGCGGCGACGGCGAGCGCGCGGCCTACAACCTCGCCCGCCTGCGCGCCTCGTGGGACGGCGGCGAAGGCCTGCAGTTCGCCCGCGCCACCCTGCGCGACGGGTTCATCGCGGCCGGCCTGAACCTCGCGGTCATCCCCGACCACCGCCTCTTCCGGCGCCGCCGCGCCGAGCGGGCCGAGCGCCCGACGCGCAGAAGAGGCGTGCTGCGGTCCTTCGCCGACCTCAGAACCGGCGACATCGTCGTCCACGAGGACCACGGCATCGCGCGCTTCGGCGGCTTCGACACCAAGACCGTCGGCGGGGTCACCCGCGATTACCTGCAGCTCGAGTACGCGGGCACCGACCGCGTCTTCATGCCCGTCGACCAGCTGGCGAAGATCACGCGCTACGTCGGCGCCGGCGGCAGCCATCCGCCGCTGAGCAAGCTCGGCGGCAAGGCGTGGGAGGCGATGAAGGCGCGCGCCCGGCGCGCCGCGCAGGAGCTCGCCGGCGAGCTGCTCAACCTCTACGCCGAGCGCCGCCGGCGCCACGGCCACGCCTTCCCCGAGGACGGTGACTGGCTGCGCGACTTCGAGGCGGCCTTCCCCTACCAGGAGACCGCCGACCAGCGCGACGCGATCGAGCAGGTCAAGTCCGACATGGAGCGCGACCAGCCGATGGACCGGCTGATCTGCGGCGACGTCGGCTACGGCAAGACCGAGGTCGCGCTGCGGGCCGCGTTCAAGGCCGCCGACGACGGCAAGCAGGTGCTCGTTCTCGCCCCGACGACGATCCTCGCCCAGCAGCACTTCGGCACCTTCTCCGAGCGCCTCAAGGACTATCCGTTCACGATCGCGCACGTCAGCCGCTTCCGCTCGGCCAAGGAGCAGCGCGACGCGATCGCGGCCTTCAACGAGGGCCACATCGACATCCTCATCGGCACCCATCGGCTCCTGAGCCGCGACCTGCGCGGCAAGGACATCGGGCTGATGATCGTCGACGAGGAGCAGCGCTTCGGCGTCAAGCAGAAGGAGCTGCTGCGCCAGCTCAAGCTCAAGGTCGACGTCATCGCGATGAGCGCGACGCCGATCCCGCGCACGCTGCAGATGTCGCTGGCCGGGATGCGCGACATCTCGGTCATCGAGACGCCGCCCGAGGGCCGGCGCCCCGTCAAGACCTACGTCGGCGAGTACGACGAGGGGCTCGTCAAGCAGGCGATCATGCGCGAGAAGGAGCGCGGCGGGCAGGCCTTCTTCGTCCACAATCGCGTCGAGACCATCGACGAGGTCGCCGAGCGTCTGCGCGGCCTGTGTCCCGGCGTCACGTTCGAGGTCGCCCACGGCCAGCTCGACGAGAAGGCGCTCGAGCGGCGGATGCTGGGCTTCCTGCGCGGCGAGGCCGACGTGCTGGTGGCCACGAGCATCATCGAGTCGGGCATCGACATCCCGCAGGCCAACACGCTGGTCGTCGAGCGCGCCGACGCCTTTGGCCTGGCCCAGCTCTACCAGATCCGCGGGCGGGTCGGGCGCTCGCGCGAGCGCGCCTACGCCTACCTGCTCTATCCGAGCGCGGCGGCCCTGACCGAGGAGGCGACCAAGCGCCTCAGCGCGCTCAGCGACTACACCGAGCTGGGCGCCGGCTTCAAGATCGCCATGCGCGACCTCGAGATCCGCGGCGCCGGCAACCTGCTCGGCGACGAGCAGTCCGGCCACGTCGCGGCGCTCGGCTTCGAGTTGTACCTGGCGATGCTCGACGAGGCGGTCGGCGCGATGGACGGTGCGCCTGCCGACGACGAGCCCGAGCCCGTGCGCCTGGACGTCAACGTCGACGCCTACGTTCCGGCCGACTACGTGCCCTACGAGCAGGCCAAGGTCGACGTTCACCGGCGCGTGGCGGCCGCGCGCGACGTCGCCGACCTGGCGCAGCTGCGCGACGAGCTCGAGGACCGCTTCGGGCCGCTGCCCGAGCCGCTGGACAACCTCATCGCGCTGCAGCAGGCCCGCATCAAGCTGGGCCGCGCCGGCGCGCGGGTGGTCAGCTTCCGCGGCGAGACGCTCGCCGCAACGCCGCTGGAGCTCACGCCCGAGCAGGCGGACGAGCTGCGCGAGCGCGTTCCCGGCGCACGCTACGAGCCGGGCCGCAGCCAGGTCAGCTTCCGCGTCCCGCGCGACGCGGAGGGGCGCTTTCGCATCGTGGTGGCCGCGGCCGACGGGCTGCTCGCCGTCGCGGCGCCCGTCGCTGACCTGACGGCAGCCTGACAACAGGCGGCTACCATGATCCGCTCGTCAGTCCACCAACGAATGCCCAGGATGTCTTCGAAACTTACCGCCCCACTTCTGGCCGCCGTGATCGCGGCCGCTGCGCTTGGCCTCGCCGCTTGCGGCAGCAACGGCGTGCCCGCCAACTCGGTTGCCACGGTCGGCGACCAGACCATCAAGCGCGACACCTTCGATCACTGGATGAAGATCATCGCGATCTCCCAGGCCGCCCAGACCAACCCGAACGCCGCCAAGACCGCTGCGGTCCCGGACTCGCCCGACTTCAAGGCGTGCGCGGCGCAGAAGCAGAAGACTGCGGCCAAGCCGGCCAAGGGCCAGCCCGAGCCGACGGAGGCGTCGTTCGTGGCGCAGTGCAAGCAGGAGTACGAGCAGTTCAAGACCGAGGTCCTGGGCTTCCTGATCCGCTCGACGTGGCTTGACCAGGAGGCCTCCAAGCAGGGTGTGAAGGTCTCAGACGCCGAGCTGAACAAGCAGATCGACGCGATCAAGAAGCAGCAGTTCACCCAGAAGGGCAGCTACGAGAAGTTCCTGCAGAACGCGGGGCTGACCAACGAGGACGTCCTCTTCCAGCAGCGCATCCGTGAGCTGCAGGACAAGATCACGGCGAAGGTGACCAAGGGCAAGGACAAGGTCACCGACGCTCAGATCGCCGCCTACTACAACAAGAACAAGTCGCGCTTCTCGTCGCCCGAGCGCCGCGACCTGCGCATCGTGCTGACCAAGGACAAGGCCAAGGCCGAGCAGGCCAAGAAGGCGCTCGAGTCGGGCCAGTCGTGGAAGTCGGTCGCCAAGAAGTACTCGATCGACCAGGCCTCCAAGAACCAGGGCGGCAAGCTCGCAGGCGTGGCCAAGGGCCAGCAGGAGAAGGCGCTCGACAACGCCGTCTTCGCCGCTTCCAAGGGCAAGCTGGTCGGGCCGATCAAGACCCAGTTCGGCTGGTACGTCTTCGACGTCAGCAAGATCACCAAGGCCAAGCAGCAGTCGCTGGAGGACTCGAAGGCGTCGATCAAGCAGATCCTCGCCTCGCAGGGCCAGCAGAACGCGCTGAAGAAGTTCGGCGACGACTACCGCAAGCGCTACAAGTCCGAGACCGACTGCCGCAAGGGCTACCAGGTCGACGACTGCAAGAACGCGCCGAAGAAGTCGGCCACGCAGACCGCGCCGACCACCACCGGCGGCGCCGAGCAGCCGCAGCAGGGCACCACGACGACGCAGCCCCAGCAGGGCACCACCACCACGACGCCGTAGCCGGAAGGCGGCGGCGTCTAGGCTCCCGGGCGTGACGCCCGAGCCAGACGTCGCCGCCGCCGTCGCCCGCCTCGACGAGCTCACCCGCCGCCTACGGCGCGAGTGCCCCTGGGACCGCGAGCAGGACGAGCGCTCGATCGTCCCGCACACCGTCGAGGAGGCCTACGAGCTGGCCGACGCGGCCAACGACGCCGACGACGCCAAGCTGCTCGACGAGCTCGGCGACGTCCTCTTCCAGGTCCACTTCCTGTCGCTGCTGCTCGAGGAGCGCGGCGCCGGCGACATGGAGCGCGTGGCCGAGCACGTGCGCCAGAAGCTCATCCGCCGCCACCCCCACGTCTTCGGTGAGGTCGAGGCCGAGACTGCCGGTCAGGTCCTGCGCAACTGGGACCAGATCAAGCGCGCGGAGCCGGGCCGCGAGGACGGCATCTTCGGCGAGGTGCCCGAGAACCTGCCGGCGCTGCTGCTCGCCCGCAAGGTCCAGCGGCGCGCCGCCAGCTCGGGCTTCGACTTCGACCGCATTCCCTACGACGCGGTCAGCGGCGAGCTCGAGGAGCTCGAGGCCGCCGGCATCGACCGCGACGAGGCCTTCCACGAGGTCGGCGACCTGCTGTTCGCCGCGGTCAACGTCGCGCGCAAGCTGCACATCGATCCCGAGCTGGCGCTGCGGTCGGCCAGCGCGCGCTTTCGCGGGCGCGTCGAGGCCGCCGCGCGGCTCGCCGCCGATGCCGGCGCCGACTGGGATGCCCTGCCGCCCGACCACAAACTGACCTACTACGCCCAAGCCAGACTGAACGAATGAGGTCGAACAAGTGATGCTCTTCGCAACGCCGACCGTGGACTGCCGGGCGCCGATCACCGTCAGGCGGCGTCCTCGGTCGGGGCTGTGCCCCGGCACAGCTCCCGCACTGCGTCCTTGCCTGACGGCGCCGGCATCCCGGCATTACACGCCCGACGTCACGAGGAGAATCACTTGAGCCAGATCGAGAAGGTCCACGCACGCCAGGTGCTCGACAGCCGCGGTAACCCGACGGTCGAGGTCGAGCTCGTGCTGCGCTCCGGCGCGGCCGGTCGCGCGGCCGTGCCCAGCGGCGCATCGACCGGTGAGTTCGAGGCCACCGAGCTGCGCGACGGCGGCGCGGCCTACGGTGGCAAGGGCGTCACCAAGGCGGTGGCCAACGTCAACGGCGAGATCGCCGAGGCGGTCCGCGGGCACGACGCCGACGACCAGGCCGGCCTCGATCGCGCGCTCATCGACCTCGACGGGACGCCCAACAAGTCGCGGCTGGGCGCCAACGCGATCCTCGGCGTCTCGCTGGCCGCGGCGCACGCGGCGGCGGCAGAGGAGGGCCAGCCGCTGTGGCGCTACCTGGGCGGCGATGCGGCCCACCTCCTGCCCGTGCCGATGATGAACGTCGTCAACGGCGGCGCCCACGCCGACAACTCCGTCGACTTCCAGGAGTTCATGGTCGTTCCCGTCGGCGCGCCGAGCTTCTCGGAGTGCCTGCGCATGGGGGCCGAGGTCTTCCACGCGCTCAAGAAGACGCTCCACGACCGCGGCCTGGGCGGCGGGGTCGGCGACGAGGGCGGTTTCGCCCCGAACCTCGGCTCCAACGAGGAGGCGCTGCAGATGCTCGTCGCCGGCATCGAGGCCGCGGGCTACACGCCGGGCGAGGACGTCGCGATCGCCCTCGATCCCGCGGTGAGCGAGATCTTCTCCGACGGCGACTACGTGCTCGAGCACGAGGGCCGCACGCTGAGCGCCGAGGAGCTGGCCGCCTACTGGGCCGAGCTCGTCGGGCGCTATCCGATCGTGTCGCTGGAGGACGGGATGGCCGAGGAGGACTGGGACGGCTGGAAGGGGCTCACCGAGCGCCTCGGCGACCGCATCCAGCTCGTCGGCGACGACCTGTTCGTCACCAACACCGAGCGCCTGCGGCGCGGCATCGACACCGGGGTGGCCAACTCGATCCTCGTCAAGGTCAACCAGATCGGCACGCTGACCGAGACGCTCGACGCGGTGCGCACCGCCAACGACGCCGGCTACACCGCGGTGATGTCGCACCGTTCGGGCGAGACCGAGGACGTCACCATCGCCGATCTCGCCGTCGCCACCGGCTGCGGGCAGATCAAGACGGGGGCGCCGTCGCGGACGGACCGCGTGGCGAAGTACAACCAGCTCCTGCGCATCGAGGAGCAGCTCGGCAGCGACGCGGCCTTCGCCGGGCGGTCGGTCTTCCGGGCGTGACGCGCGCGTCGGACTCCGAACGCGAGGCCACCGTCGTGCGCCTGCGCGAGGCGGCGGCCGAAGGGCGGCTGACGGTCGAGGAGCTCGCCACGCGCATCGACGCCGCCTACGACGCCACGACGCAGGCCGAGCTCGAGCCGCTGACCGCCGACCTCCCGGCCACGACGGCGCCGTCGATGGCGGTGGAGGGCGGCCAGGGCGGCACGCGCTTCCTGCTCGGCATCTTCGGCGGCGGGGATCGCCGCGGGCGCTGGCGGGTGGCCGAGCGCGTCACGGTGATCAACGTGTTCGGCGGCGCCGACCTCGACCTGCGCGAGGCGACGCTGGCGGCGCCCGAGGTGCACATCACCGTCATCTCGCTCTTCGGCGGATCGGACATCGTCGTGCCCGAGAGCGTCCACGTGGAGCTGTCGAGCTTCGCGCTCTTCGGCGGCGACGACCTGCGCCTCGAAGGCCCCGAGCCACCTGCCGGGGCGCCGGTCGTGCACGTGCGCACGGTGTCGATCTTCGGCGGCACCGACGTCAAGACACGCCGCGGGCGCCGCCGTGGTGGGCTGCCCGTCCCACCCCCGCCGCCCTAGCGGCCCGCTAGAACGTCCGCTTGCGCGGGCAGGATTCGGGGTCGTACTGCTCGAAGGCGACCCGAATGGCATCGGCCCGCAGCGCCCGCGCGCCCCGACGCGCCCCCGAGACACGCCCGCGCCGGCGGCCCCGAGCGCTTCCCGGAGGCGCGCGCGGCATCCGCTGGGACCGCGTGTCGCGGGTGGCCCTGCTGATGGTCCTGCTCGGGATCCTCGTCCTCTACATCGGGCCCGCGCGCTCGTACTGGTCGACCGTGCAGGAGGCCAAGCACCGCCGCGCCGAGGTCGCCGCGCTCAAGCGCGAGAACGCCAAGCTCCGCGCTCGCCGCAAGGCGCTGAGCAACCCGGCCGCCCTCGAGCGCGAGGCGCGGCGGCTCGGGATGGTGCGGCCGGGCGAGCGCTCCTACGTCGTCAAGCATCTGCCGAAGGGGCCCTGAGCTAGCCTGATCGCGGTGAGCTTCGACACCGCGATCCACCAGTGGCGCGAGGGCGAGCGCCGGCTGGCCGACGCTCCCGCCCACGAGCGCCCGGCCCTCGAGAGCGTCACCGCGCGCATCTACGCCGAGCTGCGCAAGCGCCTGGGCGGCCCGTTCACCGTCGACGAGCTCGCCGACCTCTACGACAGCGGCACGGGCTGGTGCCTGGACGTCGCCGTGGCGGCCGCGCCCGCCGCTCCGTGGGCGTGGGACGCCCGCACCACGTGCGACGCGGCCTTCGCGCGCTACGTGCGCGAGGCGGTCGACTTCGCGGGCGGGCGCCGGATCGAGCCCGAGCCTTAGAAGCTGGCCGGATCTGCTCCTCTATGGCTGGATGGGCCGGCTCGACTCTACGCTCGGGCACCGGGCACGGTCAATGAGTCCCGCAGTTCTGAGACGGCCTCTTCAGCGGCTCACGCGCCGGCCTCCGCCGCGAGGACGGCCTCGGCGTCGAGCCGCAGCCGCGGCGCGGCGACGAGGGCGAGCACGAGGTTGGCCGCCGACAGCACGGCGGCGACGACCAGCCCGCGCTGGAAGCCGGCCGCGAGCGCATCGGCCTGCGAGGCGCCGGCGGCCAGCGCGTCGGTCACGCGGGCGTTGGCGAGCGTCGTCACGATCGCGAGGCCGAGCGCGCCGCCGACCTGGAAGGCCGCGGTCACGGCGCCGGAGGCCGCCCCGGCCAGCTCGTGCGGCACGGAGGACACGGCGCTGATCTGGTTGGGGACGCCGATGAAGGGGATCGCCGCTCCGTAGATCACGAAGGCGGGGAGCAGGTCGGCCGCGTAGGAGGCGTCGGCGCCCGCGCGCGAGAGCAGCCACAGCGCGGCGGCGCTGACGGCGGCGCCGACGATGAACACCGCGCGCGTGCCGATCCGCGTCACGAGCTGGGAGGCGGCCGCCGCGCCCAGGATCGCGCCGATCCCCATCGGCACGAAGCGGACGCCCGCCTGCAGCGCGCTGTCGCCCTGCACGGTCTGCAGGAACAGCGCGGTCAGGAAGAACATGCCCAGGAAGGCGCCGCCGTTGGCGGCCAGCGCGAGCCCCGAGGTGGCCAGCCCACGCGCGCGCAGCAGCGAGGGGGCCAGCAGCGGCGCCTCGACGCGCGCTTCCACGGCGGCGAAGGCGGTGAGCAGGGCGATGCCGATTGCGAGCAGGCCGATCACCTGCGCCGAGCCCCAGCCCAGCGCGTCGGTGCGAATCACGCCGAGCACGATCGCCAGCAGCCCGAGGGTGGCCAGCAGCGCGCCGGCGACATCCAAGCGCCGAGGCGCGCCGGTGTCGCGCGACTCGCGCACCACCAACGGGGCCGCGACGGCCGCGACCACGGCGATCGGGACGTTGACGAAAAAGATCCACTCCCAGCCGAACTGGTCGACCAGCAGCCCGCCGAGCACGACGCCGGCCGTGCCGCCCAGGCCGGCCAGCGCGCCCCAGACACCGAGGGCCAGGTTGCGCTCGCGGCCGGGCGCGAAGGTCACCGTCACGATCGCCAGCGCCGCAGGTGACAGCAGTGCGCCACCGATGCCCTGGATGCTACGCGCCGCGACCAGCATGCCCGGCGATCCGGCGAGCCCGGCGACCAGCGAGGCGCCGGCGAACAGGCCGAGGCCGGCGAAGAACATGCGCCGCCGGCCCAGGAGGTCGGCGGTGCGCCCGCCGAGGAGCAGGAGCCCGCCGAAGGCGAGTGTGTAGGCGTTGATCACCCACTGCAGGCCGTCGGCCGAGAAGCCGAGGTCCGAGCGGATGGCGGGGAGGGCGACGTTGGCGATGGTGACGTCGAGCACGACCATGAACTGCGCGAGGGCCACGACGGCCAGCGCGTACCAGCGGCGGGGATCGGTGGAAGGCATGTGAGCGGATGTTCCCTTCATGTTCCCAATCGTTCACGCACGGAACGATTTGACGTGGGAACCGTAGCGCGCCCTGACGAATCGTTCAAGTCATAAATCATTCACGCCGATATCATGTCTGGCATGGCCACCGCGCCCGAACGCACGCGCTTGCCCCGTGGCGTCGCCGACCGCCCGGCTCTGCTGATGCACAAGCTCGGCAACGAGGTGCTGCGCCGCGCGGAGGGCCCGCTCGAGGACATGGGCCTCAGCGGGCGCGATTACCTCGCGCTCGCCGTGCTCGATTCCGATGCGCCGCGATCGCAGGCTGTCCTGGCGGCGCTGTGCGGGCTGCTGCCCGCTCAGGTCGTCGCGGTGATCGACGATCTCGAGCGCGCGGAGCTGGTCGAGCGCACGCGCGACGAGGTCGACCGCAGGCGCTCGGTGGTGCGCATCACGCCCAAGGGCCGGCGCCTGCTGGCACGCGCCGACGCGCTTGCGGCCAGCATCGAGGACGAGCTGCTCGGCCACCTCGACGCCGGCCAGCGCGCCCGCCTGCACGAGGTGCTGCGTGGGGCGATGGAGGGCTCGTGGCCGGTGAGCGCCGCACACGCGGTCGATGACGACCTTACCTAGAACGCAATAATTGGATTCTAGGTAAGGAACTTCATCCGCTACGGTATTACCGTGGACGCGGACACCAATCCCTTCCGCTACGGCGCCCTTGCGCTCGACGACGCCTTCACCGATCGCGAGGAGGAGATCGCCGAGCTGCGGGCCGACATCCGCAACGGCCAGGACGTCGTCGTGCTCGCCCCGCGCCGCTACGGCAAGTCGTCGCTGATGTGGCGCGTCGCGCAGGATCTCGTGCGCCGGCGCGTGCTGGTCGCCTCGGTCGACCTGATGACGACGCCGACGCTCGCCAAGCTGGCCGAGAAGCTCGCGCGCGCCATCCACGAGGACGTGGCCTCGCGCAAGGAGAAGGCGCTCGATCGCCTGCGCGTGTTCGCCGGGCTGCGGATCAGCCCGACCGTCAATGTCGATCCGGACACGGCCCGCCTGTCCTTCGGCTTCGAGGCCACCCACCACCCCGAGGACCTGCGCGCCACCCTCGAGCGCCTGCTCGAGCTTCCGGGCGAGCTCGGCGCCGAGCGCGGCCGCCGGGTCGCGCTGATCTTCGACGAGTTTCAGGAGATCGTCGACATCGACCCCGCGCTGCCGCGGCTGATGCGCGCGGTGTTCCAGGAGCAGCCCGAGGTGGCGCACGTCTACCTCGGCAGCCGCCGCCACATGATGCGGCGGCTGTTCAGCGACGAGAACGAGCCCTTCTGGCGCAGCGCGAAGCCCATCGAGCTCGGGGTCATCGCGCCGGATGCGTTCCGCGGCTACATCGGCGAGCGTTTCCAGGCCACCGGCCGCCGCGTCGACGAGACGGTGATCGACGCCGTGCTCGCCGTGACCGGCGGCCACCCCTACGCCACTCAGGAGCTGTGCTACTTCGTCTGGCAGCTGACGCCGCCCGGCGCGACCGCGGAGCCGGCGACGCTCGACGAGGGGCTACGCGGCGTGCTGCGCTCCGAGAACGCGCACTTCACGACCGTCTGGGATCACGCCTCGGCTCAGCAGCGGCTGCTCCTGCAGGCGCTGGCCGCCGAACCCGGCCGTGCGCTGACCAACGACTACCGCCGCCGCCACGACCTGCCCTCGACCTCGACGGTGCAGAGCGCGGTCACCGCGCTCGAGCGCCAGGAGCTGGTCGTCAACCGGCGCGGCGAGGTGCGGATCGCCGAGCCGTTCCTGGCCGAGTGGATCCGCCTCAGGACGGATGCGCCGGAGGCCGCGTGAAGTTCCAGGCCTTGCCGACGGGGTCGAAGCCCAGCTTGCGATAGAGCTCCTTGGGCCAGTCGTCGTCGTCGGCCACGAGGAAGATCAGCTCGTGCCCGGCCTCGCGCGCGGCGTCGATCGCGGCCGAGCACACCGCGCGGGCCAGGCCGCGCCCGCGAAAGGCGGTGATCGTGCCGACGTCCTCGACCTGCGCGATCACGCCATCGGAGTACAGCGTCGCGTGGCAGGCGTCGACGCCGCCGGACGCGGCGACGAAGTAGCGCGCAGCGCCGTCCCGCCCGAACGCGGAGCGCGCGGCCAGCAGCTGTTCGACCAGCGCGGGATCGCCGGGCGGGTACTCGGCGATGGTCTGCGCCTCGACAGCGCGGATCGCCGGCTCGTCGACCTCGCGCGCCAGCCCCGGCGCCGGCGGCCGGTCGCGCGCGCGGCGCAGGACGCAGTACACGTCGTGCTCGACCTGCCAGCCCGCGGCGCGCATCTGCGGCGCCAGCCGCTCGCCGACGTCTTCGCGCTCGACGAAGGCGCGGCGATGTGCCATCTTCGCGTAGAGGTCGTCGAGCGCCGACACGAGCCCACCCGCGTCGGTGTCGGTGTCGACCACGAGTTGGTTGAGGACCCACACCTGCGGGAGGCCGTCGTGGAAGAGCGCCTCGCCGAGTGGGTGGGACGCGTAGCGCTCGCAGGCGTCTCGTCGCCCCCGGCGCTCGAAGTCAAGCGCTCGGGCGAGCGCCTCCGCGTCAGTCGTCTTCGTCGCCGTCGTCTTCGTCTTCGTCGCCGGCGCGGCGGATCACGATCTGGTCCTCCTCGATCGTGACCGTCACCGGCCGGTGGCCGGCCCAGTGCTCGGCGTAGACGGGGTTGTCCTCGACGGCGGGGTCGAGCCACAGGCCGTAGCCCTCCTCGCCGTGGTCGAACGTGCCCTCGAGCTCGCGCGCGGCGGCCTTCTTGCGCCCGCGACCGCCGCGACGCCCGCGGCGGCGCTTTCTGGGCTCGTCCTCGTCTTCTTCCTCGTCTTCCTCTTCGTCTTCTTCTTCTTCTTCTTCTTCTTCTTCCGCCTCGGCCTCCTCCTCGGCACGGCGCGCCTCCTCCTCGGCGCGCGCTGCCTCGGCGGCTTCGAGCTCGGCCGCGATGAGCGCGTCGTCCTCGGCGCGCAGATCGATCTCGTCGTCGAAATCGGCCGCGGGCGACCCGCCGTAGGGGGCGCCCTCGGGCTCGCCGTCGGCGACGAGGTCGTTCTCCTTCTTGAACGCCTCGATCTGCTGAACGGTGACCTCGAGCTGGTGGGCGATCCAGGCGTCGGTACGGCCCTGGCGGACCCAGCCCCGGATCTGGTTGAGGTGCGGTCGCAGTGAGCGTCGTGCCATGAGCTTGGCGCGGGAGTCTATGCAAATGTCTTTCCTGTACGCCTGTCGCTTGCGCCCT
>DATBKW010000183.1:0-13454 GCA_036555665.1 Solirubrobacteraceae bacterium | reverse complement strand
CAATCGACTCCCCCGTACGGCCCATCGTGCGGATCATCTCTCCTGTCCTCCTCTGCGTAAAGGCGCTGGCCATGCGGGGGAGGATCGGTCCTGGGCGCGTCGCTGCCGTCACCCCACGGGATGAACCTGCGCGAACCTGATCACCCGGTGGGGTGACACGCCGGTCGCGAGAGGCGAAGATGCTCCGAGGGGGTGGAGACCGTGTTCGTCACGATCATGTTCACCGACCTCGTCGGGTCGACGACGCTGTACGACCGGTACGGGGACGAGGAGGCCGATGCGCGCCGCGCAGCGCACCGCCGCGACGGCGCTGGTGAAGACGACCATGAGGCCGTCGCCGGTCGACTTGACCTCGCTGCCCTCGTGCGCGGCGACGAGCTCGCGCAGCACGGCGAAGTGCGCCGCGCGGCACACTTCGCCGTGCTGCGCGAGGTCGTCGCCGCGCACGAGGGCAACGAGGTCAAGTCGACCGGCGACGGCCTCATGGTCGTCTTCTCCAGCGCGGTCGCGGCGGTGCGCTGCGCGGTCGCGCTGCAGCGCGCGACGACGGGCGCCGACGCCGGACTCGAGATGCGCATCGGCCTCGACGCCGGCGAGCCGCTCGAGGAGGCCGGCGACCTCTACGGCACGCCGGTGATCGTCGCCAGCCGCCTGTGCGACGCCGCGGGCTCGGGCGAGATCCTTGCCACGCAGGTCGTGCGCCAGATCGCGGGGCCGCGCGTGGCCGAGCTGATGCGCCCGGCGGGGACGTTCCGTGTCAAGGGCATCTCCGAGTCGGTCGCCACGGCGCTCGTGCGCTGGCGCGAGGGCGAGCAGGACGACGACGTGCCGGCCGCCCCGCTCGACGCGCCGCTGCGCCCGATCAGCATCGTCATCGCCGACGATCAGCAGCTGCTGCGCACCGGCTTTCGCGTGATCCTCGACGCCGAGCCCGACATCGCGGTGGTCGGCGAGGCGGCCGACGGGCAGGCCGCGGTCGACGTCGTCGCGCGCCGGCACCCCGACGTGATCCTCATGGACATCCGCATGCCCGGGCTCGACGGGCTCGCCGCGGCCGAGCGGATCCTCGCCGCGCCGGACAACACGACCGCCGTCGTCATGCTCACGACGTTCGACGCCAGCGAGTACGTCTTCCGCGCGCTGCGCATCGGGGCGACGGGCTTCCTGCTCAAGGACACGCCGCCCGATCGCCTGCTCGACGCCGTGCGCGTCGCGGCGGCGGGCGAGGCGCTCATCGCGCCGCGCATCACGCGGCGGCTGATCGCCGACTTCGCGCGCGCGTCGCGGCCCGTCGGCGACGGGCTGCCGCCGGCGCTCGCCGAGCTGACCGCGCGCGAGGTCGAGGTACTGCGGCTGGTCGCCCAGGGACTGTCGAACTCCGAGATCGCCACCGAGCTCGTGCTCGGCGAGAACACGGTCAAGACCCACGTCGGGCGCGTGCTCTCAAAGCTTGGGCTGCGCGACCGCGTGCAGGCCGTCGTGCTCGCCTACGAGACCGGGCTGGTCACGCCGGAGCTGCCGGCCTGACCCGTGTCAGCCGTCGAGCGCGCCGGCCGCACCGACCACCGCGGGCGCTGCGGTCAGGCGGGGGGCGGGTCGCTCATTCCCGGAACACTTCGTCGATCGTTCCTGGAACGAGCGCCCGCCCGCGCCTTGCCGGATCGCCGGCGCTCTTCTGCGGCGTGCCTGCTTGTGCCCCAAGCGGAAACGTGGCTGCGTGTCATCGAGCGCGTCTGCGGGCTGTCGCCCGGTGTCCAAGCGGTGGCCTTTCTCGTGGCCGATCGGCTGCGCCTCGGGCCGAAGCCCTGTCTTCGCAGCTTGTTTCAGTCCGTCGGCATCCCACGCGCGTGGAGGTAGGCCGCGAAGTCGGCGAGCGCTCGGACACCGTGGTTGAGCACGGCGTGGTAGATGTCCACGCCCCCGACCACGTCGGGGTAGCAGGGCCGGCGGTGCCAGACGTCCTTTATCCACAGGATGGCGCCGCGGGTCTCGTCCGTGAGCCGGCGGCGCAGCGCGTCGGGATCGAAATACAGCTCGCGCACGGCATCGCCGAGTCGCAACAGCGAGACGTCCACCTTTCACGGCTCGCCGCCGCCCGCCACGTAGCCCAGGACGAAGTACCAGCGCTGGTCGGCGGGCCCGCCCGACGGACTGCGCGACCCGAGTTGCGGCATGTACGTCACCTCCCGAACGCCGGGATGCGCCAGCACCGGATGCATCGCGTCGAGCACCTCGTCCGTGGTCGGGTCCGCGCAGCGCGTCGCGACGTCCGGGTCCGCCACACCATCAGCCCGGACCGCGAGCTCCCGATCTGCTCGACCGGCCCGAGGCGACCGAGACGCTCACACAGCCCCAACTCGCCGATGACCGCCTGAGCCTCGCTCTGCAGCGCATCTTGGCGACGGAGCAGGACGGGCAAGCCCCCGGGCGGCCGGAGGGCCTTCGCCCAACCACCGCCGTGCGGAATGTCAGGTAGGTCCGCCATGAGGCCTTCTTTCGCGCCGGTAACCGAGCGCCATCGTGGCGGATCCGGCGGAACGGCGCGCCCGCGCCAGGATGCGTTCGTACCGCCGAGGGCCCGCGCCCGCATGGGACGACCAGCGGGCGCACCGGACCGGCCTCCTCCGCCAGGAAAGCACCAGTCTGCGCGACGTCGATCCTCGCTGCTGCAGGTCGCCCGCTGCGGGAGCCGCTGGTCGGGATCCCCGCCGCGCTCGGCTCCTGGCGCGACGCGGCCGGTCAGCACGTTACAGAGCGCCCATTTGGCGCATCAGTCCGAGGTCATCGCGGATCGCGCGGTGCTCGATTGCGCGACCGTCGGCGTCGAACCTCATCAGGTGACACATCCGCCACTCGACGCGACGGCCAGACGCCGGGACGCCCAGCAACTCGGCTTCATGCGTTCCCGACATGGTCCCGATGCAGATGCCCACATCACCATCGACCGCAAGGTGCGTGATCTCAAAGCGCGCGTCGGGGAACGCAGCCCACAGGCGTTCCATCACGGCTGCCTGACCCGCGCGTCCCGTCGGAGTTCCGGGCAGCGCCGCATGGTTGACGTAGTCGTCCGCGATGAGATCGTCAAGGAGCGACAGGTCGCGACCGTTGAACGCTTTCTCCCAAAAGCTGCGCATCTGGTTGAACACGTCGCGCGACATGCCGGCCGAAACCCTAACGCCCGTGTCGGCACGCATCGCAAGCGGACGTGGGTGCTTGCGAGCGGCCGCGGTGGCACGCGGCAGGCTTTCGCCCGGGACGAGCACCAACTGCGCCTGTCGGCCGCCTCTGACGCCTGCTCCGCCAGGCTTTCATGTCAACCCGTGCCTCTGCGGCATCGTCGTCGCGCGCCACTTAGCTGGCAGACATCGACGCAGCGCGGCGCCGGATCGCGGAACACCGCCAGGCGCTCTCGTCGGGAATGGCGGCGTGAGAGTCGCCTGCCTCGAGCTGGCGCTTGCCCCTGAGAGCCCCAAGAGGAGGACCCGATGGTGGGTCAACTGGCTGCCCTTGTCGGGCGGGCCGAAGTCGTCGTCAAGGAGTTCCCCATTCCCGACCCTGAACCGGGTGCACTGGTCGTGCGCATCCGCAGGGCCAACATCTGTGGCACCGAGGTTCACCGCCGGCGCGGGGACTTCAACCTGTGCCAGCGGGGACTCGCGTGTTGGTCGCAGCCGCCAGAGCACGCGCCGCTCGTCCATGGCGCCTTCTCGACGCACTACTACATCCCCCGAGCAGTACTTCTTCAAGGTCCCCGACGAGCTGTCTGACTCGATATTCGCCGGCGCCAACTGCGGGCTCTCGTCCGTCACCTGGGTTGGACGACCGGCGAGTGCGCCGATCGGCCGCGCGCACACTTCTGCCCGCTGTGGCGGAGCAGTCGTCAGGGCGGCGGTTCCACGCGCCTGGTGGTCGTCCCTTGCGGGCGCGCGGAGCGGGCGGCGGGGACGACCGCAACCGGACGAGAAGCGCCACTGCGCGGGGAACTCGGCTGGCGTGCTGGTTCTGGCGCCGGCGGCACCTCGCCGTGCTGAGCTAGGCACGGCCGGAGGCAAGATGCGCCTGGCTGGATGCCGACGGCGCGACGCCTGGCCGTTCCCACTGGGGGCCGGCGGAGCTTGAGAACAACCCCGTAGTTCTCCGGTGCCACAAGGCGGCCGACCGCCGATGCGAGGGCGTGCCGGCGGTGCGAGGTTGGCGTGATGAGCACTGCGCTTCCGCGGCGCGTCGTCAACGAGCCGGCACTGAGCCTCGGCCTCGTGGCGACCTCCCGCAAGCCCGCTGAGCGCCGGCTGCCGATCCATCCCGCGCACTTCGACCGCCTCGACCCGGAGCTGCGGGAACGGATCTTCCTCGAGCGTGGCTACGGAGAGCGCTTCGGTGTTACCGACGCGACGCTCGCGCCGCGTGTCGCCGGCCTGCGGCCACGGGCGGAGTTGCTCGACGAGTGCGACGTCGTCGTCCTCCCCAAGCCGGTGACTGAGGACCTGGAGGAGCGACGTCCGGGGACCGTGCTCTGGGGCTGGCCTCACTGCGTCCAGGACCATGCGCTGACCCAGCTGGCGATCGATCGCCGCCTCACGCTGATCGCCTGGGAGGCGATGAACTACTGGACCGATGAGCAGCGCTACAGCCTGCACGTCTTCCACAAGAACAACGAGATGGCCGGCTACTGCTCGGTGCTGCACGCGCTGCAGTTGGTCGGCTGCAGCGGCACCTACGGGCGGCGTCTCCGGGCCGCCGTGATCAGCTTCGGCGCGACGGCTCGCGGTGCGGTGACCGCGCTCTTTGCCCTCGGTGTCCACGACGTCACCGTGCTCACGCATCGAAGCGTCCCGGCGGTCGCGGCCCCGATCGCGCCGGCGCGCCTGGTGCACTACGAGCCGGACCCGCAGCGGCCGTCGCGGCCGCTGGCGCTCAGCGGCTCTCGGCGCACACCGGTCGCCGACCTTCTCGCCACCCACGACATCGTCGTCAACTGCATCCTGCAGGACACCGACCATCCACTCGTCTTCGTGCGTGATGCCGAGCTCGGCGCCTTCACGCCCGGCAGCCTCATCATCGACGTCTCGTGCGACACCGGCATGGGCTTCGAGTGGGCTCGTCCGACGTCGTTTGCCGAGCCGATGTTCACCGTTGGCAGCGGCGTGCGCTACTACGCCGTCGACCACACGCCCTCGTACCTCTGGGACTCGGCGACATGGGAGATCAGCGAGGCGCTGATCCCGTTCGTGGCCACGATCATGGCCGGCGACGGCGCCTGGGACGCCGACCCGACGATCCGCCACGCGATCGAGATCCGCAACGGCGTGGTGCACAACCCGAAGATCCTCTCCTACCAGTCGCGTGCCCCTGCCTTTCCGCACGGGGCGTCATGACGTTCCGCAGGCGCGACCGGCCGTCCCAAATGGACGGCCCTTGGGTCAACGGCCCCGTCCCCCAGAGGAGGCGATGTTCTGACAGCGAGCGTCGCCGCGTTCAGGCGTCCGACGCTCGCCCTGGACGACGACCAGTGCTTGTCCGCATCACAAGCCACCGGTTCCGGTGGAAGCTGGGAGTCGAGAGGTCTGTCGAGCTGTGCTTGCGGCTCGGAGCAGGGTGTCGATGAAGGCCCTCGGACGGCGCCCGTGCAGGCGCTGGCTGGCTGACCTCAAGGCCGAGGCGCTTGCCTGGTGGGTGAGTGTGTCCTCGGACCAGCGACTCCAATCGGTCATGCGTAGCCACCTTCGCGGCGTGCTGTTGTGGCAGATCTTCCGCACGATCCGCCAGCGCGCACGCCCCGAGAAACGCGTCGACGCGGTGGTGGAGTTCAGGATCACCGGCCGGCGCGACGGCGGCATCGACCGCTACCGGCTCACGCTCGCCGACGGCCGGTGCAGGACTTCACGCCACGATGGGCCACCGGCGTTGACGCTGGAGCTGGGACCGGTGGCGTTCTTGCGTCTGGTGAGCGGAACTGCCAGCCCCACGGGACTCTTGCTCACGGGCAAGCTCAAGCTCCGCGGTGGGCTGCTTCTAGCTCTCGCCCTGCCCACGACGCTCAGCATCCCAAGACGCCGCCCACGAAGGCGGTCGGGCTAGCGTTGAGCCTCGTCTCAACCGCGCCCGAGAGCGCTCCCGCGGCGTCCAAGTGGAGAGCTAGCCCTTCCTGACTCCCGCGCGTCGTCGCCACGACGCGCACGGTTTGCCTTCTGGTTCAGCTCGCCAGTTCGCCTCCAGCTGGGGAGCAGGTGTCGGCGGGTGCCGCGCGCAGCGCGCGGTGAAGCATGCCCGCGTTGAGCGCGAGCTGGGCCACCATGTGGCGCTGGTGGTCGCCGGGTTGCCCTTGGTACAGCGATGCGTAGAGCCACCGTGCGTTGTCGGCGCTCGCGTCGTTGGCCGCCTGCAGGGCGAAGAGGTAGTTGCGGCAGCGGCCGGTCGGGACCGCTGCTGTGATTCCGCGTAAGAGGAAGGCTGTCGTGCGTCCGCCGATGCCGGCGTGGCGCAGCGCCGGGATCACGCACAACGAGAAGCGGTGCGGCGCTTGCCCGGCGTCGCAGCGCGCGGCGGCGCTCAGCTCGTTGGCGAGCTGGCGCGTGGCGGATCGCATCTGTCGGGCCTCGGCATCGGCGGTGGCATCGATGCGCGGACCAGGTCGCGCCATCGACAGGGGCGTCGGCGCGTTCGATCCCGCGTTGCCGCCGGGCCGCAGCACCGTCGCGAGCATGACCGTGATCAGTGTCGCGGCGAGCACAAACAGCACCAGGGCCAGGCAAAGCGGCCCCGATCGCGTGGGGACGGGCACGTCGATACCTCCTCGTTGGGACCCCCGGGGCAGCGACCGCGGGCGACCCGCGCGCACGCGCCGTGGGCCCGGTGCTCGAGCCCGCGTGCGTGATGCTGGGTACGATGGCGAGCATCGCGTCAGCAGCGCCCGGTGTCCATTCGCCGTTCGTCGTATTGTGATGCGGGCGGGCGGTGCGTATGGTCGCCTCGAGAGAGATGGGGCCGCTACGCGTCAGTGACCTCGAAGGGGCCCTGCGGTTCGTACACGAGGCGTCGGCGGAGACAGGGCCCGAGCCGTTTCCCGCCCACGTCCTTGAGGCCTTGCGGTCGCTCCTGGGCTGCGAAATGGCCAGCTACTGCGAGCTCGACCGCCGCCACCGACGACACCTCGCCTTAACCGAGTGCGGCGGCCCTGACGGCCCGCCCCCATACGACCAGGCGAACCTCTGGCGCGTGGTCGACCAGCATCCACTGTGCCGGGCACAGAAGCGCGGTCGCTTCGACGCGCTGAAGGTCTCGGACTTCCATAGCCGGCGCGAACTGCACCGCCTCGAGCTCTACGCCGACTGGTACCGACCGCAGGGCATCGAATTTGAGCTCGAGGTGGCAATCCCCTCGCCTGACGAGCACACGAAGACCTTCCTGTTCGACGACGCGCGACACGACTTCGGCGAGCGTGACCGAGCGCTGCTGAACCTGCTCCAGCGGCATCTCGTTCAACTCCACCGGGCCGCGACCGTGCGCCGCGTCGCCGACAGCGCGCGCGCCGTCATCGAGGACGAGCGCGATCTCGGAGAATGCGGCCTGCTACTGATCGACGCGCACGGCGTGATCGACGCGGCAAGCCCGATCGCGCGACGCCTCCTCGACGAGTACTTCGCGGACCGGCCCGGCGCCCGCCTGCCGGCCACACTCGCGCGCTGGCTCCAGCAGCAGCGAACGGCCGCGCGCGCCGGCCGGCCTCCTGCCCCGCTCACCATCGACGGGCCGTCGGGCACGCTGGTCATCCACCTCGACCGCCGCGGCGCCACCCATGTCGTCCTGGTCGAAGAGCGCGCCGCCCCCGACAATGGCGCGGCTGCGCTCTCAACCCGCGAGCGCGAAGTGCTTGCGCTCGTGCGCGACGGCCTGCGCAACGCCGAGATCGCCGAGGTGCTGTGGGTGTCGCCCGCCACCGTACGCAAGCACCTCGAGAACATCTACGAAAAACTCGACGTACACACACGCACCGCCGCGGTCGCTCGCGTCCACGGGTCGGAATAACCGTCCCGCCGCCGCGGTCTGGCCGGCGTGCGACACGCCGTGCTATCTCCGACCTGGCGGTCACGCGGCCACGATGCTTTCAGACTCCGCGGCGACGCGGAACTCGTCGCCACACCGTCGCTTCCACGACCAAGCGAGCGCGTCGATCGGCGACAAGGAGGCTTTCGCCACGGACGACCGCCGAGTGCGCCGATCGGCCGCGCGCACACTTCTGCCCGCTGTGGCGGAGCAGTCGTCAGGGGAGGCGGGACCACGCGGCTGGTGGTAGCGCGAGGAGCACTCAGCCGGTTAGACAAGCGTCCTCCGCCTCGCGTCTTGCACGACGCAGCGCGATCGCTGGAGAAAGACCGGAGGCAGAAGGCACGTGCGGTCGCGGGGCGCTATCAGGGAGTCCAGATTGCTCGCTCGCAATAACGCGGTGCAGGAGGCGCTGCGAGCGAGTCGCCGACTTGTCTTGCGCGGCATCGGCTGCACTACGTCGTCTGGAAGGACGGAAACTCAATCCGCGCCTCATCATTCGCTGCCGTGACGACGGCTGCGCTTGCTCATGGCGCCATCGGATCTCAAGAGGCGCGGGGGCTGGATCTTGTGATGCGTTGAACGGCGGTCAAACTCGGCGCAATGGCTGCATCGACTCTCGCGAGCGTGCTCGTCACGCGCTGGATGTGTGGCGCTACTTAGGAGTTGGATGAGGGATCCGGCGAGTTTCACGCGCGTGTATGAGCGCGAGGCGGAGGCGGTGTTGATGTTTCATGCGCGGCGGACGCTTGATCCGGGTCTGGCGCTTGATCTGACCGCGGAGACGTTCGCGCAGGCGTATCGCGGCCGCAGGTCGTTTCGCGGGTCGACGGTCGCTGAGGAGCGTGCGTGGTTGTTTACGATCGCGCACCGTCAGTTGGTGGCGTTCTTTCGTCGCGGGTATGTCGAGCGCGCGGCGATGCGCAAGCTGGGGATGCGGTTGCCCGCCGTGCACGAGGATGACCTGGCGCGGATCGAAGCCGACGCGGATCTCGCGGCGCTGCGCGGTGAGCTCGGCCAGGAGTTGGCGCGGCTGAGCGTCGATCAGCAGCGGGCGTTGCGGTTGCGGGTCATCGACGAGTTGTCCTATGAGCAGGTCGCCAGTGCGCTTGGCGTTTCGGAGGCGACTGCGAGGGCGCGGGTGTCGCGCGGGTTGCGTGCGCTGGCGGCCGCGCTCGACGCGCGCGGCGCGGTGAAGGAGGCGGGACGGTGAGCGAGCGGCCGGCGGCGCTTGATGCGTTGCGCGACGAGCTTGAGCGCGTGATCGCGATCGATCAGCGCGAGCGGCCGCGACGCGTGCGGCGAATCGTGCTTATCGCGTTGGCCGTCGCGCTGCTGCTGGCCGGTGTGGCGGCCGCGGCGACGCTGCTCATCGGCCAGGGATCCCCGATCCCTCAGGCCAAGAAGGTCGACGTCGCCCCCGAGCAGCGGCCGGTCCCGCGCTCGCAGCAGCTGGCGCATCTCAATGTCGCCGACCCCGCGGGCGGCCCGGCGTGGGATGTTCGCCTGTCGCGCAGCCAGACCGGAGAGACCTGTACGGCGGTCGGCCAGGTGCTCGACGGCCGGCTTGGGATTGTCGGCCTCGACGGGCTGTTTCGCGCCGCGCCGCTGGGCAGCACCGACACGTGCGGGACGATCCACGGCCGCGGTGTGCGGGGGCTGTTGGCGGGCGCCAAGATCTTCAACGGCCGCACGCCACAGGACGTGCGCACCGTGGTCAGCGGCGTGGCGAGCGCGCACACTGCGGCCGTCGTGATCTCGGGCGCGGGTCGGACCTACCGGCCGAAACTCGGCCCGCGCCGCGCGTTCCTGGCGGTGTTTCGCGGCTACGGCCAGGACGTGCGCCCGCGGGTCACGGTGAGCGACCGCGACGGCACGACGAGCACGCTGGGGTTTTATGACACCGGCGATTACGAGGCACCCGATCCCGACGGCGGACCCCCGTGGAAGCTCGACGCCGGCCCCTACCGCGAGCCCGGCTCGCCGAGTGGCCTGGCGTGCGCGCAGGCGGTGCGCGAGCGCGGCCCCGGGCTGCCCCAACCCCCCGGTCCGCCGCAGAACTACGTGCAGCCGCCGCTGACGCCGATCCTGTGCGGCTTTCCGGCCCACACCTCGGTCTACGCGGTCATCCGTCGCTTCGTGCCCGAGATCACGCCGCATGACGGGTTCCCGTGGGGCCTGCACCCGGCGCGCACGCTCGTCTACGGCGCCGCCGCTGCCACCGTGCGTTCGCTCGTGCTCGAAGGCGCGGGCGCACCCGGGCCGCTGCGCATCCGCCGCCCGGGCGGCGGCTTCCTTGCCGTGCTCGACGGCCACGTGGACCCGCGCGCGCTGAGCCTGCACGCCGTCCTCGATGACGGACGCCAGGTCACTGTGGCGCAATCGAACGTTGTCGACGTGCACGGCAAGGCGCTGACGCCGCCGCCGGTCCCGCCTTGGCGGCCCGTGCCGGCCAAGCTCCCCGCGATCGCCACGCGCTTCGAGGAGCCGGTCAAGGGTAGCGTCGCCATCGGCCCACGCACGCGCGACCCGGCGGGCGGGCCGGACTGGGCGGTGCGCGCGTGGGCCGCCCGCCTGATCCCCGGTGTGAAGTTCGTGGGCCCGCGACCGAAGGGCATGGTGTGCTTTCAGTGGGGCACGCTCGCCGACGGCAAGCTGCTCGCGCCTGCCGCCGAGGGCCGTGGCCGGCCGCTGGGCTTCGACGAGCGCGACGCCCGATGCCTGACGCCCGACGACGTCCGCCGCCACGGCGTCGGCTTGGAGGTCACCGCGTACACGGCGCGCCGCGGCGCCTACGCGCCCGACATCGTTCGTGTCGCAGTCACCGGCCTGGCGCCCGGCGCGCGCAGCCTGACGCTGCTCGGCGCCGGCCCCCCGCGCGCCATCCGTCTCGGCCCCCACGGATCGTTCCTCGTGCTGCTGCCGGCGCGCTACGCGGGCCTGGCCCTCGGGCTGCGCGCCGTGCTCGCTGACGGGACGGTCCGCACCACGCGCGCCGGCGTCGAGCGCGACGCCGGCGCGACGATCGACGCCCGCGCACCCGACCCCGACGGCGCCGCGCCATGGGCCGTCGGCTACGCGCCGCGCCACAACGGGTCGTGCATCCTCTGGGGGCGCGTCGTCCGCGGCCAGCTGGCGTGGGTCAACCCGGTCGACGGCTCGGTCGGCTTTCACTCGCAGGGCTCGGAGTGCGGCGCGACGCGCTATATCAACAAGCGGGTCGTAACCCTCAACCCGCAGGACGCCAGCGGTCCCGCGGCACCACTGACCGGCGCGCAGATCCAGCGCCGCACACTCCCCGGACGCACCGTTCTCACCGGCGCCGCGGCGGCCGACGTCCGCAGCGTGACGATCCGCACCCCGAGCGACGTCAGGACGCTGCGCCCGTCGCGCGCGCACCACCTCTTCATCGCTGTCTATGACGGCGCGTTCTACACCGGCAAGATCAGCGCCACCGCCCACCTGGCCAACGGCAAAGACGTCAGCGTGGTGCTACCCGCTGGGCCATGACCGCGAGGCACATTGGCCCGTGTCACGACACCGCCCCTCGCGGCGCCCCCGTAGCACCGCGCCCTCCCGTGACCGGGCGCTAAGGCGGCCTTCCGCGACCCATGGGGTCGGGCGGGAGCATCCGCGTGATGGTCATCTGCAACCGTGGCGCCAGGGGATCTCGAGCGCCGCGGCCGCGTCGGGCAGTGGTGGCTATTGCAACCGGGGGTCGGCGGGCATGCGCGTCGCGAGCTCGAGCTCGAGCTCGAGCGCGACTCTGGCGGCCGAGACGTTCGCGGCGCTGCAGGCGACGCGTGGCGGGTCTGACGCGGCTCGCGGGAGCGCGCCGATGTGGTTGTCGGCATCGCGCGCAACGTGCTGGCGGCGAGCTTGCGTCGCGGGCGGGTCGACGGCCAGGCGCGGCGGCGGCTGGGTCGTTGGCCGCTGGCGCTGGGCGTCGAGCAGCTCGACGCGATCGCGGTGCTGATCGAGAGCGAGGGGCGACGCGGTGGTGGGCGAATGGCCTGGCGCGCTGCCGCCCGACCCAGGCGCGGGCGCTGCGGGCGGGCGTGCTCGACGAGCGCGACTACGCGGACATCGCCGTCGAGTCGCGTTGCTCGGAGGCGGTGCTCCGCAAGCGGGTCAGCCGCGGGTGGGTCGGCTGCGCCGACGCGTTGCGTGGAGGCTGCATGATCCGCTTACCCAGCTCAGCGACCAGCTCGTGGCCACGGTGCCGTTCGACCCGGTGGCGCGGCGGTGGCTGCGTCGGCCGTTGGTGTCGGCCGTCGTGCTGCTGGTCGCAGCGGCGCTCACCGTCGGCGCGCTGGCGGCCACCGGGTGGTCCGGATCGGCAACCGGATCAAGCCGCACCGTGGCCTGATCACTCGCGGGCCCCATCGCGGTGTTGGGGCGATCGTGCCGGGGAGCGCGCCGCTGTCGCTGGGCATGCCCGACCCGGCCGGCGGGACGCCGTGCGCCACGCGCGTCCTCGGAACCACGCGCGGCGTGGGGTGCGTGCAACTCGGCCGCGTGGCCGAAGGCGAGCTCGGTGCGTTGGGCCAGGACGGCGTGGCCGAGAACGATCGTCGCTCTGACCGCGTCGGTGCCCGCGCGCTGCCCCGGCCGCGTCAGCGGGACCGGTCCGGCTCGTGACCCCCGCCACCATGCGCGGAGCGGCCACGCCGCCAAGCAGCCGCCGCCCGCCGCCGGCCGCTTCAGCGTCCACAACCCCACGGCCGGGTCCACATCGTTCAACGACGTCCATCCTGGAGCTTCCACAGAGCGATGTCGGACAACTCCGCAGGCGGCGCGCGGGCGACTAAAGTGCGCCGGCCGGGTCATGTCCCCGGCCGGCGCGGTTGGTGGTCCGGAGGGCTGTGGGGTGCGTCAGGGTCGGGTGTTCTCGGTGGCTGGCGCGGGCGGAGGGCGGGCCGGCCGTCGCTGTGCAGCCGCTCGGCGCCCACGTCGCCGCGCGTGAGCAGCATCCACACCAGCCGCCGGCGTGCGGCGCGGTCACGTTGGTTCACCGAAGGATCACTGCGCGGCGAAGGTCACGGTCACCGCGGCGGTGACGGTCGCGGGCACCCGGCAGGTGTGACGAGCACGTGTCCCGACGCGCACCCTCTTACCGGCGCTGTTGGTCTTGAACACCGCGGTACGGATCGTGCCGCAGAAGCGGTCCGGGCCGAAGGTGCCGTAGAAGGCCCCGAATGGGCCGTAAGGGGAGGCCGGGGTGTCGGAGATCGCCACGACCGGGCCCAGCGTCAGGCCGACGAGCTTGGCCAGTTGCGTGGCCTTGGAACGCGCGTCGGCGACAGCCCGTGGCAGCGCCTTGTCCTCGGCCGCTTCGACGGCGGCGCGAATCGGCGCCTCGTGGTGACGATCCCTGGGCGGTGTGACCCTGACTGACGCCAGGCCCTGCG
>DATBKW010000182.1:0-2741 GCA_036555665.1 Solirubrobacteraceae bacterium | reverse complement strand
GCGCTCGGCGTCCCGGAAGTGCGTGGTGGCCTCGACGATCGCCGCGGCGCGCGTGGCCGGGTCCGAGGACTTGAAGATGCCCGAGCCGACGAAGACGGCCTCGGCGCCGAGCTGCATGACCAGCGAGGCGTCGGCCGGCGTGGCGATCCCGCCGGCGCAGAACAGCGGCACCGCAAGCTTGCCGTCCTGGGCCACGCTGCGGACGAGGTCGTACGGCGCGCCGTGCTCCTTGGCGGCGGTCATCAGCTCCATCTCGCTCAGCGTGCCCAGGCGCTTGATCTCGCCGGTGATCGCGCGCAGATGGCGGACGGCCTCGACGATGTCGCCGGTGCCCGCCTCGCCCTTGGAGCGGATCATCGCCGCGCCCTCGCCGATGCGCCGCAGCGCCTCGCCGAGGTTGGTGGCGCCGCACACGAACGGGATGCGGAAGGCCCACTTGTCGATGTGATGGGCCTCGTCGGCGGGCGTGAGGACCTCGGACTCGTCGATGTAGTCGACCTCGAGGGCCTCGAGCACCTGCGCCTCGGCGAAGTGGCCGATCCGCGCCTTGGCCATGACCGGGATCGTCACCGCCTCCTGGATGCCCTTGACCATCGCGGGGTCGCTCATGCGCGCCACGCCCCCGTCGCGGCGGATGTCGGCCGGCACGCGCTCGAGCGCCATCACGGCGGCGGCGCCCGCGTCCTCGGCGATCTTCGCCTGCTCGGCGTCGACGACGTCCATGATGACGCCGCCCTTGAGCATCTCGGCCAGCCCGGCCTTGACCCGGAACGTCGCTTCGTCTCGCATCTTGCGTCCCATGATAGGGACGCGAAAGCCCCGGACTACTTCAGGCGGAAAGCTTTGATCCGATCGGCGTACTGCTCGGCATCGCGGCTGTACACCCCGTATGCCAGCGCCTGGATGAGCGACAGCAGGGCGGTGTGCGAGCGCACGTAGGCCGGCGAGTTCGACGAGTAGTACAGGCGGATCTGGGCGAGCTTGGCGACCTCGCTCAGCGTCGCGTCGGTGATCGCGACCGTGCCGGCCTTGCGATGGCGCGCGAGCTTCATCGCCCGCACCACCAGCGGATGCGGCCGCCCGGCCGACAGTCCGATCACGAGCATCGTGTCGTCGATGCGCCCAAGCCGGCTCAGGGCCTCCTGCGACGGGCTGGCGACGATGTCGGCCTGCAGGTCGAGCAGCATCAGCAGGTGCCGCAGGTAGGAGGCGAAGAAGGCCATCTGATCGGTCCCCGCGATCAGCACCCGGCTCGCCGCGGCGATCGCGTCGATGGCCGCCTCGACGTCCGAGCGCGACATCTTGCGCGCCGTCTCCTCGACGTTGACGTGATCGGCCGCCACCGCCGTCTCGAACTCGCTCTGGTCGAGCGAGAACAGCGGCTCGGCCGTGACCGCGCCGTTGGTCGTCCCCGTCAGCCCGGCCGCGACGCGGCGCCGGTACTCCTCGCGCGCCTGGCCCTGCAGCTCGGGGAAGCCCTCGAACCCGAGCGCCTGGGAGAAGCGCACGACGGTCGACGACGACGTGTTGGCGCGCCGCGCAAGCTCCTCGGCGGTCTGGAAGGCGACCTCGTCGAGGTGGTCGACGATGTACTGGGCCACGTCCTTCTGCGACCGCGAGAACTCGTCGAAGCGAGCGCGGATGTACGCCGAAAGGGTCTGATGGCCGGCCGCCTCGATCGGAGCCGCCGGGCTGTCCGGTGCCGTGCGCTTCATGGGCACGCTTGAATTCGACGGACCCGGCGAGCGTTCCTCCCCACGGCACGGCGAACGTCCACGGCGTAGGACAAGGATCCGACGCGGTAGACGTTCGCCGTTAAGCCAGACGCGTCCGGCGGGGGGCGCCGGACGCGTGCGACGAGGGAGCCAGGGGGCGGGGGTTATGGCGCCGAACCCGAACCCTCGTGGTGGGCGGGCTGTACCCCGCCCGTGAGAACAAAAACTACTGCACCGGAAGCTGGCGCATCGAAGCCCGTCGCTGCAGTACCCTGACGCCACGGCGCCCGATAGCGTTTCTTTAGGCCTCGAGCCGGGAACTGTTGTCCGTTTGCGTTTGACCGCAGCCCGGCAGGGGTAGCCGAACCGCGCCAAACATAGAGCTGGGGGCAGGATGAGCAAGACCGCTGAAGCCGCGGGCAAAGCGACCACACGGACGAATGGGAGCGCCGCGAGATCGGGCGACGAGGACGAAGTTCTCCGCCGCCTGGAGGCCGGGCTGCGCGCCGCCGCCGCGGGTGACTTCTCACATCGCCTGCCCGCGCGACGCAAGGGCGTCGTGGGCGAGCTCGAGGCCGCCTACAACCAGCTCGTCGAGCGCAACGCGCAGCTGACCGCCGAGCTCGTCCGCCTCGGTCGCGTCGTCGGCCGCGAAGGCCGCATGACCGAGCGCGCGAGCCTCGACGGCGCGCACGGGGGCTGGTCGGTCGCGTTGGAGTCCGTCAACGGCCTCGTCGACGACCTCGTGCGCCCCACCACCGAGGTCGCGCGCGTGATCGTGGCCGTCGCCGAGGGCGACCTGACCCAGAAGATGGCGCTGACGATCGAGGGCCAGCCGCTGAAGGGCGAGTTCGCCCGCATCGGCACGACGGTGAACGCGATGGTCGATCAGCTCTCGTCGTTCGCCGACGAGGTCTCGCGCGTGGCGCGCGAGGTCGGCACCGAGGGCAAGCTCGGCGGCCAGGCCGAGGTCCCCGGCGTCGCCGGCACCTGGAAGGACCTGACCGACAACGTCAACTTCATGGC
>DATBKW010000181.1:0-21770 GCA_036555665.1 Solirubrobacteraceae bacterium | reverse complement strand
CCTCAAGGCCCACTAGGTCTCAGGCACCGGCGGCTCGTTCGCCAGCACCCACTCGTCGGCCTCGCCGCGGCGGACGAGGCCGCGCTCGCGCAGCGAGCGAAGGGCCAGCGAGACGGTGGGCCGGCGCGCACCGACGAGGCGGCCGAGCTGCTCCTGGGTGACCGGCAACCGCAGGACGATGCCGTCTGCGCGCACGTGGCCGCGGCGGTCGGCCAGGTGCCAGAGCAGGCGGTGTAGGCGATCCTCGACGCGCGGCAGGTGGCTGAGCGCCAACGCGATCGCGGTGCGGCGGGCGCGCTCGTGCACGCGGTCGACGAGCGCGGCCCCGAGCTGCGGATAGCGGGCGATGCGCTGGGCGAAGGCGGCGTCGAGGACCAGCAATCGCGACGGCTCAAGGACCTCCCAGCGCGGCTCGAGGCCGACGATACGCTCCTCGGTGCCGTCGTCGGGGCCGAGGAGATCGCCTTCCGCGACAAGCTCGGCGCCGAGCGCCTCGGGGCTCTCCAGGTCGCGCATGAGCAGGCCGCGCAGCACCAGCAGGCCGAAGCCGCCGTGGATGCGGTCGGCCGCGGCGTCGGGGTTCCAGCGCCCGCGCGGGATCGACACGCAGCCGGCCACGGCGGCCGCGCGCGCCTCGGCCAGATCGGACCCCACGCGGCGAGCGAGTTCGCGGTCGGCGTCCAGCAACCTGACGGCCTGGACCGTGCCCTGCGCCCCGCCACGCGCGAAGCGCCTGGCCGCGGTGCTGGATTCGGAAACGAAACTCACCGTTGGCCTCTTCCATCCCCTACACGGCAGAGCGGGAAACCCACGCATGGCACGATGCGCAGGAAATGAAGATCTTGGTTGTCGATGACGAGCCCGCCGTTCGCACAGCATTGCAGCGTGCGCTCGCGCTCGACGGACACGACATCGACCTTGCCGCCGACGGCGAGGAAGCCCTCGATCGGCTGGCCGCCGCGCCGCCCGACGCGATCATCCTCGACGTCGCCATGCCGCGGCTCGACGGGCTCCAGGTCTGCCGGCGCCTGCGGCAGGCCGGCGATCGCACGCCGGTGCTGATGCTCACCGCACGCGACGCGATCGACGATCGCGTCGAGGGGCTCGACGCCGGCGCCGACGACTACCTCGTCAAGCCCTTCGCCCTGCGCGAGCTGCAGGCGCGCCTGCGGGCGCTGCTGCGCCGGACCGATCGCGGGCCCGATCCGATCCGGTTCGCCGACCTGCTCCTCGATCCGGGCGCGCGCGAGGTCTGGCGCGGCGAGCGCCGCATCGAGCTGTCGCGCACCGAATTCGCGCTGCTCGAGCTCTTCATGCGCCATCCTCGTCAGGTGCTCACGCGCTCGCAGATCTTCGAGTCGGTCTGGGGCTATGACTTCGGCGCCTCGTCGAACTCGCTCGGGGTCTACGTCGGCTACCTGCGGCGCAAGACCGAGGAGGGCGGCGAGCCGCGCCTGCTGCACACGATGCGCGGCGTCGGCTACGTCCTGCGCGAGAGCTGAGCATGGCGCTGCGCGGTCGGCTCACGCTGATGTCGGCCCTGATCGTCGGGGTGACGCTCCTGCTCGCGTCGCTCGTGGCCTACGCCGCGGTGCGAAACCAGCAGCTCGGCCAGGTCGACGACGCCCTGCGTGGCAACGTCGCCTTCTACCAGCGCGCGATCGCCCGCTACACGGGCGCCCCCCGGCCCGAGCGCCCCGAGAACGCACCGCCGCCGAGCCTCGGCGGCCCGGGCTCCTACGTGCAGATCGTGCGGCCCGACGGGGACGTCTTGGTGATCGGACCCGCCGGACTGACGCTGCCGGTGACCCGGGAGGCGCTGGCCACCGCGAACGGTCGCTCCGACGGCGGCTTCTCCAACACGCACGTCGCCGGCGTCCACCTGCGCGTTCTGACCGCTTCGCTGAGCCCGATCGGCGCGGTGCAGGCCGCGCGATCGCTGACCGACGCCGATCGCCTGCTGCACCGCCTGCGCATCGTGCTCATCGTGCTCGTCGTCGTCGGCACCGCCCTGGCGGCGCTCGCCAGCCGGCTGTTCTCGCGGCGCGTCGTCAGGCCGGTCACCGAGCTGACGCAGGCCGCCGAGCACATCGAGGCCACCGGCGACCTCGGCCGGCGCATCGAGGCCGGCGGCCACGACGAGGTCGGCCGCATGGCCGAGCACTTCAACGGGATGCTGGCGCGGCTGCAGAGCTCCCAGGACCAGCAGCGCCAGCTCGTGGCCGACGCGTCGCACGAGCTGCGCACGCCGGTGACGTCGCTGCGCACCAACGTCGAGGTGCTGCGCGATGCGCCGCCGCTGTCCGAGCCCGACCGCCGCGCGCTGCTCGACGACGTCGTCGAGCAGGCCGAGGAGCTCGGCAACCTCGTCGCCGACCTCATCGAGCTCGCGCGCGACGGCGAGACGCCCACGGCGGCCGACGAGGTGCGCCTGGACGAGCTGGTCGCCGAGGCCGTCGTGCGCGCGCGGCGCCACGCGCCGGCCGTGGACTTCACGCTGCACAGCGAGGGCTGCGTGGTCACGGGCACCCCCGACCGCATCGCCCGTGCGGTCAACAACCTGCTCGACAACGCCGCCCAGCACTCCAACCGCGTCGAGGTCACCGTCGGCCGCGACGGGACGGTCGTCGTCCGCGACCACGGGCCCGGCGTGCCGATCGACGACAGGGCGCACCTCTTCGATCGCTTCTACCGCGGGGCGACCGCCCGCGGCCGGCCGGGCTCGGGCCTCGGCCTGGCCATCGTGCGCCAGGTCGCCGAGGCGCATGGCGGCAGCGTGCGGCTGGAGAGCCCTGAGGACGGGGGCGCGCGCTTCGTGTTGACGCTGCCGGGCGCGCCGGCCTAGGGCACGTCGGCCTGCGCGGCCTCGCGGACGATCTCCAGCCCGTCGTAGGCGGTGATGTAGCGGCCGAGGACGAGCCGCGCCGTGTCGCGGGCGACGGCGGCGACGTAGGCGCCGTGCGACGCATAGAGGCGCTGCAGCGTCGCCGCGTCCAACGGCACCTCGTGGCCGGCGATGAAGCAGAACGAGGCGCCGGTCGAGCTGGCGAACCAGGTGCTGGTCGGCACGTCGAGGTAGGGCGATCGCAGGCCGCCGAGCGCGTTGCCGAACTCGTCGAGCGCGGTCGCCCCGTTGGCGATCTGGATGTAGTTGCCGTGCGGCGGCCCGATGCCGTAGCGCACCCACCAGTCGAGGTTGCGCAGCGCCGCGTCGAAGAAGATGTGGCTCGGGAAGCGGCTGCGCGGGCCCTCGTTGCACGACGACGGCGGAACGTCGCGGCCGGCCTTGACGATGTCCGCCGGCGCCGCGGAGAACTCGAGCTCGTCGGGCGTCGCGTGGGCCGCGCCGGCCATCTCGTAGTAGCGCAGGCCATCGCCCGGCGCGTCGCTGTCGTCCTGGCGGGCATCTCTGCCGAAGTAGTAGTCCGACTGGGACATGAGCCGCATGACCGGCACGCCGACGTTGCTGAACTTCAGGCGCGGATCGGTGGCGGCCGGGGCGGGCTGGCACTGGTTCAGCGGCACCGCGCCGACGAACGCGCCTCCGGCGACCGCGACGATGTAGCCGTCGTAGATCGGCTTGCCGTCGGTCTGCACCACCCGCGGGTTGATCGCGTTGATGTAGTCGACGAGGTAGCCGCCGGTCTGCGAATAGCCGAAGCCGTAGGCGTGCCTGACGCGGTGGGCCAGCGGGTTGGAGCGCGCGCCGCTGCGCAGCCAGGCGCCGACCTGGCTGTAGATGTCCCAGACGAGCCCATCCTCCGTGGTGCGCGAGCGCTGGTCGGGCGGGTCGACGGACGTCACCGGGTTCGCGCAGTTGAGCGGGTCGTCGAGCGCGCGGGGGTTGGCGAACGACAGCGAGGCGTACCGCTGCGGATCGAAGCTCTTCAGCGAGATGACGTCGATCGGCTTGGCCGTGATCCCGACCCAGGCGTCGCCGTTGCGCACGATCTGCCGGTGCGCCATCGCCCACCCGATGTTGAGGTCGAAGCGGTTGGACGGGTTGAGCATCTCGACGACGACGTTGCCGCTGAAGTGCCGGCCGCGAGCCGGCCGGCGGACGAGCATGCGCGTCGTGTACGGCGCGTCGGGCGTGCGGATCGTCGCGGGCCCGGTGGCCGGCCAGTCGTAGACGTTGGCCTTGCCGCTGACGAGGTACTCGTCCTCGACGTAGCCGACCTTGCTGAGGTCCTCGGGGACCGCCGTGTGGTCGGCGGCGCCGAAGGGATACGAGGTGGCACTGACCGGGAGCGGCCCCGTCACCTGCGGCAGCGGCGTCGCCGAGGCGGCGACCGGCGCGGCGAACGCGAGCAGAGTGACCAGGACGAGCGCGAGGGGAGCGGTCCGCATCCCCGGGACCCAAGCACTTCGCCGGGCGATGTCAATTCGGCAGTTCGACGCCTGCCGCCTGCAGCGCGCCGGCCAGCGTGCCCAGCAGCAGCCCGTGCAGCTGCGAGCGCGGGACGTCGCGGTGCTCGATCCAGTCCAGGCACGCGCCGTCCGTGAACCACAGCCAGCCGCGGACGGCGATCCGGGCGCGCGGGTTGGCGGAGACGTCGAGGCCTTCGAGGATGCGGTCGGCCGTCGCGGTGCGCACCTCGTCGACGAGCTCGCGCACCTCGGGCACCGCGCCGGCGCTGCGCAGCAGCTTCTCGTAGGCGGCGGCATTGTGCTCGATCCAGTCCAGGTAGGCGTCGACGGCGGCTGCCAGCGCGTGGGCCGGCGGCAGCGACCGGTCGGGCTCGATTTGGGCGCGCAGCTCCTCGGCGCCGCCGGCCAGCGTCGCCACGAAGTAGTCCTGCTTGGACGGGAAGTAGTGATAGAGCAGCGCCTTGGAGATCCCCGCCGCACGCGCGATCTGCGACATCGAGATCTCGTCGTAGGCGTGTTCGGTGAACAGCCGCGCGCCGAGCTCGAGCAGCCGCCGCCGGCGCTCGTCGTTCTCCAGGCGCCTGTACGCCGGAGCGCTCACCCGCGGATGTCCAGCGCGGCGCCGACGATCGTCTCGGGGTCGATGCCGTGGTGGCGGTAGAGGTCCGAGATGTCGCCCGACTGCCCGAACTGCGAGACGCCCAGGCAGGCGATCGGCGCGCCGTGCACGCCGGCCAGGAAGGCAAGCGTGTGCGGGTGGCCGTCGAGCACGGTGACCAGCGGCCGCGCCGCCGGGAACAGCCGCGCGAGCACGGCGTGGTCGCCGTCCTGCAGACCGGCGCGCGCCTGCAGCGCACGGAAGACGAGGTCCGGGCTCGTCAGGCAGACGACCTCGGCCTCGAGCTCGCCCGCGGCCTCCAGGGCCTCCGGAACGACCGCGCCCACGGCCACGATCGTCACGCCGTCGCCCTCGCGCAGCCGGTACCCGCCGGCCAGCACGTCGCGGCGGCGCCGCTCGCGCGCATCAAGGTCGTCGGGCAGCGCGGTCAGCGCCTGGTCGATCGGCCGCGTCGACAGCCGGAAGTAGGCCGAGCTCCCGCCCGGCCGCCCGAGTGCGGCCAGCGCGGCCAGGAAGCACCACTCGAAGTCCTGCGTGAAGGCCGGCTCCCACGCCACGCAGCCGGGCTGCTCGATCCCGATCGAGGGCGTGACCACCGACTGGTGCGCGCCGCCCTCGGGCCCCAGGGTCACGCCCGACGGCGTGCCGACGAGGATCGACTGGCCGCCCGCGTAGATGCCGAACGACCACGGCTCGTGCGCGCGCGTGACAAACGGGTCGTAGATCGTGCCCACCGGCAGCAGCGGCCGCCCGTCGCGGCTCCACGTCGCCCCCAGCTCGCCGAGCAGGCCCACGAGGTTGACCTCCGCGATCCCGAGCTCGACGTGGCGCCCGTGGTCGGACTCGCGCCAGCGCACGAGCGTGTCCGAGTCGTCGGCGAACCAGTCGATGCGCTCGCCGATGCTCCAGATGCCGCTGCGATTGATCCAGCCGCCGAGGTTGGTCGACGACGCGACGTCGGGCGACACGGTGACGAGGTGCTCGGCGACGTCGGGCGCCTCGTGCGCGAGGTCGACGAACAGCCGGCCCAGCGCCTGCTGGGTCGAGCCGACGCCCGTGTGCGAGCGCTGCGTCTGCGCGGGCACCGCCGGCGGGTCGTGGCGCGGCGCCGGATCGCGCGCCAGGCGCGCGGCGACCGCGTCGCACAGCGCGCCCTCGGCCGACCCCTCCTCGAAGGCCGCCCACGGATCGCCGATCGACGTGCCGAGCTGCGCGGCGAGGTCGGCGAGCTGCTCGTCGTTGAGCAGCGCGGAGTGGTTGGAGGGGTGGCCCTCGGTGGGCAGCGACCAGCCCTTGATCGTGTAGGCGAAGACGACCGACGGACGGTCGCGCACCGCATCGGTGGCGCGGTAGGCCTCGAGCAGCGCCTGCAGATCGTGGCCGCCGAGGTCGCGGAAGGCGGCCAGCAGCGAGCGGGCGTCGAGATCGTTGATGAGCCGCGCGATGGCGTGCTCGCCGGCCGGCAGGCGCTCGCGCAGGTCGGCGTCGTCGGCGCGCAGCAGCCGCTGGTACTCCTCGTTGCCCATCGCGTCGATGCGCTCGCGCAGCGCCTCGCCGCCGTCGCGCGCGAACAGCGCGCGCAGCCGCCGGCCGTATTTGACCGTCTCGGAGTGCCAGCCGGCGGACTCGAACATCGACCGCAGCCGGCCGGCCGCGATGTCGGGCACGACGCGATCCAGCGACTGGCGGTTGAGGTCGATGACCCACAGCACCTCGCCCAGCCGCGCGACCATCGGATCGGCGATCGCCTCCCACACCGCGCCCTCGTCGAGCTCGGCGTCGCCGAGCAGCGCGATCTGGCGCCCGCCGCGCGGGACGTCGAAGTGGCCGGCGACGTAGCGGTGGGCCAGCGCGCCCCAGATCGTCGCCGTGGCCCCGATGCCGACGCTGCCGGTCGAGTAGTCGACGGGGTCGGGGTCCTTGGTGCGGCTCGGGTAGGACTGCAGGCCGCCGTACTCGCGCAGCCGCGGCAGGTAGGCGGCATCGAGCCGGCCGAGGAGGTAGTTGATCGCGTGCAGGACCGGCGAGGCGTGCGGCTTGACCGACACGCGATCGGGCGCCTCGAGGTGCGCGAACCACAGCGCGGTCATCAGCGAGACCATCGATGCGCTCGAGGCCTGGTGGCCGCCGACCTTGATCCCGCTCGGATTCGGGCGCACGCGGTTTGCGTGGTGCACGATCGCGGTGGCCAGCCACAGGACGCGGCGCTGGATGGCGTCGAGCGCATCGAGGTCGACGTCCTGCGTGCGCGTGCGGGCCTCCACCGTGCTCACGGTGAGAGCTTCGCACAGCATGTGCCGGGGTAGCCTGTTGTGCATGCAACAAAGTGCCTCCGGGATCGATCGCGAGCTCAGCGGCGGGCGCTTCATGCGTCAGACGGCCCGGTTCACCGACCGGGTGACCGCCGAGAGCGCGGAGCCCGGCCGCTATCACCTCTATGTCGCGCGGGCGTGCCCGTGGTCGCAGCGGACGCTGATCGTCCGGCACCTGAAGGGCCTCGAGGACGTCATCGGCGTGTCCTACGCCAACCCCTACCGCGACGACTGCGGCTGGGCCTTCAGCGGCGATGGATTCGTCGACGAGCTGCATGGCTGGGACCTCCTCGCCGAGGCCTACCGCGCCAGCGACCCGGACTACCGCGGCCGCATCACGGTGCCCGTCCTGTGGGACCGCGAGACGGGCCACATCGTCAACAACGACTCCGCCGCCATCGTGCGGATGCTCATCAGCGCCTGGGACGAGTGGGGCGACGCGAGCGTCGACCTCTATCCCGAGCCGCTGCGCGCCGAGATCGACGCACTCAACGCCTGGGTCTACGACGACCTCAACAACGGCGTCTACCGGGCCGGGTTCGCGCGCTCGCAGGAGGCCTACGACGAGGCGTTCGCCGGCGTGTTCGACGCGCTCGCGCGCCTGGAGGCGATCCTCGCCGAGCGCCGCTACCTGACCGGCGACGCGCTGACCGAGGCCGACTGGCGCGCGTGGGTCACGCTGCTGCGCTTCGACCCGGTGTATCACACGCACTTCCGCCTCAACGGCCGCCGCGTGATGGACCACCCCAACCTGTGGGGCTACACGCGCGAGCTCTATCAGCTGCCCGGCATCGCCGAGACGACCTCGATCGACGAGATCAAGGTCCACTACTACACGACGCACGACGAGCTGAACCCCAAGCGGATCATCCCGCGCGGCCCGCTGGACTGGGACCTGACGGCGCCGCACGGGCGCGGCTGACTCACCGCATCTGCTTCGGCCAGATCCCCTGCTTGCCCGGCGAGAGGATCCCGTTCGGATCCAGTGCGTCCTTGAGCGTCTGCGTGAAGCGCCGGTAGGCGTGATCGCCCCAGCTGTACTGGTCGGCGGCAAGATCCATGAAGTCCAGGTGCGCGCGATATTCGCCGTAGCCCTGCTTCGCCGCCTCGCGCACGAGGCGCTTGGTCACGTCGTAGGCCGCGCGCGCCTGGGCCTCGCTCTTGGTGTCGAAGATGACCATCGCCACGTGGATGAAGCTGCGCGCGTTGATCGGGATGAGCCCGGCCATGTAGTCCAAACCCGCCTCCTCGATCATGCCGCGCAGCAGGTCGCGGACCGCGAGGGCGTCGGGGCCCGTGAGCGGCGCGACCGGCGAGAACCCGATGTGGCCGCCCTCCTCGCCGCCGTACCAGCCGGTCATCGCGTTCCACTCGAGGTTGGGGACGCCACCCTGGATGCGCTCCGCGGGGTGCTCGAGGCTCGGGATGTCCTGCGGCGCGGACTTGGCGCCCCACACCTCCGCGCCCTCGATGCGCTCGAACGCCGCCTTGATCTTCGCGAAGCGGTAGTCGACGACCGCCTCGTCGCCGTAGAGCGCGAAGCGCATCGTCCAGCGCCCGATCGCGAGCTCGCGCGCGATCGTGTCGATCACGTTGTCGGGGATCGGCCCGTCGTCCTGCCACCATTGCTCGCGCTTGGAGAAGACCGATCCGAGCAGGACGGTGTTGAGGATCTGCGGCACCATCCGGATCGTGTCGTCGAGCATGAGCACGCGCAGCGTGTCCATCACCGGCGCGAGGTCGTCGTCCTTCCACACCCGCAGCCACAGGGGCATGTAGACCTCGGGGTAGGGCATCAGCCACACGCCCATCTTGGTGACGATCCCGAAGTTCGACTGCATGAAGAGCTGGTCGGGCGTCGGCCCCAGGCCGCGCTTGTAGACGTGCCAGGCCTTGTTGCCGGGCATCGCGCCCATGCCGGTGCGCATCACCTCGCCGTTGGCCAGCACGACCTCCATCCCGCACTGCATGCCCATGTCGACCCCGTAGGGCATGTAGGTCGCGCCGTGGTCGAGCGTGTTGCCCACGACGCTGCCCCAGCCGAGGTCGGCGCACGACAGCATGAGCCTGTGGTTGCCGGCCTTGATCGCCTCGTAGAGGTCGAACCAGCGCACGCCGGGCTCGACGACCGCGTAGCCGAGCTCCTCGTTGATCTCGAGGACGCGGTTCATGTTGCGCAGGCTCACGATCACCGAGCCGCGCACGCGCGGCGCCGGGCCGCCGTAGCCGTTGTTGCGCCCGGTCCCGTGCGTCCACAGCGGCACCCTGTGCTCGTTGGCGACGCGCACGACGTCCTGGATCTCCTCCACCGAGGTCGGCATGACGACGGCCGACGCCGTGTACTCGTCCCAGGTGGCGTGCTGGAACGGATCGCGGAACTCGCGCAGGTCCTCGTCGCCGGTCAGCACCTTCTCGGCGCCGAGCGCGGCGGTGAAGGCGTCGATCGCGCGCGCGAACTGCTCCTCGGACAGCCCCGGCGGCAACGGACGGGCGGAGACGACGTCGGCTTGGCTCATGACCCTCTCCTCGTCGGTGAGGCCCGAACCTACTACTCGACGCGCGTGAACCAGGTGACGACCATCGGTTCGTCGTCGGTGAGGCGCCAGCCCGGCTCGCCGAGCAGCAGCGCGACCTCGTCGCGGCAGCTCTCGTAGAAGGCGCGCTGCTCGGCGCGCCACTCCTCGGGCGTGTCCCACATGCCCTCCTGCGCGGCGACAAGCGCGTCGTGCTCGACGTCGATGAACGGCACGACGGTCACGCGCTCGACCTCGACGACGGCGCGCTTGACCCCGGAGGAGTCGAGCACCGGGATGCGCGCGCCCGGCCGCGGCGGCCCGCCCTCGAGGTCCCATTCGCGCGCGAGCGCGAGGGTCACGGTCTTGCGCCCCTCGAGCACCAGTTGCAGCAGCCGCTCGCCGAGCCCGCCGTCGCGGTCGTGCCCGAACTCCAGGAACGGCTCGCGCATGCTGCGCCAGGGGGCCAGCGTGATCGCGACCTCCAGGCGCGTGCCGGTGCCACGCGGGCTGTCGACGCGCAGCGTCCCCCCCACCGCCGTCACGCGGTCGGCGAGCCCGGCCAGCCCGCCGCCGGGGGTGGCCGAGGCGCCGCCGCAGCCGTCGTCGCTCACCGCGGCCAGCAGGCGCTGGCCATGCAGGCGCACCTCGACGCGGACCTGCGAGGCACCCGCGTACTTCAGCGCGTTGGTGATCGCCTCGGAGACGAGGTAGTAGATCGTCGTCTCGATCGGGGCCGGCAGGCGCCGCTCGGGCAGCGCGTCGATGTGCAGGGGCAGCGGCGAGCGGGTGGCGAGCGCCGCGAGCGCGTGGCCGAGCCCGTGCTCGACGAGGCCCGCGGGATGCAGGCCGCGCACCAGCTCGCGCAGCTCGTCGCCGGCGAGCCTGGCCTGGTCGCGCGCCTGGTCGAGCAGCGGCGGCGCGGCGGCCGGGTCGTCGGAGAGCTTGCGCTCGGCCATCGTCAGCAGGTGGCCGAGGGCGACGAGCCGCTGCTGGGCGCCGTCGTGGAGGTTGCGCCCGATGCGCCGGCGCTCCTCGTCGGCCGCCTCGACGATGCGCACGCGCGAGGCGGCGATCTCGGCCTCGCGGGCGCTCAGCATCGCCTCGTGGCGACGGCGCTCGATCTCCGCGCCGGCGCGCGCGCCGAAGATCGCCAGCGCGGCGCGCTCGTCGGCGTCGGCCTCCAGGTGGCGGGTGGACTGCACGCCGATGTAGCCGATGCGATCGCCGTTGCTGCCGCGCATGACGACGGCCAGGTAGCCCTCGAGGCCGTGGCGGACGGTGAACTTGTCGAGCGGAAAGCGCGCGGTCGTGCTCTCGGGGATGCTCACCACGTCGGTCTCGAGAATCAGCTCGCACGGCGCGTTGGCCAGCGCGAACTCCAGGCCCTCGTACAGGTCGGAGCCGTCGTGCTTGACCGCGAGCATGCGCGCGCGGTCGTGGTGCTCGCCGAGCAGCTCGGCCACGAAGGCGACCTCGGCGTCGAAGGCCTCCGCCAGGTGGCGGGTCAGCGAGCGGAAGAAGGCCTCGCCGGTCACCGTTGCGGTGCCTGCCGCGACCGCTCGCAGCAGGTCGCGGCCGTCCGGCGGATCGGCTGGATCAGTGGAGGAGACGAGCGCGGGCAGGCTTCGATGGTAGCCGCCTGCCCGCGCCGAATCCTCTTGGATGTCGGGAGCGGCTACCGCGTGTGCGGACCCCTCGCCGAGAAGACGCTGAACATGTCCCGCACGGAGGCGTCGCGCGAGGTCAGCGGCCGCAGGCCGAAGCGGTGCTCGATCGTGGCCAGGATCGAGGTCGTGTCGTGCGAGGTGTGGTCGACGACGAAGTCACCGCGCAGACGCGGCGAGAGGACGAGCGCCGGGATCCGCGTGCTCGGGCCCCACTGGTCGTGCGGCCCACGGGAGCCCATGCCCGGCGGCGAGACGTGGTCCCACTGCCCGCCGAACTCGTCGTAGGTGACGATGACCATGGTGTCCTTCGCGCAGCGGCTGTTCTGGATCGACGACAGGAGGTCGACGAGATGGTCGCTGCCGTTGTGCTCGCTGGCGTAGCCCGGGTGCTCGTTCTCGGCGCCGATCGGCTTGATGATGCTCACGGGCTTGAGCTGGCAGTGGCGCTTGGAGGCCGTGGCCGCCGACTCGAACTCGTCCTCGTCGCGCAGGTGGTCGCGGCGCATGGCCGTGCCCGGCGCGAACGAGGCGTAGTAGTTCAACGGCTGGTGGTGGTACTGGAACAGCTTGTCCGGGCAGTTGGGGAACGTCGCGCCGGTCGCCGCGTTGGGATCCGAGCACGTCGGCCCGTTGCCGTTCGTCCAGCCCGGGGCGCCGACGTCGCCGTTGGCGTTGGACCAGCCGCCCGAGTACCAGGCCCAGTCGATGCCCTTCGCGCTCAGCCGGTCACCAATGGTCGGCGCCGTCTGTGGCGGGAGCTTCAGCGCCGTCGGCGACGAGAACGGCTGGTAGGTCGGCTGGATCGTGTTGACGGCGTAGTCGCCGCAGGCCAGCCCGTTGGTCGCCGGACAGGCCTGGGTGAGCGCCGTGTCCGCGACGGTGCCGGTCGCCGTGTAGAGCGGGTAGCTGGTCGGCATCCCGTTGGCGTCGAGCACCGAGTGCTGGTCGGCTGCCGCGCCCGGGAAGACCGGCGTCTTGGCCGCGATCAGCCACTGGTGGTTGAGGAACGAGCCGCCGAACGCGCTTTGGAAGAAGTCGTCGGCGATCGCGTAGCGCGGATGGCCGGGCGCGTGCAGGTACTTGTAGATCGGCAGCGCCTTGGTGTCGTAGTAGCCCATGGTCAGGCCGATGGCGTCGCTGCCGGTCACGTAGCGGTTCTGCTTGCCGCCATTGAGCTGGTACTGCTCCTGGTAGAAGCGGTGCACCAGGTCACGCGTGCAGCCACCGGGCAGCCCCTCGCCCTTCCTGGCGCCGTTGCCGTTGTTCGGGTTGGTCCCGGGCTGCGGGCACGTGGTGTCCATCGGCCCGATGTAGTCGTCGATGGTGAACGGCGCATTGGGGAACGCGCTGTCGAAGGGTGGCGTCACCGTCGCGTCGTGGCACGTGGCCGGCAGCGGCGGGGTGGCCAGATTGACGTCGTCCTGCTTCAGGCAGGTGTACGGCGTGCCGGCCTGGTTGACCTGCGTGGCGTGGCTGCCCGCGTTGGCGAGGCCGTTGACACCCTCCCAGCTGCCGTAGAGGTTGTCGAAGCTGTGGTTCTCCTCGTAGATGACGACGATGCGCTTGACGTCGTTGCCGCGATGGCCGTGGAAGCCGTGGCCGTGGTGAGCGAGCGCTGACCCCGGGAACGCAAGAGCGGCGGCGATGGCGGCGAGCAGAGTGACCCTCATGCGAACGCTCCTCCGATTCGATCTGAGGGGTCACATACCCCGTCGGAGGCGACTTGCACCTCCGACGAGGTTTGCGGTCTGACTACTTCTCCACGAAGTACGCCCCGTGCCCCTGGCCGCTGGAGTACCAGCGGCTCGTGACGGTCTTCTTCTTGGTGTAGAACTCGACCGCGTCGGGCCCGTGGGCATGCAGGTCGCCGAGGAACGAGTCCTTCCAGCCCGAGAACGGGAAGAAGGCCACCGGCGCGGCGACGCCGATGTTGACGCCGACCATGCCGACCTCGACCTCGTGGCGGAAGCGGCGCACCGACGCGCCGGACTCGGTGAAGATCGACACGCCGTTGCCGAAGCGGCTGGAGTTGATGACGTCGATGGCCTCGTCGAGGGTGCCGACGTTGATGACCGACAGCACGGGGCCGAAGATCTCCTCCTGCGCGACCGCCATGTCGGGCGTGACGCCGTCGAGGATCGTCGGGCCGACGTAGGAGCCGTCCTCGGGCAGGTCGTGATCATCATCCCCACCCACCCCGCGTCCGTCGACGGCGAGCGTCGCGCCCTCCGAGACGCCGCGGTCGATCCAGTCGTGAATCCGGTCGCGCGCCGCGCACGAGATGACGGGCCCGACGTCGATGCCGTCCTGCAGGCCGTCGCCGACGTGCAGCTTCTCGGTCGCCTCGCGCAGGGCGGGCATGAGCGTGTCGTGCGCCTCGCCGACGGTGACGACCACCGCGCCGGCCATGCAGCGCTGGCCGGCGGCGCCGAAGCCCGACGCGATGAGGCCCTCGACGGCCTTGTCGAGCACGGCGTCGGGCATGACGACCATGTGGTTCTTGGCTCCGCCGAGCGCCTGCACGCGCTTGCCGGCCTTGGCCGCGCGCTCGTAGACGATCCGCGCGACCGGCGCCGAGCCCACGAACGAGACGGCGTCGATGCCCGGGTGGTCGAGGATGCCCTCGACGATCTCGCGGCTGCCGTTGACGAGGTTGACGACGCCGGGCGGCAGGCCCAGTGAGTCGAGGACCTCGAAGGCGATCTGCTGGGTCATCGGGACCTGCTCGGAGGGCTTGAGCACGAACGTGTTGCCGCAGCCGATCGCGAAGGGCAGGAACCAGAAGGGCACCATCGCCGGGAAGTTGAACGGCACGATCGCCGCGCACACGCCGACCGGCTGGCGGACGGTCTCGGCGTCGATGTTGGTCGAGACGTCCTCGAGGATGCGGCCCTGCATCGTCGTCGGGATCGCGCAGGCGCATTCGACCATCTCGATCATCCGCGCGACCTCGGCCGTCGCGTCGACGATCGTCTTGCCCATCTCGGTCGTCACCGAGCGCGCGAGCTCGTCCTTGCGCTCCTGCAGGCCCTCGCGCAGGGCGAACAGGTACTGCGAGCGCGCGATGACGCTGACCGCGCGCCATTCGGGCAGCGCGGCGCGCGCGGCCTTGACGGCGGCGTCGAGGTCGGCCGACGACGAGAGCGGCACCCGGGCGAGCGCCTCGCCGGTCGCGGGGTTGGTGACGTCGAGCTCGTCGGCGCCCGTGGCGGGCGTCCACTGGCCGCCGATGTAGTTGTCGAGCAGGCGGACGGAGGTGGTGGTGGCAGCGCTCATCGCAGCATCCAGTCGTGGTCGGGGTCGTTGGCGATGGCCCAGGCGCGTTTCGGCCCAGCCATGACGTTGAGGTAATACAGGTCGTACCCGGGAGGTGCCGACACGGTGTGGTAGCCGCGCGGGACGAGCACGGTGTCGCGGTCGCGCACCGCGACGCTTTCGTCGAGCGAGCCGTCGCCCGTGTAGACGCGCTGCAGGCCGAAGCCGTGCGCGGGGACGATGCGGTGGTAGTAGGTCTCCTCGAGGAACGACTCGTCGGGCATGGCGTCGCGGTCGTGCTTGTGCGGAGGGTAGCTCGACCAATGCCCCCCGGGGGTGAGCACCTCGGTCACCAGCAGCGCGTCGGCGGCCTCGTCGGCCATGAGGATGTTGTGGATGCGGCGCTCGAAGCTGTCGCGGCCGCGGACCTCGACGGCGCCGGGCTGAAGCACGCGGGCTGGGGCGCCGCCGTCGGCGGGCGCCCAGCACAGGGCGACCTCGCCGTCGCCGGTGAGCGCGACCTCGGTCCGCGGAGGCAGGTACGCGGCGGCGGGCGGGCCACTGAACGGATCGGTCCGGCCGCCCAGCTCCCAGTCGCCGTGCTCGGACGACACGCGGCAGATCCCGTCGACGACCACGACGCACAGCTCCTTGCCCTCGGTGGCTCGTCGCGCGGTTCGGCCGGCATCGAGGGCGAGCACCTCGAAGCCGACATGGCCCCATGCGGCCGACTCCGGCGTGACGCTGACGATCGTCCCGTCCGGTGCGGGGTCGCGCGGGCGGACGAGCAGATTCGTCAAGGCGACTCCACGTACTGACGCTGCGCCTCGCGCGCGCGCTCGTACTCCGCCCGCGCGGCGCGAACCGCGTCGTCGTCGGAGACCTCGGCCACCGGTACGTCCCACCAGCTCTCATAGCTCGGCACCCCGGCGTAACGGTCGACCTCGATGTGCACGGCGACCGGGCCGCCGTCACGGCGCGCCTCGTCCAGCGCGGCGCGCAGCTCGTCGAGCGACGTCGTGCGGATGACGCGCAGCCCGAGGCTCTCGGCGTTGGCCGCGAGGTCCACATGCGAGGCCTGAAGCGGCGCCGCGGGCCCGTTCGCGTCGGGCGCATCGAACGGTGGGCCGCCGTTCGCCGCCCGCCGGTAGTGCGTGCCGAAGCCGGCCGAGCCGACCAAGCGCGACAGCGCGCCGATCGACGCGTACCCGCCGTTGTCGACGATGACCACCACGATGCCGATGCCCTCCGCCACCGCCGTGGCGAGGTCGCCGGGCATCATCAGGTACGAGCCGTCGCCGACGAGCACGAAGACGTCGCGCTCGGGCGCGGCGAGCTTGACGCCCATCCCGCCCGGGATCTCGTAGCCCATGCACGAGTAGCCGTACTCGACGTGATAGCCCTTGCCGGCCGGGTCGCGCGCGCGCCAGAGCTTGTGCAGGTCGCCGGGCGCCGAGCCCGCGGCGCAGACGACGACGCCGGTCTCGCCGGCCGCGTCGTTGATCGCGCCGATGACGCCGGCCTGATGGGGCATCGCGCCCTCGCGCGGCGCGACGAGCCGCGCGACCTCCCCGCCGAAGGCCCGCGCCTCCTCGGCGGCCCGCGTGGTCCAGGCCGCGTCGGCGCGCCAACCGCCCAGCGCCTCGCGCAACGCGTCGAGGGCCACCCGCGCATCGGCCTCGACGGCCAGGCCGCTGTGCTTGGCCGCGTCGAAGCCCGCGACGTGGATGTTGATGAAGCGCACGTGCGGGGCCTGGAAGGCGGACTTCGAGGCCGTCGTGAAGTCGCTCCAGCGCGTCCCGATGCCGATGACGAGATCGGCCTCGCGGGCCAAGCGATTCGCGGCCGCGGTGCCGGTCGTTCCCACGGCGCCCAGCGATGCGGGATGGTCGGACGGCAGCGCGCCGCGGCCGGCCTGGGTCTCGCAGACGGGGATGCCGGTGGCGTCCGCGAATGCTCGCAGCGCCGCGATCGCCTCGCTGTAGATGACCCCGCCACCGGCCACGACGAGCGGCCGCTCGGCGCCGTGGAGCATGGCGGCCGCGCGTGCGAGCGCCTCCGGTGCGGCCGGGCGGCGGTACACGGTCCACGTGCGCTCCTCGAGGAACGCTCCGGGAACCTCGAAGGCCTCGGTCTGCACGTCCTCGGGCATCGCGAGCGTCACGGCGCCCGTCTCCGCAGGGTCGGTGAGCACGCGCATCGCCTCCAGCGCCGCGGGCACGAGCTGCTCGGGGCGCTCGATGCGCTCGAAGTAGCGCGACACCGGCCGGAAGCAGTCGTTGACCGAGGCCGTCGCGTCGTGCGGGACCTCGAGCTGCTGGAGCACCGGATGCGGCGTGCGGGTGGCGAAGGTGTCGCCGGGGAGCAGCAGCACCGGCAGCCGGTTGATGGTGGCCAGCGCCGCGCCGGTGACCATGTTCGTCGCCCCGGGACCGACCGACGTCGTGCACGCGAACGTCGCCAGCCGGTTGCGCTGGCGCGCGTAGCCGGCGGCGATGTGGACCATCGCCTGCTCGTTGCGCGCCTGGTGGAAGGGCAGGACGTCGGCGTTGGCCTGCAGCGCCTGGCCGATGCCGGCGACGTTGCCGTGGCCGAAGATGCCGAAGCAGCCGGCGAAGAAGCGGTGGCGCTCGCCGTCGCGCTCGACGTGCTGGGCGGCGAGGAAGCGGACGAGGGCCTGGGCGACCGTGAGTCTCATACGGGAACCTCCGCGAGCTGATCGAGCGTGGGCATGTCGTCGGCACAGGCGAGCTTTGAGGCGACGTACGCCCCGGCCGCGTTGGCCAGGCGCACCGCGCGGGCGGGCTCCCAGCCCTGCAGCAGGCCGTAGACGAGCGCGCCGCCGAAGGCATCGCCGGCGCCGAGGCCGTTGACGACCTCGACCTCCACCGGCGGTACCTCGACCACGCCGTCGGCGGTGCGCACGAGGACGCCGGCCGGGCCCTGCTTGACGATCGCGACGCCGACGCCGAGATCGAGCAGCGCCGCCGACGCCTCGTGCGGGTCGCGGGTGCCGACCGCGACCTCGACCTCGTCGCGGTTGCCCACGGCGACGGTCGCGTGCGCCAGCGCCCGGCGCGCCCACACGCCGGCCTGCGACTCGTCGGGCCAGAACATCGGACGGTGATCCAGGTCGTGGACGGTGATGCCGTCGCCGCCGTCGCGTGCGGCGAGCGCGGCCAGCGTCGCCGCGCGGCTCGGCTCGGCCGACAGCCCCGTGCCCGTCGTCCAGAACACGCGCGCGTCGCGGATCGCGTCGAGGTCGAGCTCCTCCACGGCGAGCGTCATGTCCGGCGCCGTCGGCTCGCGGTAGAAGAGCAGCGGGAAGTCGTCGGGCGGGAAGATCTCGCAGAAGACGACCGGCGTGCGCAGCGTCGGATGGGTGCCGACCCAGCGCGGGTCGACGCCGAACCCCCGCAGCGCATCGCGCACGTAGGGGCCGAAGGGATCGTCGCCGACCTTGGTGATGACCGCCGAGCGCACGCCGAGGCGCGCCGCCGCGACCGAGACGTTGGTCGCGCTGCCGCCCAGCGACTTGGCGAAGGTGCGGACGTCGGCGAGGCGGACCCCGACCTGCTCGGGGTAGAGGTCGACGCCGACGCGGCCCATGGTGACGAGGTCAAACGGGGTCAGACCCACGGGGTCCCCCCTCCTGGCGGCTCCGTGCCCAGTGCGAGTGCGGGCGGGGGAGCGGCCACCGCCAGCTCCTCGCGCAGGCGCGCGAGCATCGCATCGACGCCCGGCAGCTCGACCCCCAGGGCCGCCGCGGTTGCCCGCGCGTCGAGGCTCGTGTCGTGCGGCACCGGGCCGCCTTCGAGCACCGCGGGATCCGGCGGGCCGGTGCGCAACAGCTCGCCGTCGAGGTCGAAGGCGGCCACCGCCCGGCGTGCGAGCTCGACGCGGTGCACCGACTCGCCGCCGCAGCAGTGGAAGATGCCCGTCGGGCCGCGCTCGACCAGCCGCCACATCAGCTCGGCGGCGTCGCTGGCGAGCGTCGGGGTGGCGATCTCGTTGATCACCGGACTCTCCCACACCGTGAACGGCAGTCCGGCGCGCAGCGCGGCGACCACCGAGGCGACCAGATAGCCGAAGCCGGCGTCCTGGGCTCGCGGGAAACCATCCCCACCCACCCGTGCCCAATGCACCCCGTTGACGCCCGCGATCCGCGCCACCGCGCCGCGCTGCGCGCGCTCGCGCACGACGATCTCGCTGGCCGCCTTGAGGAAACCGTAGGCGTTGATCGGGTTGGGCGGCTCGTCCTCGGTCGCACCGGCCTGCGTGCCGTCGAAGACCCAGTCGGTCGAGACGAGCACCAGGTGTGCGTCCACCGCATTGGCGGCGTCGACGACGTTGCGCGTCGCGCCGACATAGCCCTCCCACGCCGCGCGGCGTGCGCGCAGCAGCCCGGCTGGGTCGTTGAGGATCGCGCAGTGCACGATTGCGTCGGGAGCGAAGGCCTCCACGTCGCGCAGCACCGCGTGCGCGTCGGTGACGTCGACCTCCGCACGCGCGGGCCCGCGCACGTCGGCGCCGTGGCGTTCGAACACGCGCGTCACGTTGCAGCCGACAAAGCCGCTCGCCCCGCTGAGCCACACCCTGGTCAAGCCGCCACCGCCGTCAGCCATCGATCTCGGCGATCGCGACCGGCCGGTTCTCCCGCAGCGAGCGCCACGCGGCGAGGCCGATGACGAGCGGCGCGCGCGCGTCGGCGGCGGTGACCGGCGGCGTCGCGCCGGTGCTCACCGCCGCCACGAAGGCCTCCCACTCGCGCAGGTAGGACGGCACGTAGCGCTCGAGGTAGAAGTAGGGCAGCGTCGCGGCGCTCGTCCCGCCACTCGTGCGCACGACGGCCGCGTGGGCCAGCGGGTTCTCGGAGGCCGCCATCCCCGCCGATCCGAAGACCTCGACGCGCTGGTCGTAGCCGTAGACCGCCTGGCGCGAGTTGTCGATCGTCGTCAGGCACCCGTTCGCGTGCGTGAGCATGACCACGGCCGTGTCGACGTCGTCGGCCTCGGCGAACGCGGCATCGATCCGCACCCCGCCGCGCGCGAAGACCTCGACGACCTCGCTGCCGGTGACGAACCGGGCCATGTCGAAGTCGTGGATCGTCATGTCGAGGAAGATCCCGCCCGACGTGCGCACGTAGCCCATCGGCGGCGGCGCCGGGTCGCGGCTGGAGATACGAACGAGGTGTGGCTCGCCGACCGTCCCATCGGCCACCGCCGCGGCGACGGCCGCGTGGGCGGGGTCGAAGCGGCGGTTGAAGCCGATCTGGAACGGCACGTTCGCCTCGTCGACCGCCGCGAGCGCCCGATCGACCTCGGCCAGGTCGAGCGAGACCGGCTTCTCGCAGAAGGTCGCCTTGCCGGCGCGCGCCGCCGCGACGATGAGGTCGGCGTGGGTGTCGGTCGACGTGCAGATGGCGACCGCGTCGACGTCGGACGCGGCGAGCAGCTCGTCGACGTCCGCGGCCGCTGCCACGCCGATCTCGTCGGCCACCTCGCGCGCGGCATCCTCCCGGGCGTCGTGGACCAGCGTCACCGACGCGCCCGGCACCTGGCGCGCCAGGAGCTCGGCGTGCATGCGCCCGATCCGTCCGACGCCGATGACGCCGATGCGCAGGATCGCCGTTCGTACTGGCATCAGTGAGGGACCACTAGTCCTCCCGCAACGAGACGACGTCCTCCCAGGTCCCCGAGCGCGCCGAGCGCAGCAGCGCGGCCTGCACCGAGACCCAGTCGACCGCCTCGGCGAAGCCGGGGGTGAACGGCCGCTCCTCGGCGACGGCCCGGCAGAACTCGAAGTCCTCGATGGCCACGAGGTCCTCGAAGCCGATCCCGTTGGCGCTGCCGGGCACGAAGGCGCCGTGGTAGGGGAAGCGATCGCCGCCGAAGACCGTGCGATAGCCGGTGTGCAGCTCGTCCTCCGCCAGGTAGAGCTGCAGCTCGTTGAGTTGCTCGAGGTTCCAGCCCAGCGCGCCTTTCGTCCCGTAGACGTCGAAGGCGTTCTGGCTCTCGGGCCCGACGATCGTGCGGCTGGCCTCGAAGGTCCCGCGCGCGCCCGAGGCGAACTCGCACAGCATCCCGGCGTAGTCCTCGTTGGTCACCGCCCCGCGCGGGTCATCGGGGTTGCCGCGGCCGTAGTGGGAAACGGACCCACCCGCCCCGGCGATCGGGCGCTCGCCGATGAACGTCGCCGTCGTTCCCACCACGCGCGTGATCGGACCCAGCAGCAGATGCGCAAGGTCGACCGAATGGCTCATCAGGTCGCTCGTCACGCCGTGGCCGCCCTGCTCGACGAGAAAGCGCCACGACAGCAGCCCCAGCGGATCGCTGCCGTACATCGAGAAGAAGCGCCCGCGGTAGTTGGTGATCTCGCCCAGCCTGCCGTCGGCGATGAGCTGCGCCGCGTAGCGCACGAGCGGTGTCCAGCGGTAGTTGTAGCCCACGCCGGTCGTCACGCCCGCCCGCCGCGCGGCGCGCTCGGCGCGGACCGTCTGCTCGGGCGTGCCGCCCACCGGCTTCTCGCAGAAGACGTGCTTGCCGGCCTGCGCCGCCGCCTCGACGAGCTCGAGGTGGAGCATGTTCGGCGCCGTCACGAAGACGACGTCGACGCTGGGGTCGTCGATGACCGATCGCCAGTCCTCTACGCCGCGGCCGTAGCCGAACGAGCCGACGGCCTCGTCGAGACGGGCGGGCACGGTGTCGCTGCAGACGACGAGCTCGGGATCGAACGACCGCTCGGCGAAGAGCGTCGGGATCCGCAGCATCGAGCGGCTGTGCGCCTGGCCGAGCCAGCCGAAGCCGATCAGCCCGATGCCGACGCGACGGCGCGCGGCGCGGGGCGTGGCCGGCGCCGCTGACGTGACGGGAGCGGTTGTCACGATGACGCCGGCTGGTCGAGGGCCCGGCCGAGCTCGTGCTCGAGGGCGTCGAGCTCGGCGCCGCCGGACATCTGCTTGACGAGCTCGTCGCGCGAGATCTCGTTCTTGCGCCAGTCGCCCATCAGCCGCCCGCGGTTGAGGATCACG
>DATBKW010000180.1:0-9127 GCA_036555665.1 Solirubrobacteraceae bacterium | reverse complement strand
CAGTTGGCCGTCGTCGAAGAAGAAGCGCACGCTGACGATCCGCACCCCGCGGCGCAGGCCGCTGAGGTCGGCGCGGTGCACGAAGCGCGAGCCCGGGCGGATGCAGCCCCGGCGCACGGGCAGGGTGATGCGGCGATGGTGCCCGAGCACACGCGAGCCCGTGCGGGAGTAGCGCGGCGGCGTGACGAGCGGCACGGCGTTCACGTTGCCGGTGTAGCCGAGGCTGCGGTCGTCCCACACGATCCAGCCGCTGCCGCCGGCGTTGGGCGCCACCGTGATGCTGAACGGCGTCACCCCTCCCGGCTTGGCGACCGGATAGATGAAGGTCGGGCCCAGACCGCGGGGCTCGCTGCGCCGGTACGCCAGGCAGACCGACGGCCCGCACAACGCGTGGGGTGCCAGGAAGGCGACGTGCACGCGCCCCGCGAGGTCGACCGCGATGTCCGCCGGCGGATTGAGCAGGACCGGACCGACGTCGCCGCCACCGACGCCCGCCAGCGTGCCCATCGTCCTCGGGGTACCGAACGTCCGTCCGTTCCAGCGGCGCAGGCGCAGCCGCTCGTGCGGCGCGATCAGCACCCAGCTCCCGGACGGCCCGGCGCTGGCGCCGACGAACTGCCCGGACACCGAGGGCGCGGTCGCCCACGGCGACCACGACGCCTGCTGATAGGGATCGGGCCCGTTGAGCACGCGCAGCGTGCTGCGCAGCACGCTGTCAGCGGCCACCGCGGCGGTGCGCCCGTCGGGCATCCGCGACAGACGGTAGCGCCACGCGAACCCGATCTGTGTGCCGGCCTGCAGGCCGATCGCCCGCGTCTCCACGGGCCCGCCCAGTGTGGCCCGCTGGTAGACCATGTCGTCGTCGCCGTTGCCGCCCATCAGCTCGACGGCGCCGCCGTCGGGCGTCAGCTGCGCGCTGGAGATGTTCTCGAGGCCCGTGGCGATGGCCGCCGGCCCGCTCCACGTGGCACCGCCGTCGCTCGACGCGTAGAGGAAGGTCGTCGGCAGCCGGTTGACCACGCCGCTGACGACCACGAAGAGCGCGCCGTCGGCGGGCCGCAACAGGATGTGGGGCGCGGTCGAGTCGGCGTTGTCTGGCAACCCCGGAAAGGCGATCGGCTGGCAGGCGGGCGCACCGGCCGGAAGCCGGCAGTAGATGGTGGTGTCCGTATTGGGCGAGCCCTGCGGCACGTGGTTGTACACCACGTGCAGGGTGCCGGTCGCGTCGGTGACGGCCGACGGGTTGCGCCCCTGCCCCAACGGGGAGATCTGCTCGGCCCCCGCGCCGGCGGGCATCGCCGCCGCGGCGACAAGCGCCACGACGAGCGCCCCTAGCCGCCATCCTCGCCCACGCCTCACCACGTCGCCAGTATGCCCCATATGCAGCCTTTCGACGCCGGCGCACGGCTGCCCCCGAACACGCGAACAGGGCGCGCCGGGGGCCAGCGCGCCCTGTTTTCTCGCATCACCGCCAACCTTCAGCGGCACCCCTGCCCGCGCGTCAGGATGACTGCGCGACCGAGCTAACTCCAGAGGCTCCCGATCTTCTTGACCGCGTCGCTGACCACCTTGCTGATGTCGCCGGCGATGCCGTCCATCTTCCCCCTGAGGGCGACGACGAGGACGACGATCAGGGCCATCACGCCGAGCCACTCGACGAACGTCTGCCCGCGCTCGTCGTCGCGCACCTCGGTCGCCCGGCGGACCATCTCGGTGGCGAAGTTCTGAAGAGCGACCTGGTACTTGAGGAACATCTGGCTGACCTCCCGCTGAGCTGTTGCCGTCAATGCGCCGCGAACGGTACGAGCGCGCCGGGCGCATGTGAATGGGCGCGGGGGCTCATCTTTGGCGGTGGGTCGGGGGCCTATGACCGACTAGGCCCCTGGGGCCCCGGACGGGCCTTCAGGTCCCCGGCGCGGCGTCGCTCTCGGTCTGCGGGCCGGTGATGCCCAGCCACCGCGCGGTCGCCTCGGCGCGGCTGCCGACGGCGAGCTTCTCGTAGATGTTGCGAATGTGGTTCTTGACCGTCTTCTCGGAGATGTAGAGATCCTCGGCGATCGCCCGGTTGGAGCGCCCTCGGGCGATGAGGCCCATCACCTCGCGCTCGCGTTCGGTCAGCGCCTCGGGGCCGTGCTCGGGGCGCCCCTGGGCCGGCGTGGCGACCGTGCGCCGCAGGGCGTCGAAGACGACCGGAGCGACCGCCGGCGACAGCACCTGCTGGCCGGCGGCCAGATCGCGGACCGAGCGCGCCAGCTCGTCGGGGTCGAAGCGGCCGTGGACCAGGTAGCCGTGGGCGCCGGCGCGGATCGCCCCGACCACCATCGGCTCGTCGTCGGAGTAGGTGAGCATCATCACCTTGAAACGCCGCGACAGCCGCCCGGCGGCCTCGACGCCGTCCATCACGGGCATGCGGATGTCGAGCAGCACGACATCGGGCTCCAGGCGCTCGGCGAGGTCGATCGCCTCGCGTCCGGTCGCCGCCTCGCCCACGACCTCGATGTCGTCGGCCTCGGTCTCCAGCAGCGCGCGCACGCCGCCGCGGATGACGGCGTTGTCGTCGGCGATGAGCACGCGGATCACGGCACCGCCTCCTCGGGCTCGACCGCCCAGGGCTCCCGGGCGCGCACGTCGCCGGCGGGGACGCGCACGGTCACCCGCGTGCCCGCCCCGGGCGCGCCGTCGAGCAACACGGTGGCGCCGACCCGCTCGGCGCGCTCGGCCATGCCGACGAGCCCGTAATGGCCATCGGTCTCGAGCTCGCGCGCGCTGCCGCTGCCCGCGATGCCGACGCCGTCGTCGGCGATCGTCAGCACCACGCATCCGTCCTGCTGGACGAGGGTGACGTCGACCTTGGAGGCACGCGCGTGGCGTTCGACGTTGCGCAGCGCCTCCTTGGCGATGCAGAACAGCTCGTAGCGCGTGGAGGGGTTGGGCAGGTCGACGTCCTCCCCGCGGGCGTCGGCGGCCAGGCCCGTCTCGTCGGCCCAGCGGCCGACGTGCTCGGCCAGCGCTGAGCCCAGCGGGAGCGCGAGCGTGTCGGCGCGTAGGTCGGAGATCAGGCCCCGCGCCTCGTCGGCGGCGAGCTGGGCGGCGCCCGACAGGTCGCGTGCGGCGCGGGCGGCGTCGGGGGCCTCGTCGGCCACCCGGCGGGCGAGCGCGTGGGCGCTCAGCGCGATGCCGTAGAGGGTCTTGCCCAGCGAATCGTGCATCTCGCGCGCGACGCGCGACCGCTCGGCGCCGGCGGCGGCGGCGCGCTCGGCCGAGCGCAGGGCCGTCTCGGTCTCGGTCTGGCGGTCGATGAGCATGCGCACCGCTGCGCCGCCGGCCGCCATCAGCGGATAGAGCACGGGCAGCGTGACGAGGGTCTGCAGGCTGGCCGCGTTGTCGCTGCCGGTGGTCAAATCCTGCCCGCCGGCGACGACCAGCGCGTAGTAGCCGGCCAGCAGGCACAGCGAGAAGAAGGCCGCTCCCGCGCGGCGGAAGAGGATGCCGCCCAGCACCGCGGTGCCCAGCGTGTAGAGGAAGAACGGGCTCTCGGGCCCGAGCACGCCGTAGATGGCCAGGCTGATCGCGAGGTCGACGCCGAGCAGGATCGGTCGGGTGGCGACCTCGGGGCCGATCCTGTCCCACGATCGCAGGGGGATGTAGGACAGCAGCGAGGCGACCAGCAGCCCGGCGAGGACCTTGGGCGCGCGGTCGACGGCCCCGAGCACCTGGAACAGCGTGACGTTGACGGCGATCAGCCGGAAGAGCAGGACGAGCCGGCACAGCGGGGCGAGCGGTGGCCGCGTGATCTCCATCAGGTGCCCAGCCCGCCCGAGACGTTGACGTTGAGCAGCAGCGAGGCCAGCAGCAACAGCACGGCCGCGGGCAGGATCGTCACGACGACCACCAGCGAGACGCGCGGCACCGCGTTCTGCGCGCGGCGCCGTGCGCGCTGGGCGGCGTCGCGGCGCATGTCGCGCGCCAGCTCGACGAGCGCGTCGGCCAGCGGGACGCCCAGCTCCTCGGCCTGCAGGAAGGCCGAGACGAAGGTGCCCAGCGCCTCGGAGCTGTTGCGCTCGCGCAGGCCGTCGAACGCCTCGCGGCGCGGCGCGCCGAGGGCGATCTGGCGCAGCGCGGTCTGGACCTCCTCGGCGACCGGGCCGCCGATCGCGTCGGCCACGCGCGCCATCGCCGGGCGAAAGGCGATGCCCGCGTTGATGCACACCGACAGCACGTCGAGGAAGTCGGGCAGATCGCGATCGATCCGCGCCTGGCGGCGCCGGCCCTTGCCGTCGAGCAGCACGTCGACCCACAGGTAGCCGAAGGCGAAGCCCGCCAGCGCACCGAGCGGGCTGCCCGAGATCAGCATGTAGAGGCCCACCGCGCCGCCGGCGATCATGAACGCGCCCTTGCGCCGCGCGTAGTCGTCGAGGGTGACGATGCCCATCGGGCGCCCGGCGGAGTCGATCCGGCGGCGCACCCGGCGCCGTGCGCGCTCGGAGCGCAGCGTCGCCGTCGCCAGCGGCATCCCCCAGCGTCCGAGCGTCGCGAACGCGCGGCGCGGCAGGCTCTCGCGCGGCGCGCCGACGGCGGTCGCCTCGGCCAGCTCGAAGCGCTGCTCGGGGCCGCGGCTGCGGATCAACACGACGCCGATCAGCGCGCAGACGTACGCCGCCACGGCGCCGAGCGCGGCCAGCCCGCTGCTCACGTCTCCACCCGCGTGATGCGCCGGATGGCCATCAGCCCGACCGTGTACAGGGCGGCGCAGACGACGACGATGAGGATCCCGATGGCGCTGCCGGTCAGCCGGTCGATCGAGCCCGGGCTGACCGCATCGGTCAGGAAGACGATGCCCACGCCCATCGCGGCCACGATGTAGGCGCTGGCCACCGCGCCGCTCATGATCGTCTTGACCTCGCGCAGCGTGTCCTTGCGCGACTCGAGGGTGGCGGCCATGTCCGAGAGGGCGTTGACGAGGTCGCCGCCCGAGCGCTGCTGGATGACCAGCGTGCTGACGAGCACGCCGAGCTCGCGCGAGGGCATGCGCTCGGCCATGTGCTCGAAGGCGCGGTCGAACGACTGGCCGATGCGCACCTCCTCCAGGGCGATGCCCAGCTCGACCGACGCGGGCTCGTCGAGCTCGTTGGCGGCGATCTCCAGCGCGCCGACGATCGACAGGCCGGCCGATGCCGCGTTGGAGAGCACGCGGGCGAGCTCGGGCAGCTGCGCGATGAAGCGGTCCTTGCGCTGCTCGACCTTGCGCTCCAGCCAGAACCACACGCCGCGCACCACGATCAGCGCGCTGAGGACCGACAGGGCGGTCCCGAACTTCAGCGACACGAGCAGGCCGCCGACGATCCCGGCCAGCAGCGCCAGCGCCACGAAGGTCAGCGGCTCGAGGTTGATGGCGCCGGCGTGCAGCTGGACGTCGAGCCGGCGGCCCAGGCGGGTGCGGTTGAAGGACTCGGACAGCGAGCGCGCGATGCGCACGCTGGCCGGCTCGGGCACGCGCTCGGCCGTGCGATCGCGCAGCGATGCGCGCCGCGCGCCGCCGAGCACGACGTCGGCCAGGCCCCACATCGCGAGGAGCAGGACGATGGCCAGCGCCAGGAGCCCCGGTCCCGAACTCATCAGCCCGCCTCGCGGACGGGAGCCATCACGTCGTCGGCGGCGTCGAGGAACGGATCGGGGATCGGCTGGGCGGCCAGCTCCATGCGCTCGAGCGTCGCCTCGGGCAGCGGGTAGTGCACCCAGCGCCCGGTGACGCGCCGGTCGCGGCCGATCGGGTCGCGGTCGAAGCCCATGATGGTGGCCAGGCGGAAGGAGTCGCGGTGGCGCGAGGCGATCGCCGCCACCTCGATGACGCGCCGGCGCCCGTCGGCCGAGCGTTCGAGCTGCACGATGACGTCGATGGCGGTGTTGATCTGGTCGCGCAGCGCCTGGAAGGGCACGTCGACGTCGCTCATCGACGCCAGCGTCTCCAGGCGGATGAGCGAGTCCTCCGTCGAGTTGGCGTGGACGGTGGTCAGCGAGCCGTCGTGGCCCGTGTTCATCGCCTGCAGCATGTCCAGCGTCTCGGCGCCGCGGACCTCGCCGACGACGATGCGGTCGGGACGCATGCGCAGGGCGTTGCGCACGAGGTCGCGGATCGTCACCTGACCCTTGCCCTCCACGTTAGGCGGGCGCGACTCCAGCGCGACGACATGCGGCTGCTGGAGCTGCAGCTCGGCCGAGTCCTCGATGGTGACGATGCGCTCGTCGATCGGGATGAACCCCGACATGGCGTTGAGCATCGTCGTCTTGCCCGAGCCGGTGCCGCCGGAGACCACGATCGACAGCCGCGCCCGGATCATGGAGCGCAGCAGGTCGGCCGTCGCGCGGTCGACGGTGCCCATCGCCACGAGCTGATCGAAGGTGAAGGCGCGCGGGAAGCGGCGGATGGTCAGCGTCGGCCCGACCAGCGAAAGCGGCGGGATGATGACGTTGACGCGCTCGCCGGTCGGCAGGCGGGCGTCGACCATGGGGCTTGACTCGTCGACGCGGCGGTTGACGGCCGAGACGATGCGGTCGATCGTCTGCATCAGCTCGGCCTCGCCGCCGAAGGACGCCTGCACGCGACGGATCTGGCCGTCGCGCTCGATCCAGATGTCCGACGGACCGTTGACCATGATCTCGGTCACGGTTTCGTCGGCCAGCAGCGGCTCGAGCACGCCGAGGCCCAGCGACTCGTCGACGACCTGGCGGATGAGCATGCTGCGCTGGGCGGTGGAGAGCACCGGCCCCTCGCGGCTGAGCAGCCCGGCCACCACAGACTCCAGCCGCGCGCGGCGTTGCGAGGGCCCGAGCTTGACCAGCTCGGAGAGATCGACCTCGTCGAGCAGCTTGCGCTTGAAGAAGGCGATCCCCAGGCCTTCGCGCTCCTCGGCGCCGCCGTCGCGCTGCTCGTCGACGGCGGGCTCTGAGCCGATGCGGTCCTTGAGTCCCACGGTCAGGCGGTGGTGTTCGGCATCGAGGCCGACTCGACGAACTTCAGGGGCAGGTTGATGCCGGGCACGAGCAGCGGGACGCGCACCTTGACGCGAATGGTGTCGCCGCCCGCGGTGATCTCCGAGCCGTCGCGGAAGGCCGAGCGCAGCGCGTCGTGCGCGGCGCGCTGCGCTCCGGGCGGGCCGGCGCCGCGCGACAGCGCGCGCGCCCCGGTGCGGGCGGCGCTCTGCGCGCTGGTCAGCACGATGCCCACGAGACACAGCTGCCAGACGAGCAATCCGCCGATGAACAGCACCGGCAGGGCCGAGAGCATCTCGATCGTGGCCTGGCCGGCCTCGCTGCGCAGGCGCCTCAGTCTTTGCACGGCTTGCCCTCGTCCTCGGCGGAGACCGGCGCGAGGCTCACGGCGGCGTCGTTCTCGCGCAGCGTGCGCTTGCGATCGGAGATCTCCAGCGGGCTGTGCATCCACGGGAGCACGAACGGCACCTTCAGCGTGACGCGGACGCCGTCGTCGAACTGCACGGCCTTCATGCCGTCGCGCCACGGCTTGGGCAGCGGTTTCTCGGCCGGCGGCTGGCACGGCTCGCCCACGGCCCACGCGCGCGATGCCTCGCGGGCCGAGTTGCTGGCCAGGATGTCGGTGTAGCCGATGAGAACGATCTGCCACAGCACGAAGATGAACAGCGCCAGCAGCGGCAGCATGCCCAGCGCCTCGACCGTCGCCTGCCCGGTCTGTGCGCGCGGCGCGGCGCGCAGCCGCAGCCGCCGGCGCCTGCCCGCTTCGGGCATCGTGCCGATCTCCTGGCCCACCCGGGCCAGCGCGCGGTGGACCGCCCCCTGCTCGAGGCGGTCGGGCGCCCCCGTGTTCAGAGCAGGCTCGAGGTCCCGGAACCCGGCCGGGATCGTCGTGTCCAGCAGCGGCCCTGCCAGGACCTTGCGCGCGAAGTCCGGCTGGATCTCGTGCTCCTTGCTCACGCGATTGAGCACGATCTTGGCGTCGTCGCTGCGAATCCGCAACCGATCCCACAACGCGATCAGGCGGTTGGCCGCACGCAGCGCGGGCACATCGGGCGTGGCCACGATCAGCACGTCGTTGGCCATCTCGACTGCCACCGCGCCGGCCTCGGTCATGACCGCGCCGACGTCGCAGATGACGAGGTCGTACTGGAACTTCAGGCCGGCCAGGATGCCGCGCGCGGCCGCGCCGCCGACGTCCTCGCCGTCCTCGCCGCGCTCGGGCGAGAGCAGCAGGCGCAGGCCGCTGGGATGCACGTACAGCGTGTCGTCGAGCGAGCGCTGGGTGACCTCGCTGGCCACCGCGACGAGGTCGGCGATGCTGCGGCGCGACTGGACGTCGAGCAGCGAGCGCAAGTCGCCGGCCTGCAGGTCGAGCTCCACCAGGCAGACGGTGCGCTCGCTGTCGGCGCCGGCGGCCGCCAGCGCCACGTGGACCGCGACCGTGGTGGCGCCGACGCCGCCCTTGGCGCCGGCCACGGCGATGATGCGCCCGCCGACGCGCTCGGCGACCTGGCGCATGTCTTCGGCGTCCATGCGGTCGCGCACTGCGCGCGACCATGTCGCGGCGCCCTCGACCGACTCGGAGATGGTCTCGACGGTGAGCGGGAGCTGCAGCACGTCGCGGACCCCGCCGCGCAGGGCCTGGCGCAGCAGGTCGGGGTTCGGCTCGCGGGCGAGCAGCAGGAAGCCGATCGTCGGGTGCTCGGCGGCCAGGCGCCGCGTCAGCTCGAGCACGGGCAGGGGGCCGAGCTCCTCGTGCACGAGCACGGCGTCGATCTCGGTGCGCCCGAGCAGCGCGGTGAGCTCTTCGGCGTCGACGGCCGTCCCGACCACGTCGAGCGTCCCGGCCTCCTGGGCCAGGACCTCCGCCTGGCCCGCGAGCTCCGGGTCGGCGATCGCGAGGACGATGCGCTGGCGGCTCATCGTGGCGGCGGCCGCTCCTTGGAGGGCGGCAGCGCGAACTCGCGGCTGCGCTGGCTGATGCGGTTGGGATCGTCGGGGCGCACGAGGCTCAGGCGGATCTCCTGGGCGTTGGTCTCGGCGTAGTTGAGCCGCAGGACGTCCCTGGGCTTCAGCGCGAAGGTGATGGGCACCACGAGCGACGTGGGGTTCGGGGCGGTGCCGTTGTCGTGGGGGG
>DATBKW010000179.1:0-15019 GCA_036555665.1 Solirubrobacteraceae bacterium | reverse complement strand
TACGCCGCCTTCGAGGGCGGCGAGCTCGGCGGCGACATCCACGCCCTGCAACTCAGGACGGAGACCCCATGACCGACCAGGCTTCCAACCCGATTCGCGACGCGATCGCCCAGGCGATCGACGAGAACCCCGTCATCCTCTTCATGAAGGGCACGCCCGACCAGCCGATGTGCGGCTTCTCGGCGCGCACCGCCGGTGCGCTGCAGGCGCTCGGCGCGCCCTTCGCCGCCGTCGACATCCTCCCCGATCCGCGGATCCGCCAGGAGCTCTCGGCCTTGTCGAACTGGCCGACGATCCCGCAGCTCTTCGTGAACGGCGAGCTCGTCGGCGGCTGCGACATCGTCACCGAGATGTACGAGAACGGCGAGCTGGCGCAGACGCTGGGCGTCGAGCAGCCCGACCGCGCGCCCGAGGCGCCCGCCGTGGGCCCGCGGCCGATGGGCATCGAGAACCGGCTGTCGTAACACGCCTTGGAAAGCCCCGACCGGCGCAGGCGCAGTCGGTCCGGAAGGCTTCGCGACGCTCTGATCTGGGGGGTGATGCTCGGCGCCGCCGGTGGCGCCGTGCTCGGCCACGCCGTCGACGGCCTCGGGGCCGGCTGGGGGGCGCTGATCGGCGCGGCGCTCTTCACCCCCGCCGAGGTCATCACGACCCTCAGGCAGCGCCCGGCCGAGCCCAAGGCGCTGGCGCAGCGCATCTTCGCCAGCGTCCTGCTGATGGCGCTGTTCGGCTGGCTGCTGGGGCTGATCTACGGCCCCGACCACGCGCTGTTGACCGGACTGCTGAGCGGTGCGCTGCTCGGGCTGATGGGGCTGCGCCCGGCGAAGGTGGCGCTCGGCCTGGTGGTCGGCGCCGCCGTGGGCCTGGTCCTGCACGCGCTCGAGCCCGCGGTGGTCGCCGCCGCGGTGGCCCTCGTCTATCGCGTGATCGCGGCGTTCGCCTACCGTCACCGGCCACTGGTGCGGATCATGGCCGAGGAGGTACCCGCCGCCGAGCTGCGCTACGTCGTGCCCTTCGAGGCGCGCTCGAAGTACGTCGGCGCCGACTACGTCGAGCAGCTCGCGAAGCTGCGCGGCGGCACCTTCCGCCGCAACCCACCCGACATCGGGATCCTGGCGTCGCTCGACAACCTGCAGGGCCCGAGCTTCGATCCCGCGCGGGTCCACCCGCTGATCCGCGAGTTCTACGAGCACACGAGCCGCTTCAAGCTCTCGATCGTGCCCGAGTGGCGCAACTGGATGAAGCCCGGCTACGAGCTCTTCAAGCGGGTTGTCGCCGAGCCGCTCGGCCAGGCCACGATCCCCTCGAACATCGAGGAGGCCCAGCGCGGGATGGTCAGCACGATCGACACGATCGACTTCGACGGCGACGAGGAGATCGACATCCGCGGATGGGTCCGGACGTACGCCGACTCGGGCAAGCCGATCTACGTGGGCATCTACACGAGCTTCCGCCACGACGACCGCGGCTACGTGAGTGTCGGCTTCCCGATTCCCAGCGCCAACTTCACCGCCACGCTGCTGCCGCGCAACACCGCCGAGCACGACTTCCTGCTGACCTCGCGCACCGACCTCGACTACCCCGGCCACTACCTGAGCAGCGTCGACAGCGACCGCGACGCGCTGACGGTCATCAAGCTCTTGGCCTTCCACGAGCAGATTCACGTCTTCGTCGTCGACGGCGAGCTGCGGACCGAGCACAGCTTCTCGCTGGCCCGCCAGCGCTTCCTGACGCTGCACTACGAGATCGAACGCATCCGGTGAGTACGCTGCGGCCATGTCCGTCGCCACGCAGCCCCACGCGGCCCTGCGCTGGGACGGCAGGCGGCTCGAGATCCTCGACCAGACGCGGCTGCCCGGCGCCGAGAAGTGGATCGCGCTCGCGGGCGCGGCCGACACGGCCGACGCGATCAGGCGCCTCGCGGTCCGCGGCGCGCCGCTGATCGGCGTCGCCGCCGCGTACGGGCTGGCGATGGAGGTCACGGGCCAGCCCGGCCTCGGCTCGCTCGAGCGTGGCTGGGAGCTGCTGCGCGCCGCGCGACCCACCGCGGTCAACCTCGCCCACGCCGTTGACCGCGTGCGCTCTGCGGCGCTGGCGGCGGGGCCGACGACGATGGCCGCCGCGGCGCGCGCCGAGGCCGAGCGCATCCACGTCGAGGAGGACGCCGCGTCGGAGGCGATCGCGGCGCACGGCGCCGACCTGCTGGTTGGGGCGCGGCGGATCGCCACTCACTGCAACACCGGCGCGCTGGCCGCCGGCGGCCGCGGCTCGGCGCTCGCCGTGATCCGCGAGCTGCACGAGCGCGGCGGGATCGAGGTGCTGGCCGGCGAGACGCGGCCGCTGCTGCAGGGCGCGCGGCTGACCGTGTGGGAGCTGGCACGCGCCGGCGTGCCGCACGCGCTCGTGGTCGACGGCGCCATGGCCGGGCTCATCCGCCGCGGCGAGGTCGACGCGGTCATCGTCGGCTGCGACCGCGTCGCCGCCAACGGCGACACCGCCAACAAGGTCGGCACCTATCCGCTGGCGCTCGCCGCCCGGGCCGCCGGCATCCCCTTCGTGGTCGCCGGGCCGACGTCGACCATCGACCCGGCGCTGCGCGACGGCGACGGGATCGAGATCGAGGAGCGCGACGGCGACGAGGTGCGCGCGTTCGGCGCCGCGCAGACCACGGTCGCGGGCACGGCGGTCCGCAATCCCGCTTTCGACGTCACCCCCGCCGCGCTGGTCAGCGCGCTGGTCACCGAGCGGGGCGTCGCGCGCCCGCCCGATGCGGCGACCATCGCCGCTCTGCTGGCATGAGGGTCGCCCGCTCGGTCTCCACGCGCGAGGTCCGCATCGAGGAGGCGCCCGATCCCGAGCCCGGGCGTGGTGACGTCGTCTGCCGCGTACTGGCGTGCGGGGTGTGCGGCTCCGACGTGCTCGACACGTGGGTCGCGCGCAAGGTCCCGGCCGTCCTCGGCCACGAGCTGGCCGGCGAGATCACCGCCGTCGGCGACGAGGTCGAAGGCGTCGCGGTCGGCGACCGGGTCGTCGTCCACCACCACGCCCCGTGCGGCGAGTGCCGGCGCTGCCGGCGCGGCCACGAGACGCTGTGCGAGCGCTTCCGCACCACGGCGCTCGATCCCGGCGGGTTCGCCGAGCGCGTGCGCGTCCCCGCCGATCTCGTCGACGAGCTGATCGTGCTCGACGGCCTCGACGCCGAGCGCGCGACCTTCGTCGAGCCGCTGGCCTGCGTGCTGCGCGCGTTCGACCGCTGCGGCCTGCAGGCCGGCGACAGCCTGCTCGTCGTGGGCTGCGGCACGAGCGGGCTGCTGGCGATCGCCGCCGCGCACGCGCGCGCGGTCGATGCCGTGTGGGCGCGCGAGCCGCGCCCCGAGCGCCTGGAGCGCGCGTTGGCGCTCGGCGCCGCGCGCCACGGCAACGAGCTCGTCGACGTCGTCATGGTCTGCACGCCGAAGCCCGCCGCGATCGCCGCCGGCTTCGCCGCCGTGGCCCCCGGCGGCGCGCTGTGCCTCTACGCGCCGCCCGATCCCGGCGAGGCGCTCGGCGTCGACGGCCACGCGCTGTACGTCGGCGAGGTCGACGTGTGCGCGTCGTACTCGGCCGGGCCGCGCGACATGCGCGCGGCGCTCGCGCTGGTGGCCGGCGGGCGCGTCGATCCGCTGCCGTTCGTGACGCATCGTCTCGGCCTCGACGAGACCGGGCGCGGGCTCGAGCTGCAGCGCAGCGGCGAGGCGATCAAGGCGCTGGTGCTGCCCTGATGCGCGCGGCGGTCCTGCACGGACCGGACGACCTGCGCGTCGAGGATGTCGACGATCCGGACGGCGAGGTCGTGGTCGAGGTCCGCGCGGCGACGGCGTGCGGGACCGACCGCAAGATGCTGCGCCACGGCCACAGGATCCTCGGCGCCTATCCGGCGCGCTTCGGCCACGAGACCGCCGGCGTGCGCGCCGACAACGGCGAGCGCGTGCTCGTCGGCGATTCGGTCGCCTGCGGCGCGTGCGGGCCGTGTCGCGCCGGCCGGGCGGCGATCTGCCGCGCGCCGACGTGGGTGCTCGGCGGCTTCGCCGAGCGCATCGCGGCGCCGCCGGACGCGCTGCATGCGATACCCGAGGGCCTGGACTTCGCCGGCGCGGCGATGGCCGAGCCGCTGTCCGCCTGCGTGCACGCCGTCGCGCGCGGCAGCGACGCCGGGGACGTCGGCGTGCTCGGCGGCGGGACGATCGGGCTGATGCTCGCCCGGCTGCTCGTGCTCGACGGCCGCGACGTGCTCGTGTGCGACCGCCATCCCGATCGCCGTGCCCAGGCGGAAGCGCTCGGCGCCCGCGCGGCTTCGGCGCTCGGCGAGCACGACCTCGTCTTCGAAGCGGTCGGCCGCGTCGAGGCGTGGCAGCAGGCCGTCGCCGCGGCGCGGCCCGGCGGGACGGTCGTGCTCGTGGGCGGCTGCCCGTCGGGCACCACGGTGTCGCTCGACACCGGCCCGCTGCACTACGACGAGGTCGACGTCCGCGGCGCCTTTCATCACACGCGCGCGGAGGTCGATCGGGCGCTCGCGCTGCTGGCCGACGGCGAGGTCGACTGGCGCGCGCTGGCGGGCGACGTCATCGGGCTCGACGACCTCGCCGCGGCGTTGCGCGCGCCGGCGGCCGGCGAGGCGCGCAAGCTCGTGGTCGAGCCGGCGCGATGAGGCGCGCGCTCGTGGTGGCGCTGTGCGCGGCAGCGTGGGCGGCGCCGGCGCGCGCCGCCTGCCCCACCGGGCCCGCGCCGCCGTCGATCGGTGCGCCCGCGAGCGCGGCCACGGTCGACGGCTACCTGCGCGCGGTGGCGCGGGCCTCTCCGGTCGTGACCACCGCCGTGGCCGGGTTCAGCGTCCAGGGCCGCCCGCTGCGCTACGCGGTCGTCTCCGCGCTGCCCGCGCGCCGCCTGCGCGCCGGGCTGGCGCGGCTGCGCGCGGTGCGCGCCGGGCGGGCGCGCAGCGTGGGCGATGCGCCCGCCGTCGTGTGGGTGGCGGGCTCGGTGCACGGCAACGAGCCCAGCGGCGCCGACGCCGATCTGCGACTCCTACACGAGCTGGCGCGCCGCTGTCACGACGCATTGCTCAAGCGCGTCGTCGTGGTCGTCGACCCCGTGCAGAACCCCGACGGCCACGAGGCGGGCGTGCGCTTCAACGCCAACGGCTTCGACCTCAACCGCGACTGGCTTGCGGTGACCCAGCCCGAGACCGAGGCGCGCCTGCGCGCGCTGCTGGCCATGCCGCCGCTGGCCTACGCCGACCAGCACGAGCAGGGCGGCGACCTCTTCTTCTTCCCGCCCTACGAAGCGCCGCTCTTCCACGAGCTGCCCGACGCCGCGCTGGCGGCGGAGCGCAGGGTGATCTCCCCGGCGATCGCGCGCGCCTTCGACCGCCGGGGGTATGCGCACACGAGCGGCGGCGACTTCGATCTGCTCTACCCCGGCTACGGCGACAGCGCGACGACGCTGCTGTTCGGCGCGGCCGGGATGACCTTCGAGGCGGGCACCGCCCTCCCCTACCCGCGCCGCGTCGACGAGCAGCTCACCGCGGCGCGGGCGCTGATCGAAGCGATGGGCGCGCACCGCGGCTCGCTGCTGCGCGCGTGGGCGCGCTCGTTCGCCACGGCCGCGCGCCAGGGGGCGCGCGGGGAACTGCAGCACCGCGCTCGCGCGCGCGTCTACGGGTACTGGCTCGGGCCTGGCTCCGAACCGCTGGTCGCGCGGCTCATGGCCGAGGGCGTGGCCGTTCGCCGTCTGGCGCGGGCGCGCGGGGTGCGCGAGCAGCCGTATGACGCGGTCGGCCCGGGGAGTCGGGCGACGCTGCCCGCCGGCACCTACCTCGTCCCCAGTGCGCAGCCGCTCAAGCACTGGGTCGAGGCGATGCTGGGCCGCGACGCCGAGGCCGAGGGCCCGTCGCCGTCAGACATCGGCGCCTGGTCGCGCCCGCTGCTGATGGGGGTGGCCGGCGGGGCGATCACCTCGTCGCTGCCGTCCGCGCCGCCGGCGACGGCGCCCGCGGTCGTCGCACCGCATCCGCTGGCCGGGCGCCGCGTGGCGCTGCTCGCCGATCCGGGCGCCGCGGCGCAGGTGCCGCCGGGGGTCGAACAGCCCAGCGCGGGCACGAGCTGGGCGCGCTGGGTGCTGGCCCAGCGGCTCGGCGCCCAGGTCGACGTGGTCGACGACGCAGCGCTGGCCGCCGGCGCCCTGGCCGGCCACGACGCGCTCGTGGTCGCCGACGGCGGGACGGTCGCGCTGTCCCCGGCCGCCCTGCAGGCCATCGGCGCGTTCGTCGCCGCCGGGGGCACCTACGTGGGCTGGCGCGCGCGGGGCATCCTCGTCGCGGGCGCCGCCGGCCTGACCACGGCAACGATCGACGCGACGCCCTCGCCGGTGCTGGTTCCCGGCGCCGCGGTGCGCGTCGGCGACAGCGTCGTGCTCGACAACGGCGATCCGCTCATCGCGGGCGGCAACGTCGTGGCGCGCTACGGCGCCGTGCTGAGCGGCTGGACACAGGGGTCGCCGGCCGGGCGCCCGGCGATCCTCGACGAACGCGTCGGCGCGGGCCGCGCCGTCCTCGACGCCTTCGACCCGGTCTTCCGCGCGTCGACCGAGAGCGCCGAAGGGCTGCTCACGACTGCGCTGCTCGCCACTCCAGGTGCTCGACGATCCGCGGCGAGTCGCAGATCGCGTCCTCGTCGATCACCAGCAGCGGCACCCGCCGCTGGCCGCTGAGGGCCTCGATCTCGTCGCGATCGCGCTTGCGCAGCGCCACGCGCAGCTCCGCGTAGTCGATCCCGCGGCGGCGCAGCTCGCGCGCGACCCGGCCGCACGGGCACAGCCAGTCGGTCGGGGTGCGGCAGCGGTGCAGGGTCGTGGCCATCGCGGCCGGATTATCTCTACGGTGCCGGAGTGCCCGGCGTCGCGGTCGTCACCGACACGACCCACTATCTGCCACCCGTATTGGTGGCAGAGAACGGTGTCCAGGAAGTCAGCCTGTACATCAACGAGGGCGACAGCCAGCGGCGCGAGGCCGACATCGCCGACCTCACGGCGTTCTACGACGGCCTGCGCACCGCCGCGGCGCTGCCGACGACCTCGCAGCCGTCGATCGGCGACTTCCTGGCCGTCTACGAGCCGCTCGTGGAGGCCGGCCGCGACGTCGTGTCGATCCACATCTCGGGCGGCATCTCGGGCACGGTCGAGGCGGCGCGCCAGGCGGCGGCCGAGCTGGCGCAGCGCGCCGACGGCGCGCGCATCGAGGTCGTCGACTCCGCGATGGGCTGCGGCGCGCTCGGCCTGGTCGTGCTGGCCGCGGCGGCGGTCGCGCGCGCGGGCGGAGACGCCGACGCGGTCGCGGCGCGCGCCGGCCAGGCCATCGCGGCCACCCGCCTGTGGTTCGCCGTCGACACGCTCGAGTACCTGCACCGGGGCGGGCGCATCGGCGCCGCACAGGCGTGGCTCGGCGGCGCGCTGAAGATCAAGCCGATCCTCACCCTCGACCGCGAGATCACGCCGATCGAGCGGGTGCGCACCTCGCGGCGGTCGTTCGAGCGGATGGTCGACTACCTGCGCTCGCGCCACGACGACGGCGCCGACGGCTGGGTCGTCCAGCACATCCAGGCGCCCGACGTCGCGGAGCGGCTGGTGGCCGCCGGCCGCGAGATGTTCGGCTCCGATCCCGTCTTCGTCTCGGAGATCGGCCCGGTCATCGGGGCCCATGTGGGCCCCGGGCTCGTCGGCGTCGGCGGCCTGCCGCGCGCCCTGCTGCGCGCGGACGGCTGACCGCTACCCCGGGCGCGCGCCGGCGCGGCCCACCGCCTGCGCGGCGGCGCTGAGCGCGCTGCGCGCGCAGCCCTCGTCGTCCTCGCCGCGCAGCAGCGCCGCGAGGAAGCCCGCGGCGAACGCGTCGCCGGCGCCGGTGGGGTCGATCTCGGTGGCGGGCATCGGCGCGACGTCGATCGGGGCGGCCCCGCGGCGCAGCACGCGCGCGCCCGCCGGCCCGCGCTTGAGCACGAGCACCTCGTAGGCGTCGGTCGCCGCGGCGCCGAGCACGCGCGCCTCGTCCTCGTTGGGGAAGCACACCGCCGCGCCCGCCGTCCACTCCAGGAACGGGTGGCCGGCCATGAAGGCCGAGGAGGCGGGGTCGATCGACCACGGGCGGTCGGCGCGGGCGATGAAGTCGAGCACCGCGGCGCGCGGGCCCTCCTCGAACAGCGCGTAGCCCGAGACGTGGACGTGCGTCACGCCGTCGAGCAGCTCGTCGGGCAGGTCCTCGTCGCTCAGCGCCGCCCCGGCCCCGCGATCGGTGAACATCGAGCGGTCGTGCGTGAGCACGACGACGGTGCCGGTGGGGCGCCGCGGATCGCCGGTCAGCCGCGCATCGACGCCGAAGCGCTCCAGCGCGCGGGCGTGGCGGATCTGGTCGGCGATCCCGACGCGCCCGACGAAGCGCACCGGCGCGCCCAGCGCGCCGAGCCACGCCGCCGTGTTGGCGCCCGAGCCGCCGGGGTGGCGCTCCATCCGCGCCGGCGTGTCGCTGCGCGCCACCAGCGGCCCGAGCGGCTGGACGACGAGATCGTCGATGACGTCGCCGACGACGAGGATCATCGGCGCGCCGCGCACGCGGCGGCGATCGCCCCGGCCACCGCCGCGTTGCCGCGGGCGATCGCGACGTTGACCTCGAGCGAGCGCCCGCCGGTGGCGCGGTGCAGGTGATCGAGCAGGAAGGGCGTGACGGCCTTGCCGGTCACGCCGGCGGCCCGCGCGCGCTCGAGGCCGTCGGCGAGCACGCGCTCGTGCTCGGCCGGGTCGATCTGCTCGGCGGGGTCGATCGGGTTGGCCACGAGCAGCGCGGCGCCGACGCCGAGCGCGTCGGCCTGCGCCATCGCCTCGGCCACCTCCTCGGGGCCGTCGACGCGCCAGTCGAGGTCGAAGCCGCCGTCGGTGAGGTAGAAGCCCGGGAAGCGATCGGTGCGCCAGCCGGCGACGGCGACGCCGAGCGTCTCCAGGCGCTCGAGCGTGGCGCCGACGTCGAGGATCGACTTGACGCCCGCGGCGACCACGGTGATCGGCGTGTGCGCGAGCGTGAGCAGGTCGGCCGACTCGTCCCACGTCTCGCGCGCCTGGCGGTGCACGCCGCCGAGGCCTCCGGTGGCGAAGACGCGGATTCCGGCGCGCGCGGCGAGGTGCGCCGTGGAGGCCACGGTGGTGGCGCCGTCGGCGCGCCGCGCGGCGGCCAGCGCGAGGTCGCGCACGCTGAGCTTGGCCATGTCGGCGCCGGCGATGCGCTCGATGCCCTCCTCGTCGAGGCCGACATGCGCCACGCCGTCGAGCACGGCGATCGTCGCCGGCACCGCGCCGGCGGCGCGCACCTCGGCCTCAAGCGCGCGCGCCACCTCGAGGTTGCGCGGCCGCGGCAGCCCGTGGGCGATGATCGTCGACTCGAGGGCGACGACCGCGGCACCGCGCTCGAGCGCCTCGGCGACCTCGGCCGAAAGCACTAGATGATCGGGTCCGCGGCCGCCGTGCGCGCATGTGCGGGCGCCGCGGAGCGCGTGCAGGCGCGTGCGGGGGTCGCGGACCCGATCATCTCCGGCGGAACAGCCCGCCGACGGCGGCGATCCCGCCCCCGAGGACGAAGCCGGCCACGCCGGCGCCGATGAGCACCTGCTTGCGGTGCTCGGCGATCTGGCGGCGCCAGTCGGTGAGGACGGCCACCTCGCCGCGCAGCCGCGACAGCGAGTGCGCGAGCTCCATGCGATTGGCCTCGATCGAGGCGCGGATCTCCTCGGGCTTGCGGGTGGGCGTCGCCATTTAGACGGTCTGCTCCGGGTGTGAGGACTGGACGGTCTCGCGGATGAGCTTGGCCTCGTCGATCGCCATCTCGGGCTTGGGCGGCGAACCCGCCTTGAACGCGCGCGAGGCGATGAAGCCCGCCAGGGCGCCGAGCAGCAGCAGGATCGCCGCGACGACGAAGAAGCCCCAGAAGTAGGCGAAGTCCGGGAAGGGGATCTCGTACCACGCAAGCCAGGCGAGGCCCTCGAGGAACAGGAAGACGGCGAAGATGACGAAGATGCCCGCGGCAGCGGCGATGGCGGCGCCCTTGGCCAGCTTGGTGATCTTCTCCGTCACCTCGGCCTTGGCCAGCTCGACCTCCTCGCGCACGAGCAGCTGCGCGCGCTCGGAGACCTCCTGGATCGCCTCCGCGATGTTCTGAGCGCTGTTGTCGGACGTCCGCTGGTCGGTCATCGGCCCAGGCGCTTGAGGAGGAAGGCGGCGATGACGCCGCCGGCAAAGGCGGCGCCGACGAGGATCTCGGGGTGCTCCTCGACCGGCAGGTTGGCGAGCGGGCCCGGAAGCGTGACGCCGTCCGCCGCGGTGCCGGCGGGGTGCTCGGTCGTCGCGTGCTGCGCGCCGACGACCGGCGTCGGCTCGGGACCGTCGGCGGCGGCCGGCGTCGGCTCAGGTCCGGCGGTCGTCGGGCTGTGGAGGTCGTCGCTCATTCGGGCGGATCCTCCCCGAACGCGCGGCGCCAGATCGTCGCCGCAACGCGCGTCGTCACGATCGAGGCCAGGGCCCCGATCCCGGCGAGCAGCCCGGACCAGACCAGGCGCTTGACCGTCTCGTTCTCCATCGGCCGGACCCTATCTCACGCGGTTGCCGGTACGGCGTCCAGGCCCCCGCAGATCGTCTCGACGACGAGGCGCTTGGCCTGCTCGAACTCCACGTCGCCACGGGGGAGCGTCTCGAAGATCCAACCCGACAGCACCTGTTCGATCGCACCGTAGAAGGCCAGCGCCGCGAAGCGCGGGGTGACGGTGTCCTTGAAGGAGCCGTCGGCCTGCGCGCGCGCCACGATCCCGGCGATCAGCTCGTAGGCCTCGGTGATCTTCTCGATGTGCGTCTGGCCGAACGAGTTCGCTGCGCGCGTGACCTCGACGATGATCACCTTCATCAGGTCGGGATCGTGGCGGTACGAGTCGATGATGAACGAGGCGATCGCGTAGAGCTTCTCGCGCGCGGTGAGGTCCTGGCCGTCGAGGTCGCGGATGACGTCGAGCATCACGTTCCAGCGCTCGAGGAACAGCGTGTCGAGGACCTCGTCCTTTGAGCGGAAGTAGTGATAGACGAGCCCGTAGGCGACGCCGGCCTCGTCGGCGATGTCGCTGACGCGGCAGCCGTTGAAGCCTTGGCTCGCGAAGACGCGGACGGCGGCATCGAGGATGATGCGCCGCTTCTCGGCGGCCTGCTGCTCGTTGCGGGCGGCCATCAGCTCTCGGGCCAGCGATAGGCCGCCGTGCGGCGGTTGGCCAGCGACGGCAGCCGCGTGCGGATGGCGTCCTGCGCGTCGAGGTCGAGGTCGGCGGTGATCACGGTCTCGCTGTCGGCGGCCTGGGCGAGGACCAGGCCCCACGGATCGACGATCATCGAGCGTCCGCCGGACCGAAGCCCCTGGGCGTGCTCGCCGACCTGGTTGGCGGCGATGACGAAGCACTGGTCCTCGATCGCGCGGGCGCGCACGAGCACCTCCCAGTGGTCGCGCGTCGTCGGCAGCGTGAAGGCGGCCGGGATGGTGATGATGCGCGCGCCGCGGACGGCGAGGATCCGGTAGAGCTCGGGGAAGCGGATGTCGTAGCAGACGGTCAGCCCGAGCTCGACGCCGTCGGCGGTCGTCGTGAGCACGACGTCGTCGCCGGGCGCCTCGTTGTCGGACTCGCGGTAGACCGTCCCGTCGACCTCGACGTCGAACATGTGCATCTTGCGATAGACAGCCCTGACCTCGCCGCCGGGGCCGATGTGCAGCGACGTGTTGCGCAGCTTCGCCTCGCCCTCGACGCGCTCGGACACCGAGCCGGCGACGAGGTCGATGCCCAGCTCGCGCGCCGCATCGCGCGCCCACGTGACGGCGGGGCCGTCGAGCGGCTCGGCGCCCGCGCGCAGGTCGGCGCCGTGGCCGAGGACGCTCCACTTCTCGGGCAGCACGACCAGCCGCGCGCCGTCGGCGGCCGCGCCGCGCACGAGGCGGTCGGCCGTCGCGAGGTTGCGGGCCTTGTCCGGTGTCGCCGTCAGCTGGACGGCGGCTGCACGTAGCGCTTGCGTAGTTTCCCCCTGGAATTGACTGATGAGTCAATCGCGGAGAGCATAGCCCCGATGCTCGACGGGCTGCCCTACCGGGGCGACGGGAGCGGCCGCCCCGCGGGCCTCGCCCTGCCGCCTTCGCCGATGCCCCGCCGCCAGGGCCGCCGGCCCCTGAAGCGCTGGCGCTACGTCGGCGTCTACGGCTCCGACGTGATGCTCTGCGCCGGGGTGGCCGGCGTCGCGGGCGTGCCCCAGAGCTTCTGGGCGGTCTGGGACCGCGAGCGATTGTGGGAGCACACGACGCTGCGCCGCGGGCGCGTCGAGCTGCCCGACGGCGCCGCGCGCGTCGCCGAGCGCGAGGTGTCGGTCGATCTCGTCGTGGAGCCCGACGGCGACGCCGTCGAGGTCGTCAGCTCCCACGGCGCCTCGTACATCTGGACGCGCAAGCAGCCGCTGCGCGTCACGGGCCTGCTCACCCTCGAAGGCCGCACGCTGGCCGTCGACGCGCCGGGCCTGCTCGACGACTCTGCGGGCTACCACGCGCGCCGCACGGCGTGGGAGTGGTGCGCGGGCGCCGGCGTCACGGCGGCCGGCGAGCGCGTGGTCTGGAACCTCGTCGCCGGCGTCCACGACGCGCCGCGCGGCAGCGAGCGCACGGTCTGGATCGACGGCGACGCCTTGGAGGTCGGGCCGGTCGAGTTCGCCGATGGCCTCGACGCCGTCGGCGACCTGCGTTTCACCCCCGAGGCCGAGCGCGTGCGCCGCGACGACCTCCTGCTCATCGCCAGCGACTACCGCCAGCCGTTCGGCACCTTCACGGGAACGCTGCCGGACGGCACCGAGCTGGTGCGCGGGTACGGGGTGATGGAGCGCCACCGCGCGCGGTGGTGAACGCGCTTCAACCGGAAGCCGGGAAGTGCTCGTAGTGCCCGATCCACGTCTCCTTGAGGAGGTGCTCCTCATCGGGAGTGATGACGGCCGCCTCCCAGCCGTCACCGGCGAACTCGCGTTCCTTTCCTCGGTAAATCGTCGGCCTGAAGACGCGGATGATCATCGTGGATCGGGCTTGCGGCGCACGAGCCGCCTGCCGAGTCGGGCGAGGGCGACGCGGCCGGCGAGCGCGAGCGCGCATGCTGCGGGCGCGAGCGTGGGCAGCGTCTCTTCCAGCGGCAGACCCGCGACGTGGGCGAGCGGCGGGGTCACTGGAAGATCTCCGTCGTGCAGTCGCCGCCCTGCAGGCGCACCTCGTGAGCTCGGGCGGGGCCGCCGGGCCGGTCGTGGAAGTCGACGAAGAAGTCGGGGTCGATCTCCATGCCGCCCTCGGGCGAGCAGTTGACCCGCAGCAGCCACGAGCGCAGCTCGGGGTAGAACTGGTTGTCCCAGGTCGAGTACAGCGAGTTGGTCACGTAGAGCCTGCGCCCGTCCAGCGACAGCTGGATCATCTGCGGGCCGCCGTCCAGGTCGCGGCCGGCGTCGCTGGGCTTGCCGAGCAGCCCGCCGAGCTGCAGCTGCCCGGTCAGCCGCGGGTTGGTGGGATCGGAGATGTCGTACTGGCGCAAGTCGCCGTGCAGCCAGTTGCTGAAGTACAGGAAGCGGTCGTCCATCGAGACGACCAGATCGGTGATCAGACCGGGCACGCCGCCGGGCAGCGGCCAGCCCTTGAGCTCGACGTTGTCGACCGCGATGACCGGCTTGGCGGTGTAGGTGCCGTTGTCGCGGTGGAAGTGCCACATCTTGCTCGACAGGGTGGCGCCGACAAACCCCTGGTCGGCGTCGGGATCGTGCAGCCAGCGCACCTCGAGCGGGACCAGTCCGCTCTCGCCGAGCTCGAGCGTCTGCTCGACGCGGCGCTCGGCGAGGTTCCAGAAGTGCAGCCGGCTGCCATACCGCCCCTCGCCGACGTCGGCGATGTCGAAACCGGATTCGTAGGCGTTGGGCTCACCGAACTCCGAGGAGGCGAGCACGTTCTGGCGCGGCTGGTACCAGAAGTCGTAGTTGAGGTGCGGGTGCGGCCCGCCGTTCTCCCAGCGCCCCTTGACCTCGAAGGTGCGCGCATCCAGGACGGCAAAGCCGCAGGTGCCGTTGCCGTCGGGGTCGCCGAGCATGCTGATGACGATGTTCTCGCCCGGCATGCAGTGGACCGTGTGCGGCCGCGTGAGCCCTGTCGTGCGCACGAGCTCCTCGGGCTCGATGACCTTCTCGATCACGGGCCGGCGCGGATCGTCTGAGACGTTGACCACGTGGATGCGCGAGGAGCGAAAGCCCGGCACGATCAGATGCGAACGATCGGGCCCGTGGCACGCCGAGCTGCAGCGGTTCCAGCCGAAGTGATGCAGCTCGTCGCCGACGTTGGGCATCGGGGTCTCGTGGACCACTTGGCCGTGCTCGGCGTCGACCACGGCCAGGAAGTCGGGTCGCTCGACCCCCGTGCCCTCGTGCAGACAGGCGAGGTAGAGGAACTCCTCGGGCGGCGCGTGACGCGCCTCCTGCGGTGTTGCATGGAACGACGCGGGGCGCTCTTGCTGGTCGGGCTCGCTCGCCATCGGGACTCCTCGGCTCGCGGCCGGGCGCGATCGAGCGCGGCGGGCGCTACTCGACGACCTCGATCAGGGCGACGATCTCGTCGCGCGTGATCTGGTCGGCGAGTTGCGGATGGTCGCTGCGCAGATGGGCGAGCGTGCGGGTGACGACCTCGTCCTCGGTCTCGCCGCGAACGATCTCTCCGCACTCGCATGTGATCTGCCTGGCCATGGTTGATGTCGACGGCGATTGTTGGGTCCCGGCCTTTCGCGTATGTTGGCTGAAACGTTGGAGCGAGGTTGGAGCGCGCGGACGACACCTACGTGCAGCTCTGCGGGAACTTCGTGGTGGAGCTCCACGGCGGCCGCGTCGAGCAGCGCTTCCCCAGCCGGCAGGGCCGCGTGCTCTT
>DATBKW010000178.1:0-2042 GCA_036555665.1 Solirubrobacteraceae bacterium | reverse complement strand
GGCGTGTTGATGCGGATCGAGCCGCCCCCGAGCTCCCAGCCGTCGAGGATCAGGTCGTAGCCGCGCGAGCGCATCGCGCCCGGATCGGCGAAATCGCCGGTCGGCGCGGTGAACGGGTGGTGCACCGCGCCCCAGCCGTCCTCGACCTGCTCGAACATCGGGAAGTCGATGACCCAGAGCACGTCGTGGCCGCCCTCGGGGATGAGTCCGAAGCGGCGCCCGAGCTCCAGGCGCAGGGCGCCAAGCGCCTCGGCCGCGACGCGCGGCTTGTCGGCCACGAAGAGCAGCAGATCGCCCTCCGCGGCGCCCAGCTCGCCGACCGCCGCGGCCACGCGGTCCTCCCCCAGGAACTTCGCGATCGGCGAGCGCATCGCGCCGTCCTCGACGAAGCCCCACGCCACCGCCTTGCCGCCGTGACGCTGGACGACCTCGTTGAGGCCCTCCAGCTCGGAGCGCGACATGTCGCGGGCGCCCGCGTTCAACGCGCGCACGGCGCCGCCGCCGCCGAGCACCGACTCGAAGACCTTGAACTCGCTGCCGCGCAGCGCGTGCGAGACGTCGATGATCTCGAGGTCGAAGCGCCGGTCCGGGCGGTCGGAGCCGAAGCGCAGCATCGCCTCGTCGAAGGCCATGCGCGGCCAGGGCGGCGGGGCCACCTCGAAGCCGGTGGCCTGGAAGACGGCGCCCATCACCGCCTCCATCGTGTCGAGGACGTCGTCCTCGTCGACGAAGGCCATCTCGACGTCGAGTTGGGTGAACTCGAGCTGACGATCGGCGCGCAGGTCCTCGTCGCGGAAGCAGCGCGCGATCTGGTAGTAGCGCTCGTAGCCGCTCATCATCAGCAGCTGCTTGAAGAGCTGGGGCGACTGCGGCAGCGCATACCACGAGCCGGGCTGCAGGCGGCTGGGCACAAGGAAGTCGCGCGCACCCTCCGGCGTGGAGCGCGTGAGGATCGGCGTCTCGAGCTCCAGGAAGTCGTGCTCGTTGAGCACCTCGCGCATCGTCGCCACGACGGTGTGGCGCAGCTCCATCGCCTCGCGCATGCCCTCGCGGCGCAGGTCGAGCATCCGATGCTGCAGGCGGATCATCTCGTCGACGGGGGTGTCCTCGTCGATCGGGAACGGGGGCGTCTCGCTGGTCGCCAGCCGCTGCAGCGAGCGCACGTGGATCTCGATCTCGCCGGTGGCGAGGTTCGGATTGACGTTGTGCGGGGCCCGCTTGACGATCTCGCCCTCGGCGGAGACGACGTGCTCGGGGCGCAGGTCCTCGGCCAGCGCGAAGGCGTCGCCGGAGGCCTGCGGATGGATGACGAGCTGCACGAGCCCGGAGCGGTCGCGCAGGTCGACGAAGATCAGCCCGCCGTGGTCGCGGCGGCGGTGCACCCATCCGGCCACGCGGACCTCGGTGCCGCAGCGACCGGCCGTGAGGTCGCCTGCCCACGCGTCGCGGAACGTGTTGGCACGCGGGGCGTGCTTCATCCGGCGTGGCGTCCCTTGATCACGCGCGCGACGGCGGCGGCCGCGGACTCCACGTCCTCCTGCTCGCCGGAGTCCATGTCGCGAAGCTGGATGCCGTCCGCGCCCACGATGGCAACGTAGCGAGAGCCGGCGCGATCTGCCTGCCTGAGCTGGCCCTTGAGCGAGCGTCCGCCGAGCTCCTGCTGGACGGCGAGGCCCGCGGCGCGCGCCTCGGCGGCCAGCGCGAAGGCCTCGACGCCGCGGTCCTCGTGGGCGACGTACAGATCGGTGACCGGTTCGGGCGCAGGCCGTTCGGCGGCTGACAGCAGCATCCGCTCGATTCCGGCCGCCCACCCCATGCCGGGCGTCGGCGGGCCGCCGATCAGCTCGATGAGCCCGTCGTAGCGCCCGCCGCCGGCCACGCCGGACTGGGCGCCGAGCGCATCGGAGGTGAACTCGAAGATCGTGCGTGTGTAGTAGTCGATGCCGCGCACGAGCGCGCCGTCGAGGTCCCAGTCGATCCCGGCCGCGCGCAGCCGGGCGCAAACCTCGTCGAAGTGCTCGCGGTCCTCGGGGCCGAGCGCG
>DATBKW010000177.1:0-7043 GCA_036555665.1 Solirubrobacteraceae bacterium | reverse complement strand
ACTTCTTCACGGGGCACCTCCGGGGGGTCGTCGTTCAGTATGTCTACACGCAATCGTAGCACAAGTGCTACGCGCGCAAGTCTACTTCCGCAGGAGTAGACAGCCGTGACCAGCCTGATCGCGCAGCTCGAGGAGCGCGCCGCTGAGCTAACCGAGCGGCAGCGCGCGATCGCTGCCGACGCGATCGAGCTCGCCCGCCAGGCCGTCGATCTGCACGACGAGCTCGACTGCCTCCGCTACGAGCTCTACGCCGCCCGCCAGGACGAGCTCCAGGGCGCGCCGGCATGACCCGCATGCCGCGCACCGCCCGAGGCCGCCGCGCCGGCGCACTGACCGAGGAGCGCGTGCCGGCGCCGACACGCAGCCTGCCCGGCTCGCATCAGGCCTACCGGACGGCGTCCGGCTGCTCGGTCATCTGCGGCCTCGAGCCGGCGCGCCAGGCGCCGGCCTTCATCTGGCTGCCGCCCGACGAGCTCCAGATCTGGCACCTCTCGATCGCGCACGCGCACCGCTACCCGACCTGGGACGAGATCGCCGACGTCCGCTACGAGCTCGTCCCCGACGACGTCACGATGGCGCTGCTGCTGCCGCCGCCCGGCGAGTACGTCAACGCCCACGAACACTGCTTCCACCTCTGGCAGATCGACGACCGGAGGGCCCCGTGACGCCGCGCTCGACGCTCTTCCTGCGGGGCCTGAACAACTACCGCGACGGCCTCCGCGACGGCATGCAGATCACGCTCGAGCTCCTCCTCGGCACGCCGCCCGAGCTCGCCGCCGGCCAAGGCATCCCCTACCGCGGCGAGCGGCCGCGCGAGCTCGAGGCCTGGGCGCGCCGGGCGCTCGCGCAGATCCACGCCGACCGCGAGGCCGAACGGTGACGCCGCACCGGCACCGGGCCGCCACCGAGCACGGCAGCCTGGCCGTGGCGCTCGCACTGCTCAGCGCCGCGACGCTCGCGCTCGGGGCCGCCCTGGGCGTCGCCGGCGGCCGCGACGCCCACGCTGGCTCGACGACGACGAGCGACGCCCGGACGATCGGCTACGGCCAGATCCGCTACGCCGGCGCCGGGCCCGAGCGCTGGGCGCTCCGCTGGCGGCGCGAGCACCGCAAGGTCGCCCGGCTCCAGCGGCGACTGCAGGCGACCGGCCACGTCCTGCCGGCACGCGGGATCGTCCGCGACTTCCTCTGCGTCTACGGCGGCGAGAACGCCGGCTACGGCTGGTCGGCGAACACCGGCAACGGCTACTACGGCGGCCTGCAGATGGACCTCGACTTTCAGCGCACCTGGGGTCGGGAGTTCTTCGCCGAGTGGGGCACCGCCGACCACTGGCCGGCCGAGGTGCAGATCGCCGTCGCGATCCGCGCCTACTTCCATCGCGGCTGGCAGCCGTGGCCGAACACGAGCAGGGCGTGCGGGCTTCGATGAGAGATCTCCCGCCCATCAACGCCGACGACTACCGCGCGACGCTGCGCAGCCTCGGCTTCCAGCCGGAAAACGTCGACGACTACCGGCATGCGCTCGAGCTCGCCCAAGCCGAAGCGCTCGGCGAGTGGGCGGCCGGCGTCCGGCACGGCCGCGACGTCGCCGACGCCAAGCAGCGCGTCGACCTCTTCGAGTGGCTGCTGCGCCTACACAAGAAGGCCATCGACGATCGGAGACAGCCGTGAACGTCCACCCGGCGGCCGACCTCTTCCCGCTCGCCGAGGCCGGCGAGGCGTGACCGCGCCGACGTCGAAGCTGCCCGGCGCCCGCCGGAACCACGGCGCCGGCCACAGCTACACGATCGACGGCGAATGGAAGCCCTCGATCACCGGCGTCCTCCGCGCGAAGGCGATCGACAACATCTACTGGCCCGCCCGGTACGCCGCCAACTACGCCGTCGACTACTGGGACGAGCTCGCCGAGCTCAAGCCGACACAGCGCCGCGACCGGATCGAAGCGGCCGCCCGCGAATACACGTCCGCCCGCGGCGTCCTCGGCAAGCGCGTCCACGGCATCATCGAGAAGCTGATCGCCGGCGACGAGGCCGACGTCCCCGAGGACCTCCAGGGCTACGTCGACGCCTGGGACACCTTCGACCGCGACTGGCAGCCGAAGCCGCTGCGGATCGAGGAACCGGTCTACAACCGGACGGCCGGCTACGCCGGCACGCCCGACCTCGTCGCCGACCTCGCCGACGAGCGCCGCTGGCTGCTCGACTGGAAAACCGGGCTCAAGGGCCTCTTCTCCGAGATCGCGCTCCAGCTCGCCGCCGCCCGCTTCGCCGAGTTCACCGTCGGCCCCGACGGCCAGGAGCTCCCGGTGCTCGCGGTCGACGCGTGCGCCGGCATCGAGATCCGCGGCGACGGCACCTACGACCTGCGACCGATCGAGGCCGACGCCGAGGCCTTCGCCGCCTTCCTGCACCTGAAGCACGTCCTGGTCGGCTTCGCCCGCACCGACCGCGATCGCTGGATCGGCGACGCGCTCCTACCACCGTCGAACGGAGGTGCACCATGAACCTGTCCACCGTCGAGATCCCCCGCGCCGGCGCTCGAGCTCGAGCCGCCGAGTACCAGCGCGAGGCCCGCCGAACGAGCGACCCCGACCAGCGCCGCGAGCTCGAGCAGATCGCCCGCGCCTACTCGATCGCCGCCCGCGACGAGGTCGCGCTGATCGCGCTGACGCCGACGATCGCCGCCGGCGGCACCGTGACCCGCACGCGCGTGTTCGGGCGCGGCACCGACGGCGAGCGGCGCGAGCAGTACGCCGTGCCGCGGCTGGCGGTCAGCCGCTGGCAGGCAGCGTTCTGCTACACGACCGGCGTCGAGCGCGACGGGGCGGTCACGTTCGCCGACTCGCTGCGCCGCCGCTTCGACTACCGCTCGGGTGTCATCCACCTCGACGCTCGGCTCGAGCTGCCCGAGGGCTTCACGCCCGGCGGCCGGAACGTCGCGCAGGGCTGGGGCGCCTGGACGGCGATGGTGCCGATCGTGCCGCCACGGCACCGGCCGCCGCGCGGCCTCGGCGACCGGCTCGTTCTGTGGGAGGCCGACGACTGGACGTGGTCGACGGTGCCGGCGCCGCCCGGCGACCCCGCGCTGCTTCGCCACGTCGGCGGCGACCTCTACGCCGTCGAGGCGACCTGGGAGCTGACCGAGCTCGAGCGGCTCGTGCTCTCGGGGAGGCGACCATGAGTCGCTTCCCGCGCAGGATCAAGACCGAGCGCACGAACACGATCGACCAGCACCTGCTCGCCGAGATCCGCGACGAGCTCGAGGCGCTGCCGCTCGCACGCGCATTGCACAGCGACGTCGACCTGGCGAAGGCGCTGCGCAGAGAGCTCGACGACCTGGACACGCGGCTCGGGCACATCGAGGCCGTCTGCCGGCTACTCGCCCGCGCGACCGGCGTCGCCCCGGACGCACTCGACGAGGACGAGCTCGCGCTACTCGCCGCCGCCGACGCGATCGAGGCACGACCATGAGACTCGTCCCGCAGGCGTCGCTCTACGAGGCGACGATCGAGAACGCCGAGCTCGAGCAGGCGCTCGAGGACCGCGAGCGGCAACGCAACGCCGTCGCCGCCAGCCGAAAGAGGTTCCGCGAGATCGACGACCGCACGAAGCTGCTGGTCGCCGACCTCGACCTCGGCGACGACGCGCCCGTCCGCGTCGGCCGCTTCCTGATCACCCGCACCGCCGTCGCCGCTCGGTCGGTCGCCTTCGACACCGAGCCGACGACCCGGCTCACGATCCGCACGCTCGAGGACGCGCCATGAGCGCCGACCCCCGGCACGGCGACCCCGTCGGTCTGAACGAGGTCGCCGGCCTCGCTGTCGCCTTCAAGGCGCTCGTGCTGCGCGCCGGCGGCCGGCTCGAGATCACGAACGCCGAGCTCGAGCACGCGACGAAGCTGCACGCCTACGTCGACGCCGACCCGGACCGGATGGTCGTCGAGCTCGTCGACGGGTCGCCGCCCGACGTTCCCCGCTTCGCCCGAGAGGAGGTGCCATGACCGAGATCGTCCCCTACCGCCAGCAGGGCGACTACGACGCGAGCTGGCTGCTCGACCCTGCCGAGATCGCGCAGCGGATCGGCGGAACCGACTTCGTCCCCGAGGCGCTGCGCTCGAACCCGGCCGCGATCACCGCCGCGCTGCTGTACGGCGACGAGGTCGGCCTCGGTCGGATGCAGTCGCTCGCGAAGATCGCCGTGATCAACGGCCGGCCGACGCTGGCCGCCGAGGCGCAGCGCGGCCTGATCCGCGCCGCCGGCCACCGCATCTGGTTCGAGGAGTCGACGACCACCCGCTGCATCGCCTGCGGCAAGCGCGCCGACGAGGACGAGATCTCCAGGGTCACCTGGACGATGGACGACGCGCAGCGCGCCAACCTCGCCGGCAAGCCGCCGTGGCGCATGTACCCGCGCCAGATGCTCAAGGCCCGCGCGAGCGCCGAGCTCGCCCGCGACCTCTTCCCCGACGTGATCGGAGGCCTCGCCGCGACCGAGGAGGCCGACGACGAGCAGGCGCCGGCGAACGGCGCCGAACCCGCCGCGGCCCGCTCGAGCGGAACGCGACGGCGCCGGCGCGCCGCGATCGCCGCCCCTGAGCCGCCGTCCGAGCCCGCCACGCCCGACAAGCCCGAGCCCGACCCTGAACCGCCAGCCGACGAGGACGACGCGCAGGGCGCCTCCCAGGAGCGCACAGCGGAACAGATCGCAGGCGACGAGGCGCACTCGCCTGGCGCCGACAGCGCCCTACCACCGCCCGGTCAGCTACCCGCCGCCGAGCAGGCGCTCGTCGACGAAGCGATCGCCGCCGGCGCCCACGAGGTCCAGCCCGACATGGTCACCGACCCGCAGCGGCGCAAGATGCACGCGCTCTTCCGCGACGTCGGGATCGCCGACCGCGCCGACCGGCTGCGCTACTGCGCCGGCGTCGTCGAGCGGCAGCTCACGACCTCGAGCGAGCTCACGAAGGACGAAGCCGGCAAGGTGATCGACCACCTCGAGAAGTACGACCGCGACGACCCGCAGACCTGGCCGTTCCCCGAGGGCTTCTAATTGGACGGGCCGCTGCAGGAGCTCGCCGGCAAGCGCGTGTGGCTCACGGTCGGCACCGGCTGCCAGGAGCGGCTAAGCGTCGACGTCGAGGTCGCCGAGGACGGCTGGCTGCACGCGATGACCGTGGTCGAGCCGCCGGCGACGCCGCACCGCGTGCTCGTCCAGATCGACGCGATCGCCTACGCCGAGATCGACGACGAGCCATGAACGAGCTCGACGAGCAAGAGCGCGTGCACCGCGCGATCGAGCACGTACTCGAGCTCCGCGAGGGCCACGTCCTGACCGGATGGGTGCTGCTCCACGAAACGCTCGGCCCCGACGGCGCGACCACCGCCGGCCACCTCTACGGACCCGCTGGCATGACCGACTGGCGCGCGCTCGGCCTCTGCGAGTGGGCCGCCCGCTTCACAATCCCGCCCGACGCCGACCCCGACGACGACGAGGCGACGTGAGCGCGCACGTCACTCGAGCCGAGCGGCTGCAGCAGATCCTCATCGGCAAGGCCCGCGGCCTCACACAGCGCGAGATCGCCGCCGAGCTCGGGATCGGCAGGTCGGCCGTCAACAGCATCATCTGCGACCCCGCCGGCACGAAGGCGCGCGCCCGCAAGGACCGCTACCGCGGCGTCTGCGCCGACTGCGGCGGCCCTACCGACGGCTCCAACGGCCGCGACAAGGCGGCGCTCCGCTGCCGCTGGTGCGCACGCGGCCTCCAGCCGCCGCGCCGCCGGCTCACCCTCCCCGTCCGCCTCTGCGACCTCTCGCTCGACGCGCGCCTCGCCGGCGCCCGCGAGGCCGCCCGCACCTGGCGCGACCCGAACGACCGCGCCGAGATCCTGCTCGCCGCGCTCACCCCGTCGACCACCGTCTACTGGCTCGCCGAGTCGGCCCGACCGCTGCTCGAGCAGCTTGCCCACGCGACCGATGAGGTGGCAGCGTGACCGCGGGCGGCTGGTGGAAGGCGCCACGCGCGCTCGCCGCGATGCTCGCCCGGCGAGAGTTGACGTTCAACGCCTACGCACTCCTGCACTACCTCGTCGCCGCCGGCGCCGACCGCGACGACGGAGTCGTCACCTCGCACGGCGCGCTCGCCGACGTCACCGATCTCAGCACCAAGACGGTCGGCCGGGCGCTGCGCTCGCTGCGCGACGCCGGCCTGATCGACTACGACGACCACGCCCGCGTCGCCACTTTCACGGTGCGCACTGGGGACACCCTGAGGACAGCGCTGGGGACTTTCCACAGGGGGTCTGTGTCCCCAGCAACTGAGGACACCGCTGCACCCGTGTCCCCAGGCAAACCCGCATCAGCACAGGGTTCGCTTGCGGACATGGCTACGGACACCCTCGCGCGCGCGCGCGGGACCAAGATAGAGAAGGACCCCCTTACCCCCGCGACGAGCGCGGGGGACGCCCGAGACGGCACCGCGACGACGCCCTGCCTGGTCTGCGGTGAGCGCGTCCGTCCCGGCTACCGCTGCCCCGGCTGCGGCTCGAACCCACGCGCCGCCGGCAGCAGCATCCGCGAGAGCGCCAGGCGCCGGACGACGGCGAGCGACTACGACCGCGCCCTCGCCAAGGTCCGCAACGAGGCCTGGCAGTACGACCTCGGCGCCTTCCGCGCCGAGCTCGACCGCTTCGACCTCAGCGCCGCCGAGCGCGGCCAGCTCGAGCAGCTCCGCGCCGAGCTCGTCGAGGACGACGAGGCGCTCGCATGGTGACCCGCCGGCGCCGGCGCCTGCTCGCCGCCTGCCGGTGGCGTTCCCGCGACGTCCCGATCCGCGACCACGTCCGCGCGATCGAACGCACCCTCGACCGGAGAGGACGACAGCCATGACCCCGACGACCTGCCGCTCCTGCGGAGCGCCGATCGTCTTCTGCAGGACGACGCGCGGCAGCACGATGCCCGTCGACCTCGAGCCGAGCGCCCGAGGGAACCTGCGCATGTACGACGACCTCGTCGTCGCGCTCAGCCGCGCCGACCTCGAGCAGGCCCGC
>DATBKW010000176.1:0-13901 GCA_036555665.1 Solirubrobacteraceae bacterium | reverse complement strand
CGCGAGATCGAGGGCGGCTCCTACGAGCTGTACGCCGAGGTCCTGCGCCGCGTCGCGGTGCGCATCGCCAAGGACATCGGCTGGCCGCTGGAACCGAGCCGCGCCGGCTTCCTGCCCGACTCGGTGCAGCGCTGGGCGCCGTTCAAGGAGACCAACCCGCAGCTGACCAAGTTCTCCAAGAAGTTCCAGACCGGCCTGATCTCGAACATCGACGACAAGCTGCTCGGCCAGACGCGCCGTCACATCCCGCACGACTTCGATCTCGTCGTCACCGCGCAGCAGGTGCGCTCCTACAAGCCCGACCCCGCGCACTTCAAGGAGTGCGCGCGCCGGATCGGCAGCAAGAAGGGCTGGGTCCACGTCGCGGCCAGCTACTACCACGACGTCGAGCCATGCGTGAAGGAGAAGATCCCGGTCATCTGGGTCAACCGCAACAGGGAGGAGCTCGACTCGGGCGCCAAGAAGCCGACGGCCGAGGTCAAGACCCTTCTCGAGGCGGCCAAGCTGCTCGGCGCCGCGTAGCGCCGCGCGTGCGCGCCGTCACCCTGCACCCCGACGTCCTCGTCGTCACCTCGCGGGTCTGGCAGACCAACTGCACCGCGATCCGCTCGGGCGACGAGGGCTTCGTCGTCGACTCGCCGCTGTTCCCCGACGAGCTCGAGGTGCTCCCGGCGGTGCTCGAGCAGGCGGGCTTCCCGGTCAGCGGGCTGCTCGCCACCCACCGCGACTGGGACCACGTGCTCGGGCGCATGGCCTTCCCGGGCGCCGCGCTGGGGGTGGCCGAAACCACCGCGGCGGCGCTGACCGCAGAGCCAGGCGCCGCGCAGCGCGAGCTGCGCGAGTGGGACGAGGAGAACTACGTCGAGCGCCCGCGCCCACTGAGCCTCGGCCAGGTCCAGGCGCTCCCGGTGCCCGGCTTCGTCGCGGTCGGCGGGCACGAGATCGAGCTTCACACCACCGAGGGCCATACGGCCGACGGGATGGCGCTGTGGGCGCCGTGGACGCGTGTGCTCATCTGCGGCGACTACCTCTCGCCGGTCGAGATCCCCGCGCTCTCGCCGAGCGGATCGCGCGACGCCTACCTCGCCACGCTGGCGCGGCTGCGCCCGCTGGTCGAGCAGGCGGAGTGGGTCGTCCCCGGCCACGGACGGCCGATCGACGGCGCCCGCGCACTGGCGATCCTCGACGAGGACGTGCGCTACCTGACCGACTGGGAGCTCCCGCCGGCGCGCCGAACGGCGTCCCAGCGGGCGGCCGACGAGCTCAACCGCGAGCGCAGCGAAGCGGCTCGATAGCCCGGCAGACGGCGCGAACGAGCCGATATGTGGTTTTGTGCGCGGGCCGGGGGGAGAGGGTTCATTGCCTAGATGCCCGACCCGCGCCACGCAGACGAGGTTCACCGCAGCCGCCGAGAGGGCGGGGACGTCTATCGCCGCCGGCGCCTCGTCGCCCTCGCCGTGCTCGCCGCCATCGCCGCGATCGCGGGCGCCGCGGTCGGCGCGACGGATCGCAGCCGTGGCGATCAGACGCAGCCGCCGGCGAAGCAGACCACCGACAAGCCCAAGGGCGAGGCGGCGCAGCTCCCGCTCGGCGGGCGGCGGATCTTCCCCGAGTACCGCGTCGTGGCCTTCTACGGCGCGCCCCAGAGCCACGCGCTCGGCGCGCTCGGCATCGGCTCACCCGACCACGCCGCGCGGCGCCTCGCCGCGCAGGCCAAGCCCTACGCCAAGAAGACGCGGCCGGTGCTGCTCGCCTTCGAGCTGCTCGCCGATGTCGCCAACCGCGACCCCGGCCCCGACGGGCTCTACCGCACGCGCCAGACCGACGCGGTGATCAACCGCTACCTGGCCGCGGCGCGGCGCGCCAAGGCGCTGCTCGTGCTCGACATCCAGCCCGGCCACGCCGATTTTCTCACCGAGACGCGCCACCTCGACCGCTGGCTGCGCGAGCCCGACGTCGGCCTGGCGCTCGACCCCGAGTGGCACACGCCCGGCGCGGTGCCGGGAACGCGGATCGGATCGGTCCAGGCCGGCGACGTCAACGCGGTCGCGCGCCACGTCGCCGCCATCGTGCGCCGCTACGACCTGCCCGAGAAGCTCTTTGTCGTGCACCAGTTCACGCCGAACATGATCGCCGGCAAGGCGCGCGTGCAGCGGCTTCCCGGCCTGGCGATGACGATGAACGTCGACGGCTTCGGCGACCGGCCCAACAAGATCTCCAAGTACCACCAGTTCACCCACGACGGCACGCACTTCCACCGCGGCTACAAGCTTTTCTACGAGGAGGACACCAACCTCATGTCGCCGCGCTCCGTGCTCGCGCTTCAGCCGCGGCCGGATTTCATCGTCTACGAGTGAGTCCGACGAGCAGTAGGAACACCGCTGGGCGGGAATCTTTGCCCGGCTACCGCGTCCTTTACACCGGAAGCGGGTTTCGGATTCTGTCGGCTTGCTCGCGCGAAGACACCAAAAAATCTCCCGCAGGACGATTCGGACCCGTACTCTCGGGTATGAGCTTCGCTGCAGATTTTGCGCAGGTCTAGACAAGGGGGAGACCGGGGGAATGAGCGGGTGCAGAGCGCAGGAACGCGCTCGGCAGTGCTCGACATCGATGGGGGGGCCGAGATGAGAGCAGTCATCCTGGCCGGAGGACTCGGCACGCGGTTGCGGCCGTACACGACCGTGATCCCGAAGCCGCTGGTTCCGATAGGCGATCGACCCGTGCTCGAGCACATCATCCGCTCGCTCGTGCGGTCCGGTGTCGACCACATCGACCTGTGCGTGAACCACCTCGGCGAGCTGATCCTGATCTACCTCGCCAACGCCGACATCCCGCCCGAGGTCCGGCTTGCCTTCCACTGGGAGAACGAGCCGCTGGGCACGGCAGGCGCGCTTGCCACCGTGCCGGACCTCGAGGACAGCTTCATCGTCGTCAACGGCGATGTCCTGACCACGCTGGACTACCGCGCGCTGTTCGAGCACCACAAGGAGCAGGGCGCGGCCCTGACCGTGGCCATGCGCGGCAAGAAGGTCAGCATCGACCTCGGCGTCATCGAGGCCGAGGGCGGGTTCGTCAACAACTACATCGAGAAGCCCTCGCTGCGCTACGAGGTCAGCATGGGCGCCTACGTCTACGACGCGCGCGCGCTGGACTACCTGCCGGAGGGCATCTGCCAGTTCCCCGATCTCGTGCTGAGGCTGCTCGAGGCCGGCGAGCGCGTCGCCGCGTATCAGACCGATGCCGACTGGTACGACATCGGGACGGTCGGCGAGTACGAGCGGGCCTCCGCCGACGTCGAGCGCCATCCCGAGAAGTATGGCCTCGACCCGTTGCCGGCGACCGAGCACGAGTTGCCGGCCGTGAAGGCCGAGGAGCAGATCGACGAGGTCGCCAGGCGGCGCGCGGCCGCCGGTTGATAACGAACGCGCGGCGGCGCAATCCGGCGCGTCAACGGTCGGCTGGTGGCGCCTCGGATGCCTACGCGCGCTAGCGTGAGAAGCGTCCCCATGGCGGTCGTCACCGAAGCGCCGATCACCCGGAATCCCGCGCCGGGAGAAACCGAACGGGCATACGCCATCTTCCAGCAGCCCTGGTGGCTGGACGCCGTGGCGCCGGGGCACTGGGGCGAGGTCACCTGCGAGCACGCGGGGCGGGTCGTCGCACGGCTGCCCTTCGTCGTGCGCGGTCGCCGGCGCGTGCGAATGCTCACCCAGTCCAGCCTCACGCAGACGCTCGGCCCATGGGTCGAGCCCTCGAGCGCGAAGCCGGCGCGCGCCCTCTCGCGCCAGCACGAACTGCTCGCCGATCTCGAGGCCCAGCTCCCGCCGGCGTGGGCGTTCTCGCAGCAGTTCTCGCCGGCGATGCTCAACGCGCTGCCCTTCCGCTGGGCCGGTTATCACCTCGAGGTGCGCTACACCTATCGCCTCGACGCCCTGGACCCGACCGACACGCTGTGGTGGGGCCTGCGCGACAACATCCGCCGCGAGATCCGTAAGGCGCGCCGGCGGGTGGAGGTCGTCGCCGATCTCGGCGTCGACCGCTTCCACGACGTGCTGTCGCGCACCTACGCACGTCAGCATCTCCCGACGCCGCACTCGGTCGACAAGCTCGGGCGCCTGGAAGCAGCCTGCGCGGCGCGTGGCGCCGGCTCGATGCTCTTCGCCCGCGACGAGGCCGGCCGGATCCACGCCGTCGCGTGGGTGGTCTGGGACGTGCAGGGCGCCTTTTACCTGCTCGCGGGCGCCGACCCGCACCTGCGCACGAGCGGTGCGAGCAGCCTGCTCGCGTGGGAGGCGCTGACACGCGCGCGCGAACACACCGACGTCTTCGACTTCCGCGGCTCGATGCTCCGGCCGGTGGAGCGGTTCTTCCGCGGCTTCGGCGCCCGGCAGACGCCCTACCTGAGCGTCACACGGATGAAGCCGCCCGTCCGCGCCGTGCTCGCGGCGCGGTCCGGCCTGCAGCACATCAAGGCGCGAACGCGCTAGCGCGCCGCCACGCGGCCGCCCACAGCTTGCCGCGCAGGAAGGGCAGCGGGTCCCCCCACGCCAGCCCGGAAATCGCCCGGCACCCGGCCAGCCAGCGCAGCCAGGCGAGCGGCGCGATGCGGTCCGCTCGGATCGCCCGCAGGTCCTGCAGCGGATCGCACCAGACGACGCGCCGGTGCGGGCGCGCGGCCGGCGGCCGCTCGCCGCCCGTGAGATCCGCGTAGACCATCGCCGGCAGGTTGACCCCGGCGACCGCGCCGGGGTGATGCCAGAGGTTGAAGCGCGGGTTGATCTCCAACAGATGCAGCCCCCCGCGGTCGTCGCGCTTGAAGTCGACCTTCGCAACGCCGCGCAGACCCAGCCGCTCGACGACCTCCCGGCCGAGCTCGGCCACATCGGAGACCCACGCCACCTCGACGGCGGTGCTCTGCCCGTAGGCGCGCGGGAAGGTGCGAATCTTGCGGCCGGTGAACTCGCCGGCGATCGACCCCGAGGCGTCGACGTAGACGTGGTAGCTCTCGATCCGCGATTCCGGCCCGGCGATGAGCTGTTGGGCGAGGAGCTCGGTTCCGGCGCCCGCCAGCCGCGGCCACAGTGCTTCGAGGTCCTCACGCCGGAGTACCGGCAGCGCCTTGCTCGCCCCGGCCACGGCGGTCCACGCCGGCGTCCGCGTGAGCGGTTTGACGATGAGCGGGAACGGCACCTCGAGCTCCGGCGGCCGGGACGCCGACGGCAGGTGCTGGGCCGGCGGCACCGGCAGGCCGTGGCGCGCCGCGAGCGTCTCGAAGCGCGCCTTGTCGAGGAGCTGGTCGATCAGGTCGCGGTCGGCCAGCATCAGGCGCATGCGCTCGCCCAGCCGCTCGCGATGGCGCGACGCGAGCAGTACCGCGGCGTCGGTCTGCGGGAAGAGCACCGGCGCCTGCGGCTGGGACCGTGCGAGCGCGAGCAGCGCGTCCGTCAGCTGCTCCTGGCGCTGCCACTGGTCGATCCACGGCAGCGACGTGCGCACGTACCGCGAGAAGCGCGCCGCGTCGTCGTCGAAGCCGAAGAACGCGCTGGCGATGCCGGCCATGCCAAGGGCGCGGACCAGGTCCACGTCGCCCATCACGAGGGCGAGCGCACCCCCGAGCATCACGTCTCGCGCCGAACGCGGCCGAGCAGCGACGACGCGAGACCGACGTAGGCGCCGATGTCCGAGCGGCGCGGCCACATGTCCGCCAGACGCGCGTGTGAGACCTCCGCAAATGCGCGGAAGGCCACGACGACGGCCACGATCCCGCTCACCGACGCGGCCACCGCCGCGCCGCGTTCGTCCCAGACGGGCACGAGCGCGATGTTCAGCGCCGTATTCGTCACCAGCGCCGCCCCCACCATCCGGTACATCGACGCGGGCTTCTGGGCCTGCACCTGGAAGAACGAGTACAGCGGCAGGACGGCGGCCTGGCACATCACGTTGGGTGTCAGCAGGAGCAGCAGCAGAGGCACCTGGCCGTAGCCCTCCCCGAGAATCCACGGGATCGCCACGTACGCCACGGGGATCACGACGGCGGTTGCCGCTGCCACGAGCAGCACGCTGTGGCGCACGGTCCGGACGCTGAGATCGACCGAGGCCTCGCGCGAGTCGCTGGTGATCCGCTTGAACGTACTGATCGCCAGCGCGTTGGTGGACAGCAGCAGGACCTCGGTCGCGGCCACGGCGATGGAGTACACGCCCACGGCCGCGTCGCTCGAGAAGACGGCCAGCGCGATCAGCCCGTTGCGTTCGTTGAGGACCTCGACGGTCCGGAAGCCTGAGATCGTCAGCCCGTAGGTCGTCACGCGCCGGTAGATGGCGCGGTCGCGCGGAAAGCGTGGGCCACCGATGAACACACGCAGCCGGAACCAGGCCGTGATGGCCAGGACCACGAACGCCAACTCCCAGATGACGATCGTCATCCGCGTAGAGGCGTTGGCCAGCAGCGGCGGCAGGATGAACAGGAAGGGCAGCGACGCGCGGCCCAGTCGCAGCACGTTGACCGCGCGCACGTGGCCGAGCGCCTGCCAGATCCCCTCCTCGTAGGCCCGCAGCAGCACGAACGGGGTGATCAGCGACGGCAGGGCGAGGACCCACCAGCGGTCTCCGAGCAGGGGCGAGATCGCGAGGGCCACCATGCTCGTGAGCACGCCGCCGCCCACCGCGACCACCATCGACACCCCGAACACTTCGCGCGGCGTCGCACGCTTGCGTGACAGTTCGACCGCGTTGGCGATCCACACCGACCCGAACGGGATTTGGCACAGGCCGACGCTGAGCGACGCCAAGGCGTAGATCCCGCGTCCCGCGGGGCCCATCAGCCGGCCGGTGAGCACAACCAGCAGGACCTGTGAGATGAGCTCCGCCGACTTGAAGATCAGCGTTTCGAGCCCACCCGCCGCAACCGACGGCGGCTTGAATGCCGCCACCCCGTCGTCAGTGGACTCGGGTCTCGGGGCCCCGCGGACCGACACCTAGTGGGCCTTCTCGCAACGATCTTCGGGACCAACGGCTTCGCCGTCGGTGCCCCGTCCTTGCCTGGCGGCGCCGGCATCCCGGGCTTCCCGGCGCAACGTCACGAGAAGACCCACTACGCCCGCATCCGTGCGGCCCGCGCGACGCGCTCGAGCTCGTAGATGGCCCGGGCGCGCTCGTCGAGCCTCCCGATGACCTTGCGAAACGGAAACGTCGCGCGGACCAACGCCCCGTAGGGCTGGCGATAAGACGCGGCGAGCCCCGTGTAGGCCTTCTCGAAGGCGAAGTTGCGCTCGAGGAAATCCTGCAGCTCGCTGGCGTGCAGGATCGACCGGAAGCCGTCGTTGACGTACGCCACGCCGCGCTCGATCAGATAATGCTCGTTCATGGTGTGCAAGAGCGCGTACGCGGCGTACCTGCGCAGGTGGTCGGGGTGGAACTTCAGCGCGGAGTATGCGGCCTCTGTGGCTCCGAACACGTACGTGGTGCTGTAGCCGCCAAGCTCGCCGTCGGTCGTCACCGCCCAGTGTTCGATGACGTCGTCGAAGCCCTCGCCCGCCATCACATGGGCGGCGAAGGCACGCTGCGAGACGGGTCTGTCCGTGCCCTGGTAGCGGTCGAACGCCCGTCGGTAGACCTCGTAGCCCGCGGTGGCGAGCTCGTCGCACGACATCCTGCGCACCTCGCAGTTGCGCAGGCCCCGTCGCAGCTTGCTGCGCATGTTCGAGGATGAGATCTCGTCGACCGGCCGGAACTTCCGGCAGATGACTGCATACCAATCCGACGCGGCGCCGTTGCGCGAGAAGCCGGTCGTGGTGCGCAGCACCCTGCCGCCCAGCATCCGCAGGATGCGCGCCCCCTCCTCGGTCGGCAGGGAATAGTCCGCGTCGGCCGGGCCGAAGGGGACGACCATGCCGTCGTAGAGCTTGAAGATCGCCCCGTTGACCACGGTGGCCGGCTCCCCCCGCCGCTCGAAGAGCTCCATGAATCGGTCCGGATAGCCGGCCTGCATGCGCCCATATAATGACGCTGCCGCTCGGGCCCGGGGGTCGCTTTGCACGCTGCGGGGGGAGGTCGTCGCCATCAGCAATCCAGCCGCTTCATCCGTGGTCTGGATCGTCAACCAGTACGCCGGATCGCCTCGCCACGGCATGGAGTACCGGCACTACCACCTCGCGCGAGGGCTGACGCAGCGTGGCCACACGGTCATCGTCATGTCCGGGAGCTGGTCGCATCTCTACACCGCGCCGCCACAGGTCTCGCGGCCCTTCACCCTCGAGCCCATCGACGGCATGACCTACTGCTGGGTCGCGGGCCCGCGCTACGAGCGTGCCGTCAGCATCGGCCGCGTTGTCAACATGGCGGCGTTCGCGCTGCGTCTGGAGCGCCTTCCCGTAACACGGCTGCCGGCGCCCGACGCGATCCTCGTCTCGTCCCCGTCGCTCTTCCCGCTGCCGGTCGCCTCGCGGTGGGCGCGCCGCTTCGGCGCCCGGCTGGTCTTCGAGGTGCGCGACATCTGGCCGCTGACGTTGCGTGAGCTCGGCGGGCTGCCGGCCTGGCACCCGCTCGTCATGTTCATGCAGTGGCTTGAGGACTACGGCTACCGCAAGGCCGACCGCGTGGTCTCGGTGCTGCCGGCGGCGGCCGACCACATGGTCTCCCGTGGCATGGACCCACGGAAGTTCCACTACGTGCCCAACGGCATCGAGCTGACGGGTCCGCCGACCAACGGCGCGACGCCGGACGCCGTGCGCGCGGCCGTGCGCGACGGCGTGTTCACCGTCGGCTTCGTCGGCACGCTCGGGCGGGCGAACGTGCTCGAGACGCTCGTCGACGCGGCGCGGCTCCTCGAGCCCGACGAGGCGCAGATCGTCGTCGTCGGCCATGGCCCCGAGCGCGACCAGCTCACCGCGCGCGCCGCCGGACTGCGCAACCTCAGCTTCGTAGGGCCGGTCCCCAAGCCGCAGGTCGCCGCGGCGCTCGAGCTGTTCGACGCGTGCTACGTGGGCTACCGGCGCAGCTCGCTGTACCGCTTCGGCGTCTCGCCGAACAAGCTCTACGACTACATGGCGGCCGGCCGGCCGGTGCTCTTCGCGGCGGACGCAGCCAACCAGCCCGTCCGCGAGGCCGACTGCGGGCGCACCGTGCCACCGGAGGACCCGGCCGCGCTCGCGGAGGCGATCCGATCGCTGGCGGCGAGCCCGCCGGCCGAGCGCGAGCGGCTCGGGGCCAACGCGCGCGCGTACGTCGAGGAGCGCCACGACTACGGGCGCCTGGCCGACGGCCTCTCCGAGATCCTCCTGGGCGAGGAGCGGTGACCGCGCGCGACGACCTGCGCATGGCGATGGGGGACCTCATCGGCGTGCCGCCGGAGCATGTCACGCTGTTCTGGCGCGGGCGCGTCGCGCTCTACGCCATCCTGCGCGCCCTCGGTGTTGGCCCCGGCGACGAGGTCGTCGTGCCCGCCTTCACGTGCGTCGCGGTGCCCAACGCCGTCATCTACACGGGCGCGACGCCGGTCTACGCGGACATCGACGAGACGGCCTACAACGCCGATCCGGCCGCCGTGGCCGCCGCGATGAGCCCTCGCACCCGCGTGGTCCTCGCCCAGAACACCTTTGGTCTGTCGGCGGACCTCGACGCGCTCACCGAGGTGGCGCGTCCATATGACGCCGTCGTCGTCGACGACTGCACGCACGGGCTCGGCGGCACCTACCGCGGCCGGCCCAACGGCGCTGCGGCCTCGGCGGCCTTCTACTCGACGCAGTGGAGCAAGCCCATCTCGACCGGGCTCGGCGGGATTGCGGTCACGCCCGATCCGGCGTTGGCGGCGGGGCTCTCGGCGCAGGAGCGCGCCGCCGCCGAGCCGCGCGCCCGCGATCGCGTGCTGCTGGGGACGATGCTGTTCGCTCGCGAGCGGATCGCGACCCCCCGCACGCTGCGGGCCGGCCGCTCGACGTACCGGGTCATCAGCCGCGCCGGCCTGGTCCCGGGCTCGTCCGGCGGCGACGAGCTCGAGGGCACGGACATGCCCGCGGAGTTCGTCGTCCGCATGTCCGACTTTCAGGCGCGCCTGGCGGCGCGGCGGACGGCCACACTGGCCGGGAGAATCCGCAGGCGACGCGCGGTGGCGCAGCGCTACTCGGCCTGGCTCATCGCGCACGGGCGCACGCCGGCGAGCGAGCCCGACGGGGTCGAGCATGCCTTCCTCCGCTATCCCCTGCGCGTTGCCGAGCGCGAGGCGTTCGTCGCGGAGGCGACCCGCCGCGGCATCCTTCTCGGCGACTGGTTTCACTCGCCGCTGTATCCGATCGCCGGCGACCTCACGCCCTGGGGCTTTCGTCGCGCCGAGCATCCCGTGGCCGAGCGGGTGGCCTCGGAGATCGTCAACCTCCCGACCGACGTGGCGCCGGACGGGCGCGAGGCCGCGGCGATCATGGAGCTGCTCGAGACGTCGATCGGCCGGGTGCGATGACGACCCGGAAGGTGGCTCGACAAAGCGTGGCGAGCGGTACGCTCGCGGTGATGCCTCGGGTCTTCGCAACCGCTTTGGGGTTGGTGGCGGTGATCTTGTCGGTGTCGGCGTGCTCGAGCAACGGCTCGGGGCATGCGAGCAGTGCCGCGGATCCGCCGGTCGCGCAGTCCGCGTCGGCCCGCTCCTATCAGGCGGGAGCACAGGCCCAGTCCGACTCGCTGGGCAACACCGTGATCGGGGGGCCCGGCCACACCGCGCTCGCCTTCCGCTTTCGCGCGATGTGGACCGGCTCGGTGGTGGCTATCCGCTGCTACGTGATCAAGAACGTCCACGGCAGGTCGGGCTACAGCCTCGGCGACATGGGAACGATGCGCGTGGTCCTACAGGCGGACTCCGGGCGGCGGCCGCATGTGCCGGTGGGCCGGGCCCTGGCCTCGGCCACCTTCCGGCCCGCTGAGCGCGGCTTCTTTCCGCTCGTGCGCTTCAGCAAGCCTGCGCGCGTCACCGCCGGGCGCCTCTACAACGTCGTCTTCTCCAACGTGGCACGCGACCCGGTGCACAACTACGTTTCGATCAACGCGATGTACTCGGCATCGCGGTTGGGTCACGGCCCCGGCGTCCCGCAGGGCCTCGCCGTCCTCGAGAGCGACGGCGGCGGCTCGGCGCGCTGGCTCCCGCGCCGCTCGGCCCCGCACGAGTACTACCTGCCGATCCTCGACGTCGTCGGGGCCCGGCCCGGCCAGCACTCGGGGATGGGTTACATGGAGGTCTGGGACCCCAAGCCGATCGGCGGCACAGCGGGGGTCCGCCAGCTCCTGCGGGCTCCCTCCGGGGGCTGGACCATCGCCGGCGCGTGGCTGCGCCTGAAGCGTGACGGCAGCAGCGGTGACCCGCTCGTGCTCGGCCTCGTCCAGAACGACGGCGCGGTGCTCGCGTCGGTGTCGGTGCCCGCGGCCCAGGTGCCGACGGCCAATGCCGGGTGGGTGCACGTGCGCTTCGCAACCCCGGTGCCGGTGCCGGCGGGCACCCAACTCGCGCTGACCGCCTCCGCGGCGAGTGCCGGCGCCTACGAGGCCTTCCCGATCAGGAAGGGGTCGGAATATGGCTTCGCTCCCGACACGTACTACAACGGCGGATACGCTCAGTTCAACGACGGCAGCGGCTGGGTCGGTTGGGATCAGTGGGGGGGTCATGACCTCCATGACAGCGACCTGCAGTTCGCCCTCGATCTCGAGGGTAGATGAGCGCCCGAGCGCTGGCACCGCGCTTGTCCACGTCGGCGTCGCCCGGGCGCGCCGAGGTACTGCTGGGCGCCGGAGTGGTCTGCGTGGCGGCGGCCGCCGCCGTCACGGCCGGCCCGATGGCTATCGCGCTCCCCGCGGCCCTGCTGATCGCCCTGTTCTTCCTGCGCGAGCCGCTCGCGCTGTTCTCGCTGTACCTGGTCATCGGACTCTTCAAGAACGAGGCGGTCGTCAAGGCGCTGCCCGTCGACGCGACGCTCCTGCTCGGCATGCTGCTCGCCCTCGTCTGCGGCATTCGGCTCGTGGCGGGGAGGGTGCGGGCGGTTCCTTACGTGTTCGCGCTCACCATCGCGGTCGTCGCACTGAGCCTCGCCATCAGCCTCGGATGGACCACCGCGCACGCATACGGCAGCGAGAAGGTCACCAACTACCTGACCGTCACGATGCTGGCCATCGGTGCGCCGTTCTTCCTCTTCGAGTCCTGGGACGACCTGCGCCGCTTCTTCAACTGGACCGTGGCGGTGGCTGTGCCGGTCGCGCTGCTCGGGCTCGCGCATCCCTCGGTCGACACCGGCCGCCTGGCCGGCGACAACACGATCGGCACCTCGCGGCTGCTGTGCATCGCGGCGCTGATCCTCTTGCTGAGCGCGCTGGGCGGCCGCGCGCGCTGGCGGCTTCCCGCGGCGGCGCTGGCGGCGGGCTTCATCGCCATCGCCGCCGCGGTCGGCTCGCGCGGGCCGCTTCTGAGCTTCGCGCTGGCGCTGACGGTGACACTGGCCGTCTGGCTGATCCGGGTCCCCCGTCACGTGGCACCGGTTCTCGCCATCGCCGCCGTCAGCGTGGCCGTCGTCCCGTTCGTCTCGCTGCCGAAGTCATCGAGCGAGCGGCTGTCGGAGGCCGCCCGCGATCCGGTGGCGACCTTCAGGTCCAACGACCGCTACCTCACGGCCAAGCAGGCCTTCCAGCTCATCGACCGCCATCCGATCCGCGGCGCCGGCGTGGGCTCGTTCAGCATCGTCAACCCGACGGCGAAATGGCCGCACAACCTGTTCCTCGAGCTGTGGGCCGAACTGGGACTGGCCGCGCTGCTCGTCGTCGTGTGGGCGGTGATCTGGGCCCTCGTCGGGCTCTTCCGCCTGGCGTGGCGACTACCCGCGCAGAGTCGCGAGCAGGGACTCGTCTACACGCTGCTGGCCGTCTTCGTGTTCAACCTGCTCGCCGTACAGGTCTCGGGGAACATCAACGACAATCGCGACTTCTGGGGCATGCTGGCGGTCGTCTCGCTGGTCGTCGCGGGCGGCCTCGGCGCGCGTGAGGCAACGAAGGGCTGAGCGGGCCGGCGACCGCGTGCAGTGGCTGCTCGCGCGCCGCGGCCTGGACTTCTGACGCGATGCGCTACGGGGTCATCGCCGACGTGCACGGCAACCTCGACGCGCTGCGCGCGGTGCTGAGCGCCATCGAGCGCGAGGGTGTCGACGAGTTTGTCGTCGCCGGCGACCTCGTCGGCTACGGGCCGTACCCCAACGAATGCGTGGCGGCGGTCGCCGAACTGGCCGCGACGTGCGCCGCCGGTAACCACGACCTCATCGCGCTCGGCGCACTCTCCGACGATCGGTGCATCGCCCTGGCACAGGACAGCCTGCGCTGGACGCGCGAGGTGCTCGGCGCCGACGAGCGCGCCTTCCTCGCGGCCCTGCCACGGACGGCCACGGCGCCCGGCGGCGTGCGCGTGGCGCACGGCTCGCTGGACGACCCCCAGCAGTACACGACGACGGGCCCCCAGGCGGCCGCCGAGTTGGCGCTCCTCGAGGACCGCGAACACGCGCATTTGCTGGTGCTCGGCCATACGCACAGAACCCTTGCGTACGGGCGCAGGTCCGGACGCATGCGCGCCGACGGTGCTCTAGCGCTGCCGCCGGGCGAGGCCGTGCTGCTCAACCCGGGCGCGGTCGGCCAGTCGCGCGAGCTGCGGGCGCGGGCGCGCTTCGCCGTGCTCGACCTCGACACGCGCGAAGCGCGCTTCTTCGCGATCCCCTACGACGTCACCGCCTGCCGCGCAGCGCTGCGGCGCGTCGGGCTCTCGCCGCGGTCCTGCCACCTGCGCCCGTCGCCGGCGCGCGCGGCGATCCGCGCGTGGCGCGAGCGCTGACTCAGCACAGCGCGGCGACGAGGTCGTCGTACCAACGCTGCTCGCGCGCGGTGCGCAGCAG